>MHBF01000056.1:8028-11346 GCA_001803225.1 Lentisphaerae bacterium GWF2_44_16 | reverse complement strand
TGCGGATATGACAAAATTGAAGAGCCCCTCAAAGGACGATAAAATATTTTATTCCGCCACGGACACAGGTTTCATCAGTCAAAACGTTTATCTGTTCTGTGCCTCTGAAAAACTTGCCACGGTGGTTTTGGGCATGGTTGACAAGCCTGCGCTTCATAAAACTATGGGCCTTAAGGAAACGCAGTCCATAATCCTGAGCCAGCCGGTCGGCTTCCCATAATAAAATAGGAATTTCAAGTGCTCCCTGTAATCATACCTTACTACAAGAAATCTGAACAGCTTGACAAGTGCGTCAGGAGCCTGAACGCCCAGACATATCCGGTGGAAATATTCATAAAGGATAATAACGTTGACAATGTTTATTTTACCGCCGCTGTTAATGAAGGCATTCTGAAATACCTTGATAAAGATTGCAAATACATGCTGCTCATCAATCAGGACATGTACTTGGAACCGAACGCGGTGCGGGAACTTGTGGATTTTATGGACGCAAAACCCGAGTGCGGTATCGCCGCTCCTTTGCAGATAAGCTGTCGCAATCCTGAAAACGTGGTATGTGCCGGAGGTCTCGAAGCCTTTCCCGAGGGACGACATGAATACGGATTGCTTTCTCAGTTTACCGTTAACCGTGAGATTGTCTGGGCCAACGGCGCTTGCATGATGCTGAGAAAAAAAATGATTCGCGAGATAGGCATAATGGATAAGAACTTTGTCCTGATATGTTCGGACAGCGATTATTGTTTTACCGCCAAATCCCGCGGCTGGAAAATCTGGAGTGTCGCTTCCGCGAGAGGTATTCACGAACACGGCGTTTCCGGGGTTTCATCCGACAATGCCATGGAGTTGATAAAGCTCAAAGATGTAATTTACTTCGGAAACAAGTGGCTGCTTGGCTCCGGGCTTTACAAACGGCTTTCCGTTGAAGGCGCGAAGCTTTCTTCCGGTGACCTTGATAAAATCATGGAAAACCTGAAGCGTATTAAGAATTCTCTCGTCGTGAGACGGTCTTCCTGAATTTAATGTCTGGTTATATAATCCGCCGCCGAAAACAGCGCTATTGAGGCAAGCATCAGTATTGCCGCGAATACCCTTCTTGTGAAAACGCCTCTGCTTATCCTCTTTTCTATTTCAGGGAAACCCGCCAGCGCTATCAAGACGCCGAGCACGATCGAAATAAGGCCTCTGCTGGACTGGACTATGTTTCCGAAGACCGGCCCGATAAAGCCGAAGCTCGTAAAAAGAAAAAAAGCTCCCGCAAGCCATGCCATTGAAAAGGGCAGGGCGGCCTTCCACATTTCCCATCTCGGGCGCGGTATGAAACATAATGCCACAAGGCCCATTACTCCGCATGCCATATAACAGGCACAGACTGAAAAAATGGAACGCGCCAACATGCTGTCATGGCCATTGTCCAGCCGGTCTATCATAATTTTTATATTCAGGTCCGAAAGAGAATAACAGATACATGCCAGGAGTATCCATCCTAATCCGCGCCATGGGATTCTGCCTCCGGACCAGTTCAGCAGCAACGCCGCGAACATGCACATCAACACCGCCAGCCATTGAAGATAGGAAAAACCCTGTTTCATGAAAACCGAAAAGAAAATCGCCAGAAAGAGAATTTTAAGACCGAGCAGAGGCGATACCCGGGACGCGTCCGTTTTTTTCAGGGCCATGAAAAACGCCATTTGTCCGAAAACATAAAAAAGCGTACACCCGGCAAACGGCATGACGCAGCCGTTAAGGGAACATCCATTTCCCATTTTCAGAAAAGGAAAAAGCAATGCCGAAAATATGCCCATGATGACATGAGAGACGCTCAGAAGCAGTACCGCGCTCTGAAATTTCCCTATGTATATTCTCGAAAGTATATATGAAATTGACTGCGCGGCCGCCGCCGCGAAGCCTGCCAATATCCCTGTTATCACAAAAAAATCCTGATTCGTTTAAACGGATAAGGTAGCATCTTATTCTCGATATGAAACTTGACAAAGCCTTTTCGTCTGTTAGAATATCTGAAATCGTATGGAGGAGTATTATGCGTTTCAGATTGTTTTTTGTGTTGTTCTGCCTTTCTCTGATTTTAACTTCATGTTCATCTCCCGAACCCGTAAAAACAGACGCTCCCGGTTATTTGAAACATGACGCTGTAGCGACTGAGACATGGCTGCTTGTTTCGCGGGAAGCCGCTTACCATCTGACATATACACGCACCGGAGATAAAATCAAAGGAAAGCTGATGGCCCTGAATAATATTGATGACCAAATGAGTGTGGATGGTACCGTCAAGGGAAATAAGATACAGTTTACCGTTACCGACCAGTTGAACCCGCCGCAGGAATTCAACGGTACTATAAGCGATGACGGCCAGTCCATAAGCGGCCCATGCAGTTTCAACGGCAACTGGGGATACAAGTGGTCCGCCACCAACATAAACGACCAGTTCTAATTGTTTTCTTTCAGCCAGTTTCCTTTAGAATAAAGAAACTGTGAGAACATTTTAATCCCTTTTTCCGTTCCTTCATTTTCAGGGCCGGCTACTACGAAAATATTTTTACCGGAACCATCAAATTCGCGTATGTAATAGCTCTTTATGCCGGGGTAATTATTGTCAGTGTCACGGGAGTTATTTTCTGCAAGAATTCTTTTGCTTAATTGGTTCTGTGCCGCGTTGCCGATGATGATTGCGGTCTTATACTTATTGTTCAATTCTGTTGCTGCCTGAAATGCAGGCAGATCAATTCCTGAGAGTTTTTTTATTTGATGAAGCAGGACGTCAGGTTTGATTTTGTCGTAATAAATAGCTGCAAGAGTTTTTCCTTCATGTATCAGTTCAATATCATTCCAATAAAGAGAAGGCCGGATACATTTTTGCGCATCATCTTTTAATGAAACAAGCAATTCAAGAATTTCTTTTTTTGCTTTTTTGTAATCTGTGGAAGATGCTTCGATTTCTTTTACTGGATATTTATAGCGAATTGCAGATTTCCATTTTATTATGGCAGTGTCGGATGAACTGATAATTTCTTCCAGTTTTTCTTTGGCTTTTTTTGCTTTTAATGTGCCATTGCCTCCTGCCTTTTCCAAGCGTTCAATATACCACGATAAGATAGCGCAAAGATTTCCTTCTTCCATTCCCTCTCGTACGCCTTCCCAGAAAGGACAATCGGCAAGAGGGACAGAGAGATTGTCTTTATCTATATAGGAAACAAATCTTTCCCCGCCAATTCCTCCAGCTTCTCCTCTATTTCCATAGTCGGAATAATATATCCAGCTTTTGAAATAAGGATTTACCGCGCAATTCTGTACTCCGTTCAG
>MHBF01000056.1:0-8003 GCA_001803225.1 Lentisphaerae bacterium GWF2_44_16 | reverse complement strand
CTTCTGCTCAACGGTTTTCTGAACTCCGAACCGCGGCCTTCGCCCGCACCGTAAGTACCGATACGCGCGTCATTCCTGATTTTGATTTCCCCCTGCCTGACTTTTTCAATAAAACTTGGAGCGTATGCCTGATTAAAAGTCCACAATTTAACCAGCGGTGAGATCTCATTGAAATAATCCACATGCACTCCGCAACTGAATGTCGAACTGCAGTTCCATCCTGATTTTACAAGTTTTCTTGCCCAGGGTTCCCATTTTGTTTTAAGTTCTTCCAGGCTTAATTCATCTCCGCTTGTGCCAACAAACATCCTGAGCCCTTTTTCTTTCATATAGCGTGAGACTTGGCCGATAAACCATTCGTCAATTTTATCTTTCTGTTCTTTTGTGAAAGCAAATTTTTCTAAATCGTACATCTTTGGCGAAGCGTAAAAATTAGTTAATCCGTGTCCTATCGCCTGTTCCATCCACGGGTCGAGGGCCGTCATATCCAAGTCTGGATATTTGCCATTTTCAAAATCTGTTCTGTGCTTTTGCATATATTGAATTGTAAGTGTTTCTTCTGAACCCTGTATCTTGAATGTTCCCAATCTGAAAATATTTATGAGGGACCATTCTATGCCGTGTGTTTCCAGATCTTTTGTGAAGCGCAACGCAGGCCCGGCATTGTTCGCGTCCCCGTAAACCTGTCCAGAGGCGGCAAGTTTGATAGGACGTTTTCTTGGTAGTTCCACAGGGTAAACTTTCAAATTGACGGGGATTTGTATTTCTTTTTCATATGGAATTTTGAAGTTCACGAATATTCTGTAATCCCCGGGTTTTATGCCGTGTGAATTTATTCTCAACCAGACTATTTTTGTTTCCCCTATTCCAGGAAGGGCAAAAGAAACTTTGGATTTCGTATCAAGATACTCAGGCGCAATCATCCAGTAAGGGAATTCTTTGGCTATTTCCGGTTGTTTGGGCCAAGGTATTGGATTGGGTTTTTCCTGTACCAGAAATTCGATATTCTGTAAAGGTATCTCTTTACTTTCGATATTGAATGAAATTGTTTTAATGTCTTTTAACGGCGTCAGATTGAGTTGGAGTGTTTCATATTCATCCAAAGCCATATCTGCCGAGAGATTTTTGATGAGTTCATTTTTAGCGGGCAGGGGCGGCGTGAAGCGCGGACCGTATTCTTCGCCCCGGCTCCATTCCCTGTTCCAGAATAAAATCGAGGTATTGCCCCAACTGCCTTTTTCCAGAATTGACTCCCCCATTTTTTTCTGATTCAACGGCTTGGCGGCGCGGATTGCATTGCGTATTATTTCCAGATACTTATTTGCGATTTCGGGTTTTTTCCCATACATGCGGAAGAGTTCTTCTCCGAAATAATAAACAGTACCTTTTCCTATTTTAGCGGTTCCTATGAAGCATGATGAAGCGTCCCCGATAATTGTTTCCATAGGGGTGCTGATATCCGCAATGTTGTTCACATTTTCAGGCCATGTTTTAACATCGTCAATTTTCACGCCTTTCAGAAGCGGGGCCTCCGCATTCATTATCCTGCACTGGATTCCGTTCCTGATATTTCTCGTATTCAGAATTCCTGCCCACGCAAAAGCTTTCGTCTTCTGAAGTTCCTCCCTTCCGCCGCATACTGCAAGGGGGGCGGCATTTATAAGCATCAGGTTCCCTCCGTTTGTAACCCATAATTTCAACTTTTCCATTTCATCATTATTTAATGCCTTGCTGACGGATGTCGCGATAATCAGGAGACTGTATTTGTCCAGTTCCGAAACAGGTATCTCTGTTCCGCAGTTTTGGTAAACGTAGGTTTCGTCTTCGGAAATAACAACAGCTTTGTTTATCAGTATTTTCAATTCATGGACGCCATAGGAATTTCCAACCAGAGCGACAGGCTTGCATTTTTCTTCCGCTGAGACAATCAGTGGAAAACCAGCAAGCAACAAAACTGTGAGCGCTATGTAGCTGATAAAACTTAAGTGAATTGTTTTCATTCTGCTTTAATTCCTTCTTTTGCCAATTCTTCTTTAACTGTCCGGTGCCATGGCCTCATGCCGGTTTTCAACGTATATTCATACATGCCTTTTGATATTGCGGGCAGTCCGTCCTGACCGTAAATAATCTTTTCTCTCGCATTGCCAAGTTCCAGTGCCCTTTTAAGGAGTTTGATTTTTTCACTTTTATCCAGCGGTTCATCGGGATGCTTTGACCAGAATTCTTTCCATGCTTCCGGCATTTCAGCTAATTTGTAATGACTGGCTTCCGCAAGGGCGCCCTGATATCCGAAGCACCAGAGCGGTACTCCGGCACGCCCCAGCTTTCTGTAAACAGCAAGAAGTTCAATCATGACTTTTGTATATTCATAACCGATGCCTATGCACTTCACACGTTCCTCATATACCGGATTGCCTTTTACTGCATCCTCTGCTTTTTTAAGGAACTCTCCCGCTTTGGCAATTGTTTTCTCAGGAAAAATTTCCGGCCATGAATTAATCAGTCCCAGATAAGCGAAACTTTCAATTTTGCCCTGATTTTCAATAATAGCTTTCTCGAAAGTGTCATAATAATTTCTTATATATTCAGAGGCCGGGCCGAATGCTTTGTAATAACGTTCCATAACCTTGTCGGCGTTTGTTTCAGGGTCCCACATCATATGTGCTACGAGATAGTAAACAGGCCCTTGAGTCGCAAAA
Organism: Lentisphaerae bacterium GWF2_44_16; assembly: GCA_001803225.1. Taxonomy (GTDB): domain Bacteria; phylum Verrucomicrobiota; class Lentisphaeria; order Victivallales; family GWF2-45-14; genus GWF2-44-16. The sequence goes on along the minus strand of MHBF01000056.1, from coordinate 5,304 downwards.
TTGCTGTGCGCTTCGCCGTACATCGCTACAAGGCCGCGTTTATAAAGATAAGGCATCGAATCTTTTATTTGTGCTGTAAATACGTATGGCAATTCCAGCCAGTAATGCATGCCCCAGTATTCACGGCCTACAATTTTTATCCCTTTGCTTTTCCACTCATCAATTCTTTTGTAAATATCTTCTTTCATTTCAGGTTTTACAAAATAACCCGCGCTGAATGTGAAAGATATATAGAGATTGTCTTCGAATTTATCTATGTTTGTAGGCGGTTTCGCATATGCTGTGTATGCAAACATTCCGATATTCAGGTCAGGATTTTTTTTCTTAACTTCCCTTGCTATGTAATTAGCGTAATCCCAGTGCCGGTTGGATAAATTAGGAATGCTTGTCTTGTAATCCGTTCCTTGCGGGTCGAGGGCGTGGCATTTTTCACATTCGCAGAAACCATATCCGTCTGATGGTGATATTGAAACTATTGATTTGCCTTTGTTTCCTGGACTGTTAAGGCATCTGTCAACCATATAATCCCGGAACTCCTTATTTGCGGTGCAGCAATGCGGTTTTCTTCTTTCTCCGTTTCGCAACGCGAGCCATTCAGGATGCTCTTTATCCATGCCGGTTTTAAAAACATAAGAGTCCCAGCTGTGACCGAACCATGCGCCGGGTACCCAACTCAGTTTCATTTTTTTCAGCCAGTATTTGAGTTCAGCGCCTTCATTTATCATGACTGAACGTATGCAATACTTTGGAAAGTCAATTCTGGAGAATGATTTAATGTGGAGTTCCTTCACTGCTGGTACATCTTCCCCGCTCTTTCCCGGCCAAATCCATGCGATGCCGAGCTCCTTCTCCAAAAAATCGTAAACACCGAAAAGCGTCCCTGTTCTAGTGCTTTGAGAGAATGCATCGCCTTTGCTGTCATCGCCATATATGAAAAGCCTTCCGTTATTTACAGCAATATTAAATCCTTCCTGTTTGAATTTATTGACGTAAAAATCCTGTCCCTTCGTGTAATTGCATTGACCTATATATGCGTCAGCGGCATCCTTTTTCTGAAGCTTTGATTCATTGATTATTTCCGTCCTGGCCCCAGTGGAGAGATTGATATATTTAGATAGTTCCTCTGCCGCTGTTTTTTCCACCGGCAAAGGAGTGTCAGGGTAGCTAATGACAAACGGCTTATCCGATGTCATTAGCAGATCGCTGTCGGCATATGCCTGTTGTATGATCATCAGATTGCAGAACGCAAAGAGTATTGTTTTCATTCTCATTTTTCAACCTTTCTTTTAATTACTCTATTTTAATATTTTCTTTTTCCAATTCCTCTCTAATGGCCTGATGCCATTGGTAGTATCCTCTTGTCTTGAAATAATTATACATTCCAATTGATACTACTGGCAGATTCGCGTTTTCAGTAAGAATTCTCTCCCTTTCATTTCCGAGATGAAGGGCGCGTTTTAGAAGTTTTATTTTTTCTTCTTTTTCAAGCGGCTCATCCGGGTGTTTTTTCCAGAACTCAACCCATGCGTTCGGCATTTCGGGCAATGTTTTCCAGAACTTGAATTCTGCAATGGCCCCCTGGTATCCGAAACACCAGAGTGGTACTCCGGCCCGCCCAAGCTTCCGGTAGATACCGAGAAGTTCAAGCATGTTTTTCGTGTATTCGTAACCTATATCGACAAGCCTTACACGTTCTGCGTAAATAGGATTGTCCTTTACCGCGTCTTTTGCCTTTTGAATGTATTCACCTGCCTGGGAAACTGTTTTCTCTGGGAAAATTTCCGGCCATGAATTGATTAATGCCAGATAGGCAAAGTCGCATTTCTGGTTTTCCTGAATGGATTTTTCAAAAGTATCATAATAGCCTTTTATATAATTTGCCGCCGGGCCGAACGCCTTGTAGTAACGTTCCAGGATTTTGTCGGAATCACTTTCAGGGTTCCACATCAAATGTGCGGCAAGGTAGTAATTCGGACCTTGTGTCGCAAAATTTTTCTGCGCTTCACCATGCATTCCGAGAAGGCCGTTTTTATACATGAAGGGCATGAATTCTCTTATCTGCTTAGTAAAGATATACGGCAAATCCAGCCAATAGTGCATTCCCCAATATTCATAATCTACCAGTTTTGCGCCGAGGGAATTCCATTTCAGAATATTTTCCTGAAATTCTTTTTTCTTATCGGGCAGTACACAGTATGCCGCGCTGAAGCAGAGAGAAACATAGAGGTTATCTTCAAATTTATTTATATTTGTCGGAGGTTTTGTGTATGCCGTATATGCCAGCATTCCCACGTTTAATTCAGGTTTTCTTTTTTTGACTTCTTTCGCTATATAATTTGCATAGTCCCAGTGCCTGTTGGATAAATTGGGGGTTCCTGATTTATAATCTGTGCCGGCGGGATCAATGGCCCTGCATTTTTCACATTCACAAAAGCCGTAACCGTCATTGGGCGATATCGAAACTATCCATTTATCCTTATTCATGGGATTGTTCAGGCACTGTTCAACTATATAGTCTCTGAATTCCTTATTGGAAGTACAGCAATGCGGACCTTTTCTTTCGCTTCCCCACAATGCCATCCATTCAGGGTGCTGCTTGTCCATTCCTGTTTTCATCATATAGTTGCCCCAACTGTGTCCGAACCATGCCTGGGGTATCCAGCTTAATTTCATTTTTTTGAACCAGTGCTTCAAATCCGTATTAAACTCCTGAGCTTCTTTGTAGGCGCTGGAAAATTTTATTCCACGGTAAAGAAGTCGCGGACTATCCGTTTTTGAAAATGCCGGCAGGGCCCACTCTTTTTTTTCCGGCACATCCTCACCGCTTTTTCCCGGCCAAATCCACGTGATACCGAGATTATTCTCCAGAAAATCGTAAACACCGAAAAGCGTTCCGGTTCTGATGTTATGCGCAAACGGGTCTCCCTTGCCGTCATCGCCATATATGAAAAGTTTGCCGTCTTTTATGAGAATACTGAATTCTTCCTGTTTGAATTTTTTTCTGTAAAAGTTTTGTTCTTTGGTAAAAGCGCATTGCCCTATATATGCGTCTGCGGAGTCTTTTCTTTCAAGTTTACTTTCGGGAACTGTTTCTGTCTTAGTCTCAGTAGATTGGTTTATATATTTTGCGAGTTCCTCCGCCGCTGTTTTTTCCACCGGCAAAGGAGTATCGGGGTATGTTATTATGAAAGGCTTGTCTGATTTTATAGTTAAATCAGAAACAGCATGTGCGTCCTGTATCATTGTCAGATTTCCTAATGTAAAGAATGCCAATGCGGACAAAAAATCTCTTCTCATATCATCCCCTTTTTAGTTATTCGTTTATGATTAATTTGCGCCTGAACCGTTTTCAGTTCCTCTCCAGAAAATATTTACTTCGGTCATTGAGGACGGAAGACCACCCGGGTCCCTGGGAAGATTTTTGGCAGACAGCGAACTTGCATGACCGTCCAGATAAAGAGAATTTATTAAACCGTTATGTCTTGCATGATAGCGTGTATTGCTATTGGCATATTGAGTTATTCCATTTATTAAAATGTCATAAGTATCAATAGTACTGCCGTGGCCAAGCATCCAGTAGTGATTAGTTCCGTCACTGAGAAACATTGTCTTTGAGGGAAGTTTAAAAGCTGACATTTTCTTGAAATAAATTAAGTAATAATTCAAATCACTATTGGCAAGATATGATAATCCGCCCATAAGGCCGGTAGGGATTTTAGCGGGCCACGTTCCGGGTGCTCCTATGCTTGTCATTTTTACATAATTGTTTTTATCAGAAGGGCAGTTGTATAACCATGCGTTTTGGTGTGTCTCCCAAAGAAGGCTGTACCAATAGGGACCGCTGCTGGACACATTGCACAAATGACTGTTATAATCAGTCGCATAGCTGGCGATTGAAATACCAAGTTGTTTTTCGTTTCCTATGCATTTAATTCTCTGGGCTGTGCCTTTTGCCCTTGACAGCGCCGGAAGCAGAAGTCCCGCCAGTATGCATATAATCGCGATCACAATGAGGAGCTCGATAAGGGTAAAAGCCTTTGATTTTTTCATGATTTTCATTCCAATTCTGATGCCCCCTGCTAAAAATATTTTCATCCGATTTTACGGCACGAATCTCGTATCACAAGTACTGGTTCAATGACGAGCTGCCTTTTTTTCGTATTTGTGTTTTCTATGTTTTCTATCAATAATTCAGCGGCTGATTTGCCTATTTCATAAGCCGATGATGAGACTGTTGTCAATGGCGGATCAATTACTTCAGAAAAGGGTTCGTTATCATATCCTGCCACTGATATGTCCATTGGTATACGTAATCCCGAAGCTTTTATCGCCTTCACTGCCCCGACTGCTATTCTGTCGCAGAGTACGAAAACAGCGGTCGGCGGATTTCTTAATTTCAGCAGTTCCTTTGTCGCTTCATAGCCTGTATTAAAGCCGTAAAATTTTGATCTGCTCATAATCAATGTTTCATCAAACGGTATTCCATTTTTTTCAAGTGCGCGTTTATAACCTTCAAGTTTCTGAGCGATACCAAGGTCAACGGGTTGATCAATTGTTACATGTCCTATGCGCCGATGCCCCAGGCTTATTAAATAATCAGTTATCTTAAACGCTCCGATTTCCAGGCCGCTATGAACAAAATCAATATCACTCATATTTGTCTGATGAAAACCAACATATGGTATTCCTGCGTTTTTCAATGCTGAAACAAGTTCAAGGCCTCCCGCCATCGAACTTATCAGGAGGCCTTCCACGCCATGATTTTGAAGTTTTCTCACAATAAGTTCTTCTTTTTTCTCGCTCATGTGGGAGGTGAACATTAAAACGTTATATCCTTCGCGTTCTGCAAGCTCGTCTATTCCCTTCAAAGCTTTTGCGTAAAAAGAATTACCGACATCCGGGATAATTACCCCCAATATTTTTGTTTTAGCGCCGCAGAGACACCTTGCCTGTAAATTGGGCTCATATTTGTATTTATTTGCAATCCGCAGTATTTCCTGACGGGTTTTTTCGTCTATGCGAGAAGAAGAAGTCAATGCCCGGTGCACCGTTGACTTGGAATACCCTGTTTTTTTCGCTATTTCCAGTATTGTAATTCCCATATTCAGACTTCTTTTTTTACTGCGGGAACGTTCCCGCATATTCAGATTATATGCTATTTCAAGAGGGTTGTCAAGAGCATTCTTTGAAAATTCGGCAAAAAAGGAAGATTGAAAATTGAAAAAGTAAACGCACCCCCCTCCAAGTCTCTAAGAGCATTTAGTCTGACAAAAGGGGTGGGGTGCAATAAGTTTGACAAAGACA
>MHBF01000055.1 GCA_001803225.1 Lentisphaerae bacterium GWF2_44_16 | reverse complement strand
AAAAAATGATGAATTTTTTTGAAGAGCCTCTTGCTTTTTAAAAGCTTTCGGGATAAAATAAGATTGTCGAGTATAAAAAACTATAATCCAGAGCCGTATATCTAATGCTCTCTTACATCGGATTATAGCCTTGTTCCTCTGTATATGACATTAACGGTTTTCTGTTGCTTATTCTGTTTGAGCTAAGCAGAAAACAAATTTCAAGGGTTTATCTGATGAGCCTGAAAGAAGATCTGTTAAAGGAAATTCTGGCCGTCGATAACGCTGCCGTATTGAGAAAAATACAGGGCGTATTGGCGGGGAAGCACGAGGAAAATGTAAATAACAACAACGGGTTCATGTCCGTGGAAGCGGCACAGGAGTTCCTGGGTGGCATATCCCGGGGACATTTGTGGAACCTGAGGCGGCAGGGGCTGAAGTTTCACAAGGTAGGCGGACGGGTGGTTTTCCTGCCGGACGAACTTAGAAACTGGGTGTTTAATAACAGAAAGGAGCAAAAAAAGGCAAGAGAATAGAAAGAGTAATTTATGATTCCCCCGGCACGAAAGGGGAATTGCTGGCGGCAAGTTGGCAGTGAAGTTTCGTGATATACGCGCATACACACGCGTCCTCATATATAAAGACAATCTCAGGGCATAAAGAAAAGCCTTCCTACATTCGGGATTGTTCCGATGCACTCGCCCATATAATACGGGTTCCTGACAGTATATAAGGTTAACCTTTAACACTCGTTTTTTACCTGTCCGTAAACGCTGAAATTTTTAACGGCGTTTGCGGACACAACCCGAAAAATAGGAATACGTATTATGGAAAATAACATCAATACAAGCAACCTGATAACAGGTGTTCTGTCTTCAGAACTGCTGGCGCACAACGTAATCGCAAACCTCTTCCCTATAGATGAGCGCATATATCAGAGCATTCTAGCGAACATGAAAAAAGATGGCTTTAACAAAGCCTATCCGCTTCAGGTGATTGAGAATGCTGAAGAGAAAAATTATCTGGTCTATGACGGTCTTACAAGAATGAAAGCGGCCCAGGAGCTCGGGCTTAAAGAAGTGCCGGTGCTTATATGCCAGGATAAGATGAATCACGACGAGATATTGCAGAAAGCCATAGAGATACAGTCGAACAGACGGCCTTCTTCGGACGAAGTGCAGTTCATCTGCATAGAGAAACTCCTTGAGATTGCAGCGTCTCAGGCGAAGGCCAGGCAGGGCACCCGCAATGACCTGAAAGAAGGGGCAGATAAATCAGAAAGTATTTCGGCCAATGCCTACATAGCCCGGATCATAAACAAATCCCAAAATTATGTAAGACAGGCAAGGGCAATTATGAAAGACCCTACATTGAAGGAAAAGGTTATCAGTGGAGAATTAACCCTTGACGCGGCCTATAAACTGAGCAAAAAAAGTGAAGATAGTAATACAACTGATAAAGATAGTACAGCTTCCAACGCTATAAATCCGATTGAATGTACAACAGGGATTTCTGCGGATAAAACTATATCTGCTGGTAATGAATCTGAGACAAGCAGCGAAGATACCGCAAACCCCCGGGCGGCTAAAAATAAAAAGATAAGTGTCCCCGAGTCATTTCTGAAGGCAGTGCTTGGAAAGCTCGGCTCGCTATCCCCGGAAGCACTGGAGGAGATCGCGAAAGACGCGCCCCAGGCATGTCACAATATTATAAAGGAAGTACAACACACGGTAAATAGCGAAAAGAATGAACCTGTAAAATCACTTTCAGTAAAGGCTTAAAAAACCAAAACCGGTAACATGTGCGTGGTTTCCACGCGGATGTTACCGGACTCCGCGATAATGCATGACATTCGTCAGCGGATAGAACCAATTAACAAAGAGGCAGTAATAATGCGAGAGATAATCAGGAGATTTTTCAAGAGCATAATCAGTTTTTTTGTACAGATAAAAAACAGGGAACAAGCGTTGCCGGAAGAGGATTTCGAGAGTGATATGCTAAGCGATGAGGAAATTTTTCAGGAGATTATAAAGATACCTTCGGGCTTGGACATTAAAGTTAAAGCGCCGCAGTTCATGAAGTTTCTAAAAAACATTTTTGATAACGACAGTATAGAGGTTTTACAGAAATGGGCTGGAATGGTGCTGCTGGGGTATAATTTTGCGCAGCGGATTTTAATAATCCATGGCCCGGGGGCATCCGGCAAGAGTACTCTGCAGAATATAATAACAGGCATTATAGGAAAGGAAAACGTGGGCCAACTCCGTACTGAACACCTCGGCACGGCTTTTGAAACTTCCGCTTTTATAGGTAAAAATCTTCTATGCGCGCCGGATGAGAAATACGATTTTCTGGCGTCAAGGGATGCCGGGAAATTAAAACGTCTTGTCGGCGGCGATATCCAGATTGCTGAGCGGAAGCATTCCAATAAGAGATCTGTGATAAAGGGTAAGTTCAACGTCTTTATAACAATGAACACAAAGCCGCTGCTGAAGGTCGAAGACGACTATGAAGCCTGGGCCCGCCGTCTCATCATACTGAAAACAAAACCGAAGAAAACTATAAAGCCCCGGATAGATTTCACGGAAAGGCTTCTGTCCAAAGAAAAAGGAGAGATACTGAAATGGATCTTGCTCGGTTCAATAAAACTCCGGACTGATTTTAACCGGACGGGAAATATGGTAATACCCAAATCAGTATATGAAAATACTGAAAATGCCCTCAACGAGGCGACTGGCGTTGAAATCTTCGCTGAGAAAAGCCTGGCGGCAACAGGGAGCAACGACGGCATAACTATGAATGAGTTACAGGAAGTATATCTGGGCTTCTGCAATAAGAATGGATGGAGGCCAGCGGATGAAAGAGATTTTAAAAAGAGACTAACCCGCTTTGTCGCCGAAAAGTTTTATAAATCTACCGCGAGCGTAAAAAATAATGGCGTGAAAGAGAAAGGTTTTAAAGGGCTGAAAATACGTAAATAGGCCCTTTTCGGCATTGGCGCGGGTATTTATTTATCCGCGCCTTTTCGATTCTAAGTGATTCAGAATGATTCAGTTATGACCGCCGAATCAATACGCGTAAAAATCTCCTATGCATAGTAATATCAAGGACTTATAGATATTTTGAAGAGGTGGTTTAATTCGTTTTTTCTAAACACTCCCGGGAAATATTTTCCATGGTATCGTCTTTAAATTCCAGATTCATTTGTAATGTATTAAATATTTTTCCCCTGGTCTTTTCATTAACATTACGGAGCATGTGAATAAAAAGGACCTCCTGCCTGCTTAGTATCATCGTATGTGGCTGCTCCTTGAATGAAACGTTCAATGGCCTACTCTTTTCAGTGTATTCCCGGGGAATATTGTCTATGGGCCCATTAAGAATTATTTCCGGTTTTATATTCAGGACGTTGCCTAGAAGCTCAAGATTCGTATTTGAAATTTTACGCCAGCCGGATGACTTGGGATTACGTTCAAAGGCTGATATCAGCTGCTGGGAAATCCCAGTCTTCTGCGCTAATCCCTTTTGGGACAGTCCCTTCCTCGATCTGATCTCTTTTAAAAAATTATTAACCATATAAAATTCCTTTCTATTTTACTACAAACAACAAATAATATCATCTTTTTTTTAAATTACAATTGACATAGCTTGAATATGGCGGGATTATGTAGTAGGTTGTAGTTAGTACATACAACAATGTTTTAATGAGGAGATTTGTTCAGCATGAACACGAACGAAACAACTGCGTCTATGATTGAAGGACAAGAAGCATCGGTGCCGTATCTTTATACGAGGCGGGAGACAGCGAAGCTTCTGCGCGTATCAGAGCGGACACTCGACCGGCTACTGAAATCGGGGGCGATAAGGGTAACTAAAATCAGCAATAAAGCGTTACGGATACAGGCAACGGAACTGTCGAAATATCTTCAACGGCAGACTGAGGGAGTAATCGCATGAGTAGCATAAAAGAAGCCCCCGCGCTGTTGACGACAGGGGCAATAGAAAAAACTGATACTATAAATATACCACAAATTATGATCGCTGGCAAGTCGTCTATTAATGGTTTTTCCGCAGGTTTTAATGCGTGGTTCAGTGGCGACCTTGAGAAGTCGGTGATAAGTCCTGAAATAGCCAAAGCGCTATATATAAGACCCGTTTGCGCGCACGAGATAAGCGATATTCTCGGTTTCAGGCCTGACACTGCTGGACAGCCTTTGGAGGGATACTCTATTCCGTTCCCTGAGGCAGGTACCAACGGTTGGAAGCGATATCTGGATAACGGTAGAACGTATTACAGGATTCGCCTGCGCTTTCCCGCCAAAATGGATAATGATAAAGATGCCAAATACCTTTCAAGGAAAGGCAGTGGGCTCCTCCCGTATATCATTCCGGCGACACATAAGTATCTGCTGGAAAATGAAACAGGCCCGTTAATATTGACTGAAGGTGAGAAGAAAGCGATATGTGCAGGTTCAAAAAGCGTACCTGTTATAGGACTTCCTGGCATCTGGGGCTGGATGGCTGGTAAAGGAGATAAGTCGTTGCATCCGGATCTGAGACCTTACATGAAGGCCCAGCGGAAGCTTGCCGTTATGGTATATGACTCAGACGCGGAGGAGCCGAATAAAAAAGACGACTTCATGCACTGCGCGGAAGCTTTGTCTATGGCACTGAATCCTTATGGAGTTACTCTGGACGTGGTAATATTGCCAAACATTTTGTCTAATGGGAAAACAGGCCTGGACGATTACATGCTATCGCACAGCAGCAATGAGTTTTTTGAGTGTATTGCCACGAATTCCATTAGAATACCTGACCCAGGGGACAGGCGCAAAATAACAAGCACTGCTAACGGAAAAGATGGGGGGCGACAGGCGATAACTAAAAATATTGCAGATGATTTTGGCAAAGAGTTTACGGATGATAAAAACAACTTTCTGCTTAAATACTATCGGGGCAACTGGTTCAAGTGGACTGAGGGCAAAATATACAGGGAAATCCCGGAGGATGACGTACAGGCAAATATAATGGGCTTTCTCCGAAAACAATACCCGGATAACGCTACAAAAAACATGCAGGCCAACGTTATCGCAAATCTTCAGTCATCTGATATGGCCTGGGTCGATTCCCTCACGGTGATACCTTCATACATAGAACCGCAGACCCAAAAAGTTAGAGAAGCAGGTGATATTATCGTAATGAACAACGTTGTCGTGAAACCTTATGAGCTTATAAAATGTATGGAAGGAGAAAATATTCCAAAAGAGAGCATAGCATCATGCCACGCACCAGAATTGTTTTCCACACTCATGCTGCCTTATGATTTTATACCGGATGCGCCTTGTCCCAAGTGGGAAAGCTACGTGAAGACGGTGTTACCCGAAAATGAATCCCAGGATGCCCTGCAGATGCTTTTTGGACTATCGCTGCTGCCAGTGACGAAGTACAACGTATTCTTCGTGTTATTTGGGGAAGGTGGTAGCGGTAAGAGCGTGGCCCTGCATGTCCTGGAGCATCTTGTCGGATCTGAAAATATCTGTGCATTACCTCTGGGCAATATCATGGATCACTTCTCCACTCATCTGCTTACGGAGAAACTGCTGAACATTGTAGGCGATCTGCCGACTGAAGACAGCAACGGCTACAGCCTGGCCAAAATAGAAGGGGCTCTCAAGGATATAACAAGTGGCGGCAATTTGCCTGTGGAAAGGAAATTCAAAGACCCGACGATGGGGGCAGCCATAGCCAGGTGCGTCTTCGCTACAAATACGCTGCCGCGCTTCGCTGACCGCTCAAACGGTGTTTGGGACAGGCTCCGGATAATCCCCTTTAATAATGTTATAAGGGATACTCCGGAGGATAATAAGAACCTGAAATACGAACTGGTGGCGGAAGAGATGCCCGGCATTTTTATATGGGCCGTTAAAGGTTTGGCGCAGCTCATGAGACTAAAGTCTTTCCCTGATGTGCCTGACGGCAGGGCCGTAAAAGATAAGCATCGCCTGGCTTGTGATCACGAACGCAGTTTTCTGGAAGAAGCTTTAATTGTGGACAATAACGCGTTTATCAGCGCTCAGGAACTCTATCAGCTGTATAAGCAATTTTGCATAAATAACGGCTATAGGAATAAACATGAAGGTAATTTCGCAGAGGTGGTGCCAAAAGTATTTCCCGGCGCTGTGAAGAAGCGTCAGCGTATGGACGGCGGCAGGCAAATATTTGTCTGGTCGGGTATCAGAAAAAATGAGAATAACTGTTAAATGGAGAAGTATCTGTGCAGGGTGTGCAGGCTGTTTTATTACTCTATAAATAACCTAAATAAATTAGGTTAGTCTATGCGCAATATATAACCCTGCACACCCTGCACACTGAAACATTACAAATGAATGCAACAATATGAATATTAACGAGATATATCAGAAGCTAAATTTAGTGCACGGAATCCTGAGAGAACCCGTGCCGATGGGCACTGCTGATGGCGCCGAGAAGAAAAAAGAAGGTCTGAAAATGCCATTCACGCCACAACATGCCACTACAGAAAATAATCCCGCACAGGATGCTGGACCAGTACCTGTTCGTATGATGGAGCCATTCCAACAAGTACATTTGCTTGTCCTCGATTTTGAAACTTATTACGATAAAAAATACAGCTTGGAAAAACTGAACTATATCGATTATATCTATTCCCCTGATTTTAAGGTCCAAGGACTTGCCATAAAATACCCGGACGGCAAGGCCGAATTCCGCCGCGACGTAGTAGTCGCCATTAATGAACTGAAAAAACTCTACGGCGAAAATCTGGAACAGGTAACGACCATAGCCCACAACGCCGTATTCGATATGTCCATCCTGAAAATAAAATATGGCCTCGTGCCTGCTCGGATTCTCGATACAATGCTGATGGCCCACGCCCTTCACGGGCCTGACGTGCCAGCCAATCTGAAAGCACTGGCTGTAAAATATAATCTCCCCTCTAAGGGCTGCCTTGACTTCATGTGCGGCGTGAGGGAGCCTACTGCTGCTCAAATTGAAATGCTTAGGGACTATGCCGTCAACGACGTCGATATAACAGCCGCGCTGGCAGATATAATGCTACCATTATTTTCCAGCATCCCGCAGGAACTGGATATCATCAACCACACTATAAAGCTCTTTTTAGGTAAAAACCTTGAGATTGACATAACAGAAGTCAAAGAAGGCATAAAGAAACTTGATAAATATATCAGCGGGGAATTGAACCATAGCGGTTATACTGCGGAAGGTATCTCCGGGAATAAGTCTTTTATGGAACTCTTAAGCAACGCCCTGGCAGTAACAGGCCGGCAGGTGCTCATGAAAGATGGTAAAAAAGGCTTGATACCAGCCCTGTCAATGGATGACACACCCATGCAGGAACTATTGAACGATGATGATGATAAAGTAAAAGAATTATCCCGCCTCAGGATATTGATAAAGACTGTCCCAAATCTGAAAAGCAAACTTCAGTATTTGGAAAATATCCACAGGCATACCGGCGGCAGCTTTCCAATCGCTCTCAAATACTGTAAAGCCATAACGGGCAGGTTCGCTGGCAGCAATGGCTTCAACATACAGAATATGCCGTCACCTGCCAATGCAGAGGGCATTATGAAGATACTTGCAAAAAGAATAAGAGCTGCCCTGAAAGCACCAGCCGATAAGGTCTTTATTGCCGCAGACGCATCACAGATAGAAGCGCGTGTGCTGGCCTTCATCTCAGGGCAGGATGACCTCCATGCGGCCTTTGCCGAGGGCCGCGACATCTACTCCGAGTTCGCTGGCGCCATATTTAATACGTCTGTGATGAAAATGCCGGGGAACAGCCCGGAAGCAATAAAAATGAAGAAGCTGCGCGGCGTAGGTAAGACCGCTATTTTGGGTCTCGGTTACGGCATGGGCAAGGAGACTTTCATAGACAAAATGCAGAGTTCACCCGATACTAAATCACTCTTTGATGATGGCACTCTTACAAAGGCAATATGCTGCAAAACCGTAAGTGCATACCGGCAGAAATATGGGAAAATAAAACAATTTTGGAAGGACGCTGAAGACGCCTTCATATCCGCCGCTAACGGTGTCTCCACCACTCTGGGTTTACTTAAATTTGAATCTACAGATAACGATGTTCACATTGTCCTGCCGTCTGGAAGGAAGATCATTTACTCCGACGTGAAAATAGATGGCCCCATATCGAAAAAAGTCGATACCCTCGATGATGAGGGTAATGCAGTCAGCATGGAAATCTCCTCTTGTGATATAAGTTATGCAACTGCTAAAAAGTTCGTCTACAGCGGCAAGGCTGTGGAAAACATTATTCAGGCAATAGCACGGGATATTCTCGTCAATGCCATACTGCGCCTGGAGCAAGACAGCTGGCCAGTATATCTTCATATTCATGATGAAATCATCTGCGCTGTCCCTGAAGACAGGGTTAAGGAATGTCAGGCAGCTATGCTCTGCGCGTGGCGCAATATCCCTACTTGGGTCAAAGGGCTCGTCCTGGACGCAGAGACAAAAACCGGAAGGAACATGCTGGAATTGAAATAACATAAGAATTGGTTTCCCCAACTTTTTCAATAATAAGGAATACACTCAATGGATCCAATTGGAATGATTTTAAGAGGAATTATTTTCACGTGGTTACTTTGTCTCGACATCCAACTTATATCGGTACTTTTCAAAATATACATGGAAAGATATAAAATGAGAAGGCGCTCAAAAAGTCGTATTTGATTCAGCATAATATGTTTAAATGATTATAGCTATTACGTCCAGAAGATTTTCCTATGCATAGGAAAGTTCAGGGGACAAACAAAAAATAAAGGAGGCGGGTTGACAGAAGGATTCTTCGGGTGATAGATTGATATATGGATTTATTTTAATTTTTTAATTGAGGTGTGATATGATGAGGTTTCAACTTCCAGCACATTATAAACTGATGAACAAATTAAATAATGGCAAAGGAGACGCCATTATGGGTGTATGTATGGCTGCGTTCCTTGTGGATCACAAAGAATTTGGCTGGGCTCTTACTGCCCCAAAAGAACAGGTCGAATTTTACAGGGAAATGTCCGAATATCTCAAAGCTTCGGAAAGCCCGTGTGCGAGAATGTCGGGAGACATAATCGCATCTATGATAAATATTTAAAATAAGGATTTTACACATGCAGGAAAATAATAAAAACACCAAATTCAACTCTGAGGCGTTGAAAAGCCTGGTCAATGAGATGATACCAGTTATAGCGGACATCCTTCGTGGCAGCAGCGGCGGGGTTACAGAAACATCCTTGGCGCTGGAACTTCAAAAAGTTGACAAGACAAGTTGTTTCTATCCCTATAACTTGTTGCGCATGCTAAAGACTATCAGTACTCCAGTAGCAGACAAGTACATTTCTGAAATATACACTTTAACAGGAGGCGATAATATGAAGACTAATGATAATTCCAAAACTCAAACCGCAGGAGAGGCAATGAGCACTGTAAATCAAAACCCAATGGCTGAAACGGCCACAGGATATCAAGCAGTACCGGTTGAAAATTTACTTTCTCACCCGGAAGCTTCCAAGCTGTTCGTTATAGAACCGGAACTACTAAACTCTATAAGCGCCGAGATGAAGGAGAAAGGCTTCAAGGGCGACAGGCCAATCTCTGCCGTAAGGGACAGTGCAGGAAAATTATTTGTCTACGATGGCAACACGAGGCTGAAGGCCGCCATCGAGGCTGGCCTATGTAAAGTGCCTGTATATGTCAATGAAGACCTTGACGCCACTGATAGTTCCGGCATCATAAGGGAAGCGGTGAAAGACCAGACCAAGCGCCGCCAGAACAGCCCGGCGACCCTGCTTATTGCGGTCGAGGCCCTCTATGAAAAGGAAAGTATTTTGGCAAAAGAAAGAATGGACCGTAACCCAGCTTCAATTGACGCTACCCCCCCAGGCAAGGCCTCGGAAAAAATAGCTGGCATACTCGGAATAAGCGCAAGCACCGTAGAACGTCTTTTGAAGGCATCTAAAGACCCCGAGATCCGTAAAGCTCTTCTTGAGAATGTTTACGACTCCATAAACGCGGCGCATGAAGCGGCGAAAGCAAAAGATAAAGCAGCCGCCCTGAAAGTCGCTCCATCAGAGAAAACTGTTCCAGTGCCCATAGAAAGTGCCAATAACGAACTGCCGGATATAATCATCGACTGCGCCGAAACAGAGGGCCAGGAACCGACAAACGAGGACGAACCTATAGACGCAGAAATATCTCCCGGAGCCATTACGTATGCCATTTATCTTAGTCCCAGTGTTGCAAGAAATATTCTGCACCTTATCGCCGACGATAAACTGGATGAACTCAAAGCAATCGGGATGGAAGCCCATTCTGAAGACCTAAATAAGCTGATTGCCGAACGGACAAGGCACGAGGCATAAATTGGAATAGGGGCTGCTTTCCAGCCCTTTTATAAGGATTTAATTATGGACGCGTTCACTTTTTGTTTGCACCTTACAACGTTTTGCTGGCTGATATATGCCAGGCGTGAATTAGTGGATCTTTTGAACCGGCTATTTAAAAGTAAAAAAGCAAGACACACAAAATAAACCTGTAAATAATTTTTAGGCCAAAAACTTTTAAAAATGAAAACTTTTACAACATCAATCGCCATAGCGAAAACTTTAAAACATATTTCCCTCTTTATATCTAGGCCGCCAAAAAAACTTTTTTTGAATTTATACGTTTACAATTTCTTCCGGCAGGCAAAAAGGCGCACTGTAGGAAGAAGCATTAACTCAAGCGCCTGGAGATTTTTAATATGAATACGTTAGTAAAACATGATTCTGCCGACCCTAAAAAGCTGTTCGGCAGCATGCTTTCGCACACCGCTGAAATACTCGGCGGTAGCAAGTCCGGCATTTCCCGCATATCACTTTTCAAAGAATTAAACAAAGCGATGAGGACAAATGCCAATAACACCGGGAAGATTAAACTGCTGCTGGAAAAAATAAATACGCCAGGATCAAAACAATATCTGTCCCGTATCAACAGTGCAATCACTACAAACAAGAGGTCTATCAATGCGTAAGTCAGAAACAAAACCCGCCCGCAACCGTAAAAACAACAATAGCCGGATATTCACGGAGGACATGGAATTTGCCCTCGGTGAACGGGAGCTCGAACTCCCGGGCCCAGTCACTCTAGAAACCGAAAAGTTCATAGAGCTTCTAGCGCTCATTCCCGAGAACAAGCTCCCGCAACTGATGCGGTTCGCCAGCGAGAACGCAACGCTGCCAATAACCGATGCGGTGAATATCAGACTCCTCACTTCCGAAAAATACTATTCCCTCAGCTACGCGGGAAGACGCTCGTAAACATCAACCAGGGGGCCGGATTCAGTTCCGGCTCTATTAACTTTCTCGGGGTATAAAATGTTTCTGAAATGGTCCAATAAGAAGAGGGAAGGATTCAGGAGTTACTATCTTATGGATAAGAAAACCGACGGTTCCTTCCGCTGTTGTTACATTCCGCGCCCTCTGATAAACTGTCTTGGTCTCCACAAGAGAAAAGGCGTTTATCATCAACATAAAAAACGTAAAGGGAAATTATGAGAGCCTACACAATCACTAACGGACAATGCACGCCCGGCCTGCCAGAGTGCTTCTGCCCAGCGGCCAACACTGATATAAAAATAAAAGTTATAGCGCCGCTAATTTCAACGGAAAAGGCCCCGGAAGCGATAAAGACGCACCAAGACACCTTCACGTACGGCTTGGCGCAAATATCAGTCAGTGATTCTCCAAATGATAATTCCGGTTATATTGCTCTTGCCTTCAACGCTACCGAGTACCATCCCGCCGATGACACACTGCTCCTCGTCGATTACAGAGAGCCGTACATATTAGTCCTATCCGTCCCATCGCGTCCTATCCTTCTCTCCAAAGACAGCGCTTTCACTATCACATCAGACGGCCAACTGCAGGCAATGCCCCTTGCAAACATAAAGGAAACCCCCACCTATGAAATTCTCTAATCCCGACTGGCGTTATCAAAGCGCATTGAATGAAAAAACAGACTCTGATGACCTGTCCATAAAAATACTCCGCCGCGCCTTGGCCATCGACAAAAGCAATGCCCCCGAATGGGTCAAGGAAAAGCTGTCAGGGCCAATCATGCGCCTTATCAA
>MHBF01000054.1:249-6607 GCA_001803225.1 Lentisphaerae bacterium GWF2_44_16 | reverse complement strand
GGCGCGGTAAACTTATCTTCGGGGTTAAAAATATCCTGAACCGTTACTCCGCTTCCGTAAACCAGACCATCCACAACGGCGCTGATTTCACTCTCGCTGGAATTTGAAATAAATATGTAACGGCAGTTGTCATACGCTATATTTGCCATGCCAAGAGACGGAACTGTTTCGATTTTCTCACCAGGCTTTAATTTGCTATCCTTGCGAGCTTTCAATTCCACATTTTCAGGGCCTTCAACCACATTGAGCGTGATATCGTTTCTGCGTTCGCCGAAAAGAAATATCCTGCCTAAATTCATGGGGCCTCTAAGTTCCCGGCAAATTTGAAGATATGCCTTCAGATACTGTTCGCGCGCTGTAAAATTGGGCCGTTTGCTGGCGGAAAAAACCAATACGCCCTTTGCCCCTGCAATCAATGCGGAATAAAGATCATGCCGCACCCATGTTTCAATCAGCGGAAGCTCGTTCTCAGCGGGCTGCTGAAACATTTCAGGCAGAGCTATAGGTATCGCGTCTTTGTTGCCTGACAATTTTATCGCCTCTATTTCCTGTTCAATTGAACAGCGGCAGTAAACCCTCGCGTTTTTCTTGGATGAATAATTTGTATATATGCCTTTTCCGCAAATATTTTGAAAAACGACTGTTTTAGCCAATGATTTTGAGTCGCGATGTCCCGGTTCGTACATATAAATAGGACGTTTTTGAGGATCATTTTCACGGATTGTCTCACTGACGGTTTTCAGGCAGAGCATATCGTTTTTAGACCAGAAGCGCAATTCTTCAGGGGTCATATCCCACCAGCCTATTTCGGGGTTGACAGCTTCTTTTTTAACGATATCAGCCACGGATTTGCGCAGTTTTTCAATATCAATATCCTTCTTTTCGGCTTCAAGTTTTTTCAGGTATTTGATATCTACCCTCTGTCCGTCGATTTCGGGCCTTATAGTATAAACCGCTTTTACTTTGTATTTTTTAGCATCCGCGACAATCTGGTCGTTCAACTCATATTGAGGCCCTATCATTGTTACCCCGGCGTCAATTATCTGTTTCTGGTCCGCTATTCGTTCAGCTTCGGGCAAAAGCTCGCCACGCTTCTGTTCTGAACCGCCGCCTGTGGAATAAAAACTAAAAGGAAACAACTGTCCGCGCGGATAAAGTTGCTCGGCAGGGAGCTCTTTTGACGGGTCCGGATTGGTCTTGAAAAATTTGTCCGTATCGGTATCAAGCGCAAAAACTGAGAATGCAGAAAAAAGCAACGCGTACCTGATTATAGTTTTCATCATACCTCCTGATTTTACTCGGGACACTGTCCATTATTATAATTAAAACTTTCTCTTTTGTCAATACCCCAACAGCATTTTCGGATAAAAATAATTAAAATAAAGGCATCAGGACATCGTCCTGAAAAATCAGATATGCTTTACGCTGGAACGCTCAATCAGAAAACTTTTTACTTCGCGGTTCGATGGTTTTTCTCCGCTGGAAACCCATTCATGAAGCATATCCATCGCGGTTTCGCCAAGCTCATAGACAGGCTCACTGAAAGTTGTAAGTCCTTTTCCGGGGCCTTCTTCCCAGTTTATGTCATCGTAGGAAATAACGGAGAGCTGTTCCGGGATATTGATTCCGGCATGGTCGCAAACTTCATAAAGAAGCGCCGCGCGATAGTCCCTTGCGGTAAAAAAGGCGGTAGGCGGATTTTTGCTCTTCAATATTTTTATAATTTCTTTGCCATATTTTTCATTATTGGAAGGATGCCCTGTTTGAATAATCCATTCCTGATTGCATTCAAGCCCTTCCTCAGCAAGCGCGCCGCGGAAACCGGCCATCATTTCCGAATACAGATAAGTGGACGTATCCCCATGGAGCATCCCGATTTTTTTATGTCCGTGTTTATGGAGGTAATAAACAGCCTGGCGGGCGATATTACGGAAATCCTGAATACATTTTACACAGTCAATACCGTTCGGATCATCATCCATTACCACATAAGGTATGTTTGAATGCTCAAGAGGTTTCACCAGATCAAGATTGCCGCATTCCATATAAATAACGCCCTGAATAAGGTCTTTATGGTAAAGATCAATTATCTCATCAATGAATTTCAGTGAATCGGAAAAAGATAAAAGCACTTCGGTATATCTGCGTTCGGCCGCCGCGCAAAGACCCCCTAAGACTTTTGTACTCTCTTTGGATTTCCCAAAGTGACCGTAATCCGACGGACGAACAAAAACACGACTCAGGACTTTCTTCCGTTTTTGTGAATCAAGGACAAGCACTCCGCGTTTTTTAGGCTGGATCTGAACAAGGCCTTCCTGCTGAAGCATCGTCAAAATATTATGAATAGTGGACTTCGGCATCTCTATTTCAGCGGCAAGCTCCCGAACAGAGGGCAGATAAGTGCCGGGCATGAAATGTCCGGAAAGAATCATTTCACGGAGCGCCGCCCTTGCTCCCTGTCCTTTTTGTCTTGGGGCCATCAGAAAAAATATCCTTATGTTTTACTCTGATAATATATAAAACTGTTTCAATTGGTCAAACCGGAAAACATTATACTCAAAAAATATATAAAACTGCCATTTTTACGAAATGTTTAAATTGTCTATTGCAAAATGCGAAAAGCGTAATATAATAACATATAAACTAAATATATCGCAACAAAAGGATAATATCGTATGAAAATCGGATTGCCAAAGGAAATCAAAAAAGAAGAATGCAGAGTAGCCCTCACCCCGGTAAGCGCCAAAGAATATATCGACAATGGCCATAAGGTCATAGTTGAGAAAGGGGCGGGAATGGGTTCCGGCTTTGAGGATGACGAATACCGTTCATGCGGATGCGAACTGACGGACAATGTCAAAAAACTCTTTGATGAAGCCGATATGATTGTAAAAGTTAAAGAGCCTCTCAAACAGGAATATGCTCTTCTCCGCGAAGGCCAAATACTTTATACCTACCTGCATCTTGCCGCAGACAGGGAATTAACTCAGGCAATGCTTGACAGAAAAGTTATCGGCATCGCTTATGAGACAGTTACAGAAAATGACGGCTCCCTCCCGCTCCTGATACCAATGTCGCAGATTGCCGGAAGAATGGCCGTTCAGGAAGGCGCAAAATATCTGGAAAAAACCTTCGGCGGAAGAGGCATACTGCTTGGCGGCGTACCCGGAATTAAAAAAGGAAAAATCCTGATACTCGGCGGCGGCATCGCCGGCACCAACGCCTGCAAAATAGCTCTCGGCATCGGCGCGGACGTTACCATAATGGATATATCCGCGAAAAGGCTTTCAGAACTTGACGACATATTCGGGAACGCGATAAAAACCCTTTATTCGAATTCTTATAATATAGATGAAATGATAAGGGAAGCCGATCTGATTATCGGCGCGGTTCTCATACCGGGCGCGGCCGCACCGAAACTCATTAAACGCGATGACCTGAAGAAAATGAAAAAAGGCGCGGTCATTGTCGATATCGCCGTTGACCAGGGCGGATGTATTGAAACCACAAAACCCACTTATCATTCCGATCCGACATTCATACTGGATGACGTCGTTCACTACTGCGTGGCCAACATGCCCGGCGCTGTCGCTCTGAGTTCCACATACGCTCTCACAAGCGTAACAAACAGGTACGGGCTCAAGATAGCTTCCATGGGCATAAAGGAAGCCCTCAAGGTTTCTCGTCCCATATTGACCGGGCTGAATTGTTTCAGCGGCAAACTCACAAACAAAGCCGTCGCCGAAGCACACAACATGAAGTATGAGGAATATAAAGCATGACACTCGACCCCCTTGATAAAAAACTGATTTCCATTCTGAACAGAAACGGAAGGGAAAATAACAGCGATATAGCCAGAGAGCTTTCTATATCCGAAGGCACCGTGCGGAACAGGATAAAAAAGCTCACTGATTCAGGTATTCTCAAAGTATCCGGATTGCTCAATCCGGATACCGTTCCGGAAAAACAACTCGTTTTTCTGGGAGTAAAAATAGCCGTCAGCAAGGATTTAAGAAACTTAGCCGAAAAAATTTCAGTCCTTGAAGGAGTGCAGGCCGCCTATATTACCACGGGCAGATATGACATCATAGTCGAAGTCTGGCTCAATGTAAAATACGGACTGATTCAATTTCTGAGTGAAACGCTGGCTTCGATAGACGGCATTACATCCACTGAAAGCTTCCTGATAATGAAAAGCTACAACAAGTGGATTTCACAGGAAGAAGAATAAGGCCTCTTCCATCTCTCAAGAAAAAAAAGCACAGGATTCACCCTGTGCTTTTCATTTTTATGCCGTCATACTTGATTTATAAGGCTCTTATTATAAATTATTAATGACATTATAATCATAAATGACCCTGATAAAATAACGAAAAATAGACATCATCATTCTGATTGATAAAAACTGTTGCATATTTCATTAATTATGGTCTATTAGTGAGTTGAACAGATTTATGAAAACAACGTGGAATAAATTATGGAAATGATTGAAAAAGATAAACTTTACCCTTTCATATTCGAACCCATCTATATGGAGAGAATGTGGGGCGGAAATTATATGTCCGAACATCTGAACAGAAAATTGCCGAAAGGCAAAAAAAACATAGGGGAAGCTTGGGAACTGAGCGACAGAGATGACGCTCAGAGTATCGTCACCAACGGCCCTCTCAAAGGATGTTCCCTGAAAAAACTCGTGGAACATTACGGCAAAAACCTTGTAGGCTCCTCGTTTCGCGGCGGCAAGTTCCCTCTGCTGGTAAAGCTGATAGACGCGGGCAAGCGCCTTTCCCTGCAGGTTCACCCCGATGAAGCCGCCTGCGCAAAACTCGGCGAAGGCGCCGAGCCTAAAACCGAAATGTGGTATGTGATAGCCTGTGACAGAGACGCGAAAATAATGTCGGGACTCAAGGGCAGCGCCACAAAAAGACAGTTCATGGACAGCCTGAATTCGCCGGATATAGAAGATTATCTTCAGGTTTCAGATTCGCGCCCGGGAGACGCTTATTTTATAAACTCACGCCGGATACACGCGATAGGAGCGGGAAATCTACTCCTGGAAATACAGCAGAACAGCGACACTACTTTCAGGGTCAGCGACTGGGGACGGGTTGACGAAAACGGCAAATCCCGTGAACTCCATCTGGAAAAAGCCCTGAAGTGCATTGATTTCATGGACAGGACTTCATCCCGTATAGCCGGGGTTTCGGACGCCATGGCCCACAACAGAAAATTCCCCATCATAAACAAATGCCCGTTTTTCAGAGTGGATGATCTCCGTCTCGTTGAAAAATGGCAGGACACAACCCAGGCGGCCGGCAGTTTCAACCTCATTACCGCTATAAACTATCCGGTTACGGTGGGACGCGATGAAAAAATGACAAGGGTCGAGCCAGGTTCCACATGCCTTATCCCGGCTTCTTTTGGAAGATACTCAATCATTCTCGAAAAAGAAGATGAAACCACTACTGTTTTAAAAACCACTTTATAAAACGCGAGTTTCCCGATATGAACTTTCTTTGTGTTGCAGACTTAAAAGACTATTTACTCAAAAACAATACAGGCGCTGAAATTCCACCGGACTGGGACATAAAGCCTGAACAGTGTCCTCAGGGAATGGAAGGGGACATCACCGTAAATTGTTTCCGCCTTGCCGGAATCTTAAAGCAGAAACCTGATAAAACGGCAGATACGGCTGTGGACTTTCTGAAAAATCATCCCGATGTACTGAAAGCCGAAAAAATAAAAGCCTTTGTAAACATAACCCTTAAAGCTGAAGCTCTTTTCCGAGATTCGATTTCTGATATATCAGCGCTTCTGAATTCCGCGGAACTTCCCTCAGAAAAACGCAGGCGCGTACTTATTGAATATTCCGCGCCGAACACGAACAAGCCCCAGCACTTGGGCCATGTGCGGAACAATACTCTCGGCATGTCCCTGGTTTCCCTTATGAAGAGAATTGGAAACGATGTAATCCCTATAAATCTCGTCAATGACAGAGGCATTCATATATGTAAATCAATGATCGCGTATCAGCGTTTTTCCAACGGCGAAACGCCTCAGTCATCCGGCATAAAGGGCGACCATCTGGTCGGAAAATATTATGTGCGTTTCAATGAGGAATTGAACGTTCAGCTGAAAGAGCTCAAAAAAGAAAAACCGGAACTCGCCGTAAAGGATGACGAGGAACTTTTTCTTCTCACTGAAATAGGCGCGGCAACACAGAAAATGCTTCAGGACTGGGAAGCCGGCGTCCCTGAAGTAATCGCTCTCTGGAAAAAAATGAACGGATGGGTTTTTGAGGGCTTTGACGAAACCTACAGGCGCCTGGGGGTAAAGTTCGCTCATACATATCTCGAAA
>MHBF01000054.1:0-231 GCA_001803225.1 Lentisphaerae bacterium GWF2_44_16 | reverse complement strand
TCGAAAGCGAAACATACCTGTCCGGAAAAGAATTTGTTTCCGGGGGCTTTGACAAAGGCATATTTTTCAAAAAGGAAAACGGCGCGATTGCCGTGGACCTCGACAAGCTCGGCGAAAAAGTTCTCCTGCGTTCGGACGGGACAAGCGTTTATATAACTCAGGACATCGGGACAACTGTAAAAAAATACGAGGATTACAAGCCTGAAGTCCAGATATGGGTTGTCGGAGATG
>MHBF01000053.1 GCA_001803225.1 Lentisphaerae bacterium GWF2_44_16 | reverse complement strand
CGCCAATAAAATACACGCCAGGGCTGTCGGGCCTTATTCGCTCGTCACACAGCAGCCTCTCGGCGGCAAAGCCCAGCACGGCGGTCAGCGTTTCGGTGAAATGGAAGTATGGGCGCTCGAGGCTTACGGAGCGGCGTACACCCTTCAGGAAATGCTCACCGTTAAAAGCGATGACGTTACAGGCAGGGCACGTATTTACGAGTCGATAGTCAAGGGTCAGAATATCCTTGAGGCGGGCAGGCCGGAATCTTTCAATGTGCTGTTGAAGGAAATGCAGAGCCTGGGGCTTGATGTACGTACTGTCAAAATAAACGAAGCATCAGAATAAAAAAAACACGCGGAGGGCATAAACGTGATTGATAATTCATACGCATACAGAGAATTGCTGGGACACGCTTCCAGTTCAGATTTCGGGGCTGTCTCTATAAATGTGGCATCTCCCGAAGTGATCCGCTCATGGAGTTACGGGGAAATCAAAAATCCGGAAACCATTAACTACCGCAGTTTCAAGCCTGAAAAAGGCGGCCTGTTCTGCGAGCGCATTTTCGGCCCCACAAGGGATTGGGAGTGCAACTGCGGTAAATACAAAAGAGTGAAACACAAAGGCATTATATGCGACCGTTGCGGCGTTGAAGTTACCCAGTCAAAGGTAAGACGCGACAGGATGGGGCATATAGAATTGGCCGTACCGGTTTCGCATATCTGGTTTTTCAAGTGTATGCCGAGCCGTATCGGGCTGATGCTCGACATGACGGCCAGGTCTCTTGAAAGAGTGATTTACTATGAGGACTGGGTTGTGACAGATCCGGGCGATACTCCGCTGAAACTCGGTCAGACTTTGAGTGAACTCGAATACAGGCAGGCAAAAGATGACTACGGCGATGCTTTCAAGTCAGACATGGGCGCTCCGGCCGTGCGCACTCTTCTTGGAAAAATAGACATGCCTCCGCTTCGTGAAGAACTTGACGTTCAGCTCGGTTCTACAAAAAACAAAGCGATAAGGAAGAAACTTTCCAAGCGTCTCCGCCTTGTCGAAGGATTTATAAAGAGCAATTCGCGTCCCGAGTGGATGATAATGGAAGTGCTTCCAGTTATTCCTCCCGATCTCAGGCCGCTTGTCCCTCTTGAAGGCGGCAGGTTTGCCACTTCCGATCTGAATGACCTTTACAGGCGCGTAATCAACAGAAATAACAGGTTGAAAAACCTCCTTCAGTTGAGAACGCCGGAAGTCATAATCAGAAATGAAAAGAGAATGCTTCAGGAAGCCGTCGACGCGCTTCTTGACAACGGCAGACACGGGCGTTCAGTTACCGGCGCCGGGAACCGTCCGCTGAAATCCCTCAGCGATATGCTCAAGGGCAAACAGGGCCGTTTCCGTCAGAACCTCCTTGGTAAACGTGTTGACTATTCCGGCCGTTCCGTTATCGTGGTAGGCCCGGAACTCAAAATATGGCAGTGCGGTCTTCCCAAGAAAATGGCGCTGGTGCTTTTCGAGCCTTTCATAATACGTCATCTCAAGGGACGCGGCTATGCGCATACAGTCCGCGGCGCCAAGAAGATGATAGAACGCGGCGAGTCCGTGGTATGGGATATCCTTGAAGAAGTAACCAAGGGCCATCCGGTGCTGCTCAACCGCGCGCCGACCCTGCACAGACTCAGTATCCAGGCTTTTGACCCTGTCCTCATAGAAGGTTCTGCTATCCGTATTCATCCTCTGGTGTGTACGGCTTACAATGCCGACTTTGACGGTGACCAGATGGCTGTGCACATACCGCTTTCAAGCGCGGCGCAGATGGAGTCGAAACTCCTGATGCTGGCCCCGAACAACATATTCTCTCCTGCCAGCGGCAAGCCTATTACTTCACCGACACAGGATATCACACTCGGCATATATTATCTCACTGTAGATCCGCGCAATCCTGAAAAAGCGAAGACCTTCAAAGATTATTTTGAAGTGCTTGCCGCCCTTGATGCCGGATATATGAGCATACATGACGCTGTAAGGCTTCCAAACCCTGATTACGGCGTCAAGCCTCAGGGAATATTCTGGGGCGATGTGAAGAACAGGTTTATCACCACGACTGCCGGACGTTGCATATTTAACGAAATATGGGAAAAAAGTCTCGGCTTCTATAACGGGGCGACAGTCAAGAAAAAAGAGCTCGGTAAACTTATCAGCGATTCTTATACCAAGGTCGGTCATGATCGTACAGTCAAGCTTCTTGACGATTTGAAAGACCTCGGTTACGAGTATGCTACGGTGGCCGGTTTTTCAATTTCGATTACAGACCTCGAAATACCGCTCAAGAAAACTGAACTCATCCAGAAAGCGAGAGCTGATATCGATAAAATTCTGGGACAGTATTCAAAGGGCGTGCTTACGGAAGGTGAACGTCTTAATAAAATTATAGATATCTGGACTCAGACAAGTAACAGCGTCGCGAACGAGCTTTTCAATTCTCTTGAAAAGAACGTTGCGAACCGCAGGGAAATAAATCCTGTATTCGCCATGCTTGACTCCGGTGCCAGAGGCAGTAAAGACCAGATACGTCAGCTCGCCGGTATGCGAGGCCTTATGGCCAAGCCCTCGGGCGACATCATCGAACGGCCTATCATATCGAACTTCCGTGAAGGTCTTTCAGTGCTTGAGTACTTCATAAGTACACACGGCGCCAGAAAAGGTCTTGCCGATACAGCTCTTAAAACAGCTGACTCCGGTTATATGACCCGTAAACTCGTCGATGTTTCACAGGACATAATATGCAGGACGGAAGACTGCGGAACTGTCAAGGGTATATGGGTAAGCGCCATAGTGGAAGGCGACGAAGAAATTCTGCCGCTCAGGAACCGTCTTGTCGGCAGGTTCAGCGCCATGGCTATCCGTGATCCCGTATATGACGACGGCACTCTGATAATTGACGCCCATCAGGAATTCACCGCCGAAATAGCGGCGAAAGTAGAGGCCAGAGGTATACAGAAAGTACTTATACGCTCTGTTCTAACATGCGAAATAAACCACGGCGTATGCGTCAAGTGCTACGGACGTAATCTGGCGAACGACAAACTTGCCGAAGACGGCGATGCCCTCGGTATTATTGCCGCTCAGTCTATCGGTGAACCCGGTACCCAGCTTACAATGAGAACGTTCCATATCGGCGGTACTGCTTCATCCGCGTATAAACAGCCGATTATCGCCGCGCGTAACGCAGGTACTGTAACCTATGAAAACGTGCGTACCGTTGAAAATGAAAAAGGCGAAACTGTTGTCGTTAATAAAAACGGTTTCATCATAGTTTATGATGAGGACAAAGCCAAGACATCTGAAACAAAAGCCAAAGAAAGGGCGAAAGCCGAAGCTGAGGCGATGGCTACGTTCTTCAATCCTGATTATGATTACAGGGCCGACTCTATCAGGGATGCCGAACTTGACAGATACGAAGTTGAAGTTGGCGCAATCCTTACAAAAACTGAGGGTAAAAAAGTAAAGGCGAATGAAAAATTCATTTACTGGGACCCGTACCATGTGCCAATCATCGTTGAAGAGCCGGGTTATGTGGAACTCCATGACCTCGTCGAAGGGGTTACCCTCAGTCGCACCAAGAGGGGCACCACCGAGGAAGTAACGGTTATGGAACACCGCGAAGACCTGCATCCGCAGATTGTCATCAAAGATAGCAAGGGTGATATCATCGCTAATTATCCGCTTCCGGCAGGCGCGTTCCTGATGGTTGAGGAAAAAGCCCAGATTAAACCGGGTAAAGTGCTGGCCCGCGTACCGCGCCAGACAGCCAAAAACAAGGATATCACAGGCGGTCTGCCCAGAATCGCGGAACTCTTTGAAGCGCGTACTCCTAAGGATGTCGCTGAAATAGCCCGTATCGACGGGTTGGTAGAGCTCGGCAAGATATCCAGAGGCAGGCGTCAGTTGCTCATACGCGATAAGGAAACAGGACAGCTTGAGGAACATAACAATATTCCTACTACCAAGCACCTGACCGTAAGCAAAGGCGACTTTGTCAAAAAGGGCCAGAAACTTACTGAAGGTTCTATCATACCGCAGACATTGCTTGAAATATGCGGCGCACAGGAGCTTCAGAGGTATCTTGTCAATGAAATCCAGCTTGTTTACAGGGCGCAGGGTGTTGAAATCAATGATAAGCACATTGAGATAATAATCCGCCAGATGATGCAGAAAGTCCGCATTACAGAACAGGGATCGACCAGGTTTCTTACAGGCGAGCAGATAGACAAGTATGAATTTGCCGCGGAAAACGCGGAAGTTATCGCCAAAGGCGGCCAGCCGGCTGAAGCCGAGCCTGTCCTTCTCGGTATAACCAAGGCTTCTCTCGAAACCGAAAGCTTCATCTCATCCGCGTCATTCCAGGATACCACGAGAATCCTGACTGACGCCGCCACGCTCGGCAAGGTTGATACGTTGCGCGGTTTCAAGGAAAACGTCATTACAGGCCATCTCATACCTGCCGGAACAGGTATTGAGAGGATGCGGAACATAAAGCTTAATAAGCTTGGACAGGAAATAGAGGAAGAACTTCCCATAATTCCTGAACTGGAGCCCGCTGAACCGGCTGTTTTGGGACGTGAAGTCGAAGAAAAAGAAGAAATCGAAGAAAGCTTCGATTCTGAAGATTGATGATTTTTTTATAAAAATTCAATTTTCAGTTTGTATTGACGCGGGATAGAATTAGATTATCTGCCCGTTTGTCGATAAATAAATAACTAAATTAGATTAATATAAATTCAGGTAGAGAAAATTATGCCGACAATAAATCAGTTGGTCCGTAATGGGCGGACGAGGAAGATTAAGAAGAGTAAATCGAGGGCCCTCGGGGCCTGTCCGCAGAGACGCGGAGTTTGCATTCAGGTTACAACCAGAACTCCGAAGAAGCCGAACTCGGCTTTGAGAAAAATCGCGAGAGTCAGGTTGACCAACGGTCAGGAAGTGACCGCGTACATCGGCGGAGAAGGTCACAATTTGCAGGAACACTCTGTTGTTCTTGTGAAAGGCGGCCGTGTGCGTGACTTGCCGGGCGTGCGTTATCACATTGTAAGAGGGGCCCTGGACAGTCTCGGGGTTGACGGTCGTAAGCAGGGGCGCTCCAAATACGGGGCCAAGCGCGCTACTAAATAAATATTACGTGCGGTAATTTTATTGATGTTGAAACTGTCGGACATCTTTCAAGGGTGCCGGCAGTTTTACTGTTAAAATATTAAGTACCAAGGATAAAAGTTATGAGAAGACACAGAGCACCTAAAAGACAGCTTATACCGGACGTGAAGTATAACAGCGAACTTGTCGCCAGGCTTATCAATACTATCATGTCCAGGGGTAAGAAATCGACAGCGCAAAGTATCGTTTACGGAGCGTTTGACCTGATAAAGGAAAAAAAGAAAGACATGGAACCGCTGGAAGTATTTCTTCAGGCGCTTGAAAATGTCAAGCCTAAACTGGAAGTGAAGAGCCGCAGAGTCGGCGGCGCTACTTATCAGGTACCTGTTGAAGTGAGCAGTGAACGCCAGGTCGCTGTCGCCATCAGGTGGATAAAGGATTACTCACAGGCCCGCAAAGGCAAACCGATGATGGAATCACTCGCCGCTGAATTGCTTGACGCTTTCGATAACACAGGCGCGGCAGTGAAAAAGA
>MHBF01000052.1 GCA_001803225.1 Lentisphaerae bacterium GWF2_44_16 | reverse complement strand
CAGAAGGCGCTGATTAAAGTCGCCGGAGGCAGGGAAACCCTCAACATGTGCGCCAATAACTATCTGGGACTTGCCGACAACCCCGAAATAATACAGGCCGCCAAAGACGCTCTCGACAAATGGGGCTACGGCCTTTCTTCCGTCAGATTTATATGCGGCACACAGAAAATTCACAAGGAACTTGAAAATAAAATTTCTTCCTTCCTCGGAACGGAAGACACCATACTTTACAGTTCATGCTTCGATGCCAACGGAGGACTTTTTGAAACGCTTCTCACCGAAGAAGACGCCGTCATCAGTGATGAACTCAATCACGCCAGCATCATTGACGGCATACGCCTCTGCAAGGCAAAACGCTTCCGCTACAAAAACAGCGACATGGCAGACTTGGAGGCAAAACTCAAAGAAAGCGAAAGCTCCCGCTTCAGGCTCATAGCGACAGACGGGGTCTTTTCCATGGACGGATTCATAGCCAATCTCAAGGACATCTGCGACCTTGCCGATAAGTACAAGGCACTCGTGATGGTTGACGATTCTCACGCCGTCGGCTTTCTCGGCAAAACAGGAAAAGGTTCTCACGAGCATTGCGGCGTCATAGGCAGGATTGACGTAATAACAGGCACCCTCGGAAAAGCCCTCGGCGGAGCAAGCGGCGGCTACACCAGCGGCAGAAAAGAAATTATAGATTTGCTGAGACAGCGTTCAAGGCCGTACCTCTTTTCCAACACCCTCGCGCCTTCGATAACATGCGCTTCATTGAAAGCCCTTGAGATCATCAGCAGATCAACGGAACTGCGCGACAGGCTTGAACAAAATACCGCTTATTTCAGGGAAAAGATATCAAAGCTCTTCACCGTCAAACCCGGCACTCATCCCATTGTCCCTATTATGCTGGGAGACGCGGTACTGGCACAGAAAATGGCTGCCTCCATGTTTGAAAAAGGCGTCTATGTTACCGGTTTTTTCTACCCTGTAGTTCCTAAGGGCGCGGCTCGCATAAGGACACAGATTTCAGCAGCGCACACAATCGAAAACCTTGATTTTGCGCTGAATGCTTTCGCCCAAGTCAAAAAAGAACTCGGCATTCACTGATATTATAAATTCGGGAGAGAAAACCATGGAATTCGAAGAAGAAATACTTCAAGCTGTTGATATCTTGTACGGCACAGAACCCGGTCCAATAATACCAGAAAAGATATCAGATAAAGTTTGCGAAAAATTAAAAATTGACCCGGACGACATGCTGCCGGAAATAATAAATGACGCTCTTTCCGAAGCTTCCAATTACGTGAAAGTATATGAGGAGGATGAAACAAAAGATTATTTTTTCTCGCGCCGGGGCCTTTTTCAAAAAGCGCAGTTCTGCGTGAGGCTTACAGACTTTGAAATAACGAACGGAATACTTGTGCTCGGACATCGTTTTCTGCCCTTTTTCAAGCCTCTGGAAAAATTGAAGCTTACAGCCAAAGGAACTAAAAAAAGCTTCAAGCGAAAACTCGCTGAATATCCCATTGAGAACATTCGTATCTACTACAGCCTCTTTGGTCCCAAAGGCATGCTTGATGTCATTTCATCGGAGGATGACGACAATGCCATGAGTTTTATGGACGCCATGCTTTCGGAAGATAGTACGGGCGCTCCCTCAAGCATGAAAATTACGGTATATGACATGAAGGATTTTTTCAGAAAGGAACAGCTGAAAGCAAAAGACCTATTGCTCCTGACAGTTAAAGATTATGAAAAGAAAGTCTGCGAAGTCGAAGCATTAAGGGCAGAGGAACTCCAGCCAAGGGCGTGGGAACGGGCTGAATGGATTAAACTCCTCTCAGACGCGTTGAAAAAAAGTATTGACAGCGTTAACGCTTCCGGATATATGGAGACTATGGACCTGTTTCTCGCCCGAGCTCTGTTTTTCGGAGGGGCGAAGATGCTTGAAAATCCACCTGCCCCAATTGTAAGCATTCTTGACGGCGACAGCGAATTTGAATTGAAGATGTCAGAGGGCGGATATTCCCTGATATGGAAAAAAAACGAGCCTATGGAGCTTGAAGATGACATTTATGATATGATGGAGGACGAAGATTTTGAAGATGAGGATTTCGATGAAATGCCTCCGGACGAATGGAGGGAAAGCAAACTTGACACATATTGCGGGGAAATGGGGTTTTCATGGACACGTGATGAGATTGAAGCCTACATGCGGGATGAACTATTTGCAGCCGGAGGCAAAGCTTCAGGACTGGATAAAGTAATATCGCGCTGTTTTGATGAACGAATTGACAAGTATTATCCACAGCTGAAAAAACCTTTCCACATCGAACTCGAAAAGCTTTGGAAAAAGGTTTCCGGGTCCTATAACATATTTGAAGACAATCCCCAGTGCAAGGTACGCCAAAAGGCACTCGAAGTACTGGACCAGCATTGCCTCTGGATAAGAAACCTTGATAAAATAGGGATTGGCAAAAGCGAAAAATTACAAGATGCCCTTGAGGAACTCATGACTGTTGTAGGCCCCGTTTACGATCTCGCGACACAACTGAACAAGCCTATGGAATTCAAATCGGGACAGGTCGAAACATTCAGCAAAATGATGGAAATGGTAAAGGTAGCGCACAAACTAAAGACCGGGGAACTGGAAAAAGAATTGCGTTGACCCTTGCTTAATCCTCGCCGCGCCTGCCGCCTAAAACCCCGGCGCGGTAAAGGTAATAAAGCAATATAAGAAGTGCGTTTACAGCCGCCGCGACATACGTCAGACGTGTTCGTCCATGCCGAGTAACCACCGTAGCTTCGACGCCTATGCCGTGCTCATGACACCTTTTTATGCGGTTTCTGATGCGCGCGGAACTATGTTGTTTTACATCGTAAGTTGCAAAGGTTATTATTTAACGGTTTCTAAGTAGCTTACAAATTTCACCTAATTGATTTTTCTCAGCCCAATATAATAAAGTTTCTTTCTTATTATTATGAATATTTACATTTGCACCATGTTCTATTAGATATTGGGCTGTGATATTGGAATTATACTTAATTGCAAGCATTAAAGGTGTATCTCCACTAATATCTTTTTTTTCTAAATCAGCACCAAATGATATCAATAATTCAGCTATTTCCAAAAAGTTATATTTACAAGCAAAATGAAGAGGCGTAGCGTTAAATAAATTGAATGCCTTAGGATCACCACCTTTACTAAGTAATATCTGTAATATTTTGTATTTGTTTTCCGCTGAAGCCATTAATACAGGAGTCCAATCACCTTTTCCTTTTTCATTTATATTTATTCCTTTTTCAAAAAACCAATTAATAACTTCTATATCTCCTTCTGCTATTACCTGAATAAATTCGTCTATATTAAGTTTTCTATGAGACATATCATAACTCATATCCCATAATGATAACTTTAGTATTTTCTGTAAGCATTTGAATTTTACTTCACTACTAGCAGAAGTAAGAACATCATAATCGTCTTGTACTATTTTAAAATATTTACAAGGTATTATTATATCTTTCTCCATTGCAGGATTATTTGCTAATATTAATTTAACTTTAATAAAATCGTTGTTATTATTTTGAGAACACAATGAGTACTTATCGTTTTCACAAAAAGAAATTACAAGTGTTTCTTGAGGTAATATTATTGTTCTACAATCACTAATGTTCTTAATACTCTGTACTTGATGTTTGTTATTTAGACAATTAAGCATAGCTCTATCGACATTTACAATATGATCTCTAAGATTTGAAAAATGGTTGACCATACCGATAATAGTAACACCAGAATGAAGTTTTTCTAAATCAATGAATACAGAAATAAGACTTACAAATACTGTTGGAATAAAGGCAATGAAATACCAACATTTTGATAATGGGTATGTCATATTAATTCCAAGTACCAATATATAAATAATCAATAGAATTACTGTTGGCATCAGAAATTTCCAAATGACAATAGTCATTCTTGGTATTCTTGGAATAGCAAGCCGTTTTGAAGTTGCTTTAGAACGCAATAGGAACAAAGACATAATTAAAAAAGAAATACAGTGACCCAATAATACCCCTGAAAATAACAAGCCTACTAAACCAAACCAATTCCATTCAGATATAGGTTCTTTTTCAAAATTAAATACTTTTAATAGTGTGTACGTTGTTAAAGATATAAAAACAAATATAGAAGTGAATAAAAAATATAAGAAAACCGGTATTTTTTTCCTAAGCTCACTTGGCTGTAAATTCCATTCAATAATATAAACTGTCCATGAAATTACAACTGTTATAGCCATTATTATATTTATATGTTTGGAAGAAGAATTTTTAAGTATAGTACTTATAATAGAAATTTGACAAGTATCAATTAATTTGCTTGGTTCAACGTAATTCAATGATAAACCGCAAAGTAGTAGGCTTACGATTATAGTTATAATTTGAGTACTATAAAAAATATTGGATAATGATTTCATTATTACCTGAAATTATCTATGACTTTATAGCCATTGACTAATATATGTCACATTAAATATTTATCAACGGATCTTTTAAATCACATTCTGGAATTACACAGTATTAAAGCTCCCTGTTTAAATTATAATTTTCCCGCCTTCTTCCTCTGGCGCCGCCGGGAATGAAAGTGCCGTCATTCATTTCGCACTCCATCACTTTTCTGAAAAGCTCTCCCATTTTCAGTTTGGGGGAACTCTTCGCGTAAAAGGTATCCCAGGCATAATAGTAAATATCCTGAAGTTCCTCATATCTCACTCTTTTTTGCCGGGCGACAAATGAAAACCCTTTGCCCAGCTCAAGAAGAAACGCCTGGAGATTGTCAATCAATGCCTGTTCAAGACAGTTCTCTCTTAGGGCCGGGTACTCTTTCAGATTCAGGAATTCCAATACATATGGATTGCGGATAAACTGTTCGGGTTCGATTTTTTCTATCTTATCCACAGCTTCCACGCGTACAGGCCCTTTATCATGGCTAAGAGCTAAGCGCTCATAATACAATACAGATATCTGACGGTCTAATTGTCTGCTTGACCAGTTTTCTGTTACTGCCTCATTCATATACCATTCGCGGGCCTGAGCATTTTCAACCCGCAGTAGCAGGCGGTAATGGGTCCAGGTCAATTCGGGACGCACTGCGTCCCATTTTGCAAAATTCAGGTAAAATTGTCTCATCTTGCGAAGCTCACGGGCATCAAAACCTTTACCATATTCAGTAGTTAAACGAATAGCGAGCTCCTCTAGGATTGCTTTGCCATACTCAGCTCTGGCTTTGCCGCTTTGTTCTTCTTCCACTATCAGCTTTCCTATCTGCCAATAAGCTTTTACCATGGCAAAATTAACAGCCCTATACGCCTGACCTCTGGCTTCTGTCAGGATTTCACGTACAGAATTATACAAAGACTCGTTAAAAGCTTTTTTCTTTATACTTTTATCTGTCATTTTATTTCCCTTCCTATCTTCTCCACGATTTTTCATTGACATACCCTTGGCGTGGAGACCCGCTACGCGGGATTCATAATGGCGCTTCGCGCCCTTCGTCAAATCCGTTCCCCTGATAACAATTTTATACAATTAAACTATAATTTCCCCCGCCTTCTTCCTCTGGCGCCGCCGGGGATGAAAGTGCCGTCATTCATTTCGCGCTCCATCACTTTTCTGAAAAGCTCTCCCATTTTCAGTTCAGGGGAACTCTTCGCGTAAAAGGTATCCCAGGCATAATAGTAAATATCCTGAAGTTCCGAAGGGCTCATCTTTTTCGGCTGAAAAACAACTCTGTCGCAGGTGTATTCAGACCAGTCGCTGCAGAATATTCTTTTTTCCTCTTCGAGCCGCGCCCTTATCGGGGTATGCATGAAAGGGGTCATGATTGTGAATTCTGCTATGTCGAGTTTCACTTCAAGCAGAAAATCGACAAGCCTTTTAATATAATCCGCGTCGTGTTCGTCCATGCCGAGTATCACCGTAGCTTCGACGCCTATGCCGTGCTCATGATACCTTTTTATGCGGTTTCTGATGTGATCTGAAGTGTCGAAAACTGCCTGATACACGTACCAGCAACCGGCTTTATAGGCTAGTTCCAGCAGTTCGTCGTCTTCCTCTATCGGATGGCTGACCCATTTCTTTTTCAGAGGGATAAGGGCCTGAAAAAGCTCCTTTTCCCAGCCGTAATCCTGGGCCAGCGAATTATCCACTACGAAGAGCCTGCCGTTGTCTATGGCTTTTATTTCTTCGACAACTTTCTCTATAGGACGAGGACGGAATTTTCTGCCTCCGAGAAAAGGCGTACAGCAGGGAAAACAATTAAAACGGCATCCGCGCGAAGCATGTATCAGATCAAGCATTTTAACGCCTCGATACTGATAAAGCTCTCTTTTAAGTATTTCTCTTTTTGCCGTTCCGACAATGTTTATATCAGGAGGGGTTTTCATAAAATCATAAAGGGGCTTGAGCTGTTTGTTCTTAAAATCATTGATAAGCAGTCCGATATAGCCCTCGGCTTCTCCCATAAACACGCTGTCAACATGGGAACTCATTTCTTCACTGTGAAGCATTGCCGCTATGCCCCCGGCTATTACGGGTATTTTTCTTTTGCGGTAATTGTCGGCTATAGCAAAAGCCCTCGGCAGTTGAGCTGTAAGCATAACTGAAAGAGCTACCATATCCGGGCTGTCGTCCAAGTCGAGTGCTTCCACATTTTCATCCGCGAAATAAACATGAACATCTTCCGGCAGCGTCGCCGCAAAAACCACCGGCCCGTGCGGCGGCAGATTAAACGGCGTCTGCCGTTCCAGTTTCCTCCATGAAGGATATATAAGTTTTAAATTCATTCACTGTTCCGTTTCAAAAAGATCAAGTATAGATTTAATTTCGCCATTGCCCATTATTATTTTATTTCCATCGTATCTGATAACTTTACCCTGCGCGGGGCTTTTTTCCAGTACGACAAAGGCCGCACCGGAATCCGTGTCATCAAAAGAATCCAGCCAGCCTGTTATTACCCTGTTCAAGACTGAAGCATTCAGCAAGTTGCAGGCTACGTCCAAAGCGGCAAGTCCTTTGTCTCCGTTTTCTCCGACCGTAAAAGTCGCACCCCTGAACTTGAAATGCACCGCGCATTCGCCTAACACCGTTCCCGGAAGAGTATATGAAAAAAGGTTCGGGCTCGCCGTAAAACCTCCGTCGTAAAGAGTTGTTTTGTAATATTCAATATCGTTCGCCATGCTTCCGTGTTTTGTTGAAACGACAATGCCGCAAAGCTTTTTTTCGTCATGTCCCGCGTCTTTAAGAGCGAGTGAAACGGCATCAAAACCCAGTTTGGTATATGCGTCAAAACGCCCGTGCCTTGATGGGAGCTCCATTGAAAGTTCTTCTCTGGAAAGCCGGACGGGAATGCCGCTTTTGAAGAC
The DNA here is from genome assembly GCA_001803225.1 of Lentisphaerae bacterium GWF2_44_16. Classification (GTDB taxonomy): domain Bacteria; phylum Verrucomicrobiota; class Lentisphaeria; order Victivallales; family GWF2-45-14; genus GWF2-44-16. The sequence goes on along the minus strand of MHBF01000052.1, from coordinate 23,709 downwards.
AGGTTTCTGTCCTTTGTTCAGCAGTCCGTAGCCGCATGAGGATATCCAGCTTCCGCCTTTTATGCTTATCATGCTTCAGCCCCTCCCCAAGACTAGAGCGGCATTGACGCCGCCGAAACCTGAATTGCATTTTAAAATGTAATCACCGTCAAAATCCTGCGCTTCCGCGCTTACCATGCCTTCGGCTTTTTCATCCGGTTCAAGCAATCCGCAGGTAGGCGGAATGCTCTTTCTGCTGAAAAGTTCCGCGCATATCGCCGTTTCTATCGCGCCTGCCGCGCCAAGGGTATGGCCTATCGCGCCCTTGATTGAAAAAAGAGGCATTTTTCTTTCACCGAAAATCTTTTTATAAGCAAGCAGTTCCATAGCGTCATTGTAAACAGTTCCCGTGCCGTGAGCGCAAAAAGCGCCCACGGACGAAGCGGAAGTTTTTTCCATATTCATTGCCTGGCTTATGGCATCGGCAAGGCCGGAACCGTCCCTCGAAGGCCCTGTAATATGATTGGCGTCGTTTGAAATTCCCCAGCCTGCTATTCTCACCGGACCGGAGTCGGCAGTCAGAAGAACAGCCGCCGCGCCGTCGCCCAATACAAGCCCGTCCCTGTTTTTGTCGAAAGGACGGCACACAGTCGGAGAAAGCGCGCGCAGCGCGGCAAAACCCGTAAAAACAAAACGGCTGACGATATCGGCGGCGCAGACAAGTACATTTCTCCGCTGTCCGCTGGAAATAAGGTATGCCCCGTAAGCAATGCCGATAGTGGAAGAAGCGCATGCGGCGTTTATCTCCATCCCGCAATCGCGTATCTCAAGAAATTCCGAAATCCATTTTCTGCAATTACACGGATTTGACGAAGCAGGTCCCTCCACTTTTTTTTCTATATTCTCTACGTTTTCTTTGACTCCCGTCCATATTATGAAGGTATCTTCCGGTACTCCGTCGAAATCAGAAAGAGTCCTTTTTACAAGCTCAAGCACTCTGTTTTCATAATTTCCATCCCATAAATCATGAATGCACACCGCACTGTGAGAGGAAAGGCGTTCAGTCGGGAAATGACGCAATTCCGAAACGGCGCTCTGCCCGGAATAAAGTTTTTCCCAGAAACTTTCCTCCGATGAACGCCCCAGGGCACTGATGAAAGAACTTCTGTTTATGTAAACATTATTTTTCACTGGACAGCTCCATGGAAAATGACGCAACCGGAGTATTTACGGAAAAGACTTTTGCTTTCAGAATTTCGTTTTCCAAACTTGCGGAAACTTTTAAGATATCGCCGGGCAAAACGCTTTTAGAAAATTTGGCGTTTGAAATTTTTTTCAGAGCATACTTTCCATTTAAAAACATAATAACGCTTTTCATAAGAATGACGCCCGGAAGCACAGGCATGCCCGGGAAGTGTCCTTCAAAGCCCTTAAATCCGGCATCAAAAGACAATGTTCCCTGAATGGTGTTATTTGTTTTTTCAACGCTTTTAATGCTCTCGCTTATCTGTTTTTCGAGCGTACTTTTTTCAATGACTGATCTTTCCTTCACGGCAGGAGGAGGGGCCTCATTAGTTCCGTGCCAGACTTTAATAGTTCCTGAAAGAGCGACTTTACCATTGGAGGAAATTTTTCCTTGAAATAACGCGAAAGCGCCGATTTCATCGGTTTTTTCCACTTCCACACTAACGGAATTTCCGGATTTCAGCGCATGAAAAAACTCAAAATCCCGTAGCCCGACAAGAAGCCCGGAAAAGGGGGTTCCTGATTTTTCGAACATGCTCCGTGCGGAAAAAAGCGCGGCAGTCTGGGCGATAAATTCGACTCCGGCAAGAGGGTCGAGTATGCCTTCTCTGTTCAGAAAGATATTATTTTCATTTATTTTTATTTCCGCTCTGGCGTATTTTTCAGAAAATTCCGCAAGAGAATCTATAAAAAGCATCGGCTTTCTGTGTGGAAGAAATTTTTCCGCGTTTAAGGGCATCTGAAAACACTTTCATTTAATGTATATCAAGATATCATCGAAAAGCTGACTTGAGAAAAGGATTTTCCTGAATTTTACAAGTTCATCATGAAAGATTCCGGAATTGTCGTAAACTTTGAAGTCTTTTTTCAGAATTCCATAAATTTTCTTTGTTCCGCGCCCCAGGCCGGAAGCGTTTCTGAAAGAGAGCGCCTGTAAATCAGCCAAAGTTTCAAGGGTCAGAATATGCTTGGCGTTTGAAACGATCCTGAAAGTTTTTCTTGCGGCAATTGTGCCCATGCTCACGATATCCTGATTGGAGGCGTTACAGGAAATTGAATGTATATTTACGGGATTGGCCAGATGCCTGTTTTCGGCGGTGGACGAAGTAGCCAGATACTGGGCGCCCATAAAGCCCATGTTCAGCCCGGCATGACCGACTATGAGATGTTCCGGTAACCCTTCATTGAGATTTTTATCAAGCAGTTTGTTTATTCTGCGTTCCGAGAGATTGCAGAGGCACGACATCGCCATTCCCAGCGTGTCCATGGCAAAGGCGATGCTCTGTCCATGAAAGTTTCCGCCATGCATGATTTTCTTTTTTTCAGGTATGATTATCGGATTGTCGTTAGTGGAGTTAGCTTCCGTCTCAAGGGTTTTGAAAGCGCTGTCGAGGGCTTCCTTTACCGGCGCAAGCACCTGCGGGGTACAGCGGATGGAATAAACATCCTGCACGTTTATATCCGTCTCAAAAACAGGGTTGCCGTGTTTTTCGCCTTTTCTTATAAGCTCATGCATTTTGTCGCGGCACCTGATGTTAGCGGAACCTTTATAAAGCAGCCTGACGGTTTCCGCCGTGCTCAACTGTCCGGGATGCGGCTTCACCGAATGAAGGTCAGCGTCAAAAGCATCGTCAATGCCTCCGAAAATCTCCATCGCGAAAGCGGCGTTGACGCAGGCAATGTTATAAAGCTTTTTCGCCCCGAAAAGAGCGAAAGCCGCAAGCGCCGTCATCGCGGAAGTGCCGTTAATAAGCGCGAGGCCCTCTTTGTAGCTGAGGTGAAGCGGTTTCAATCCGGCTTTTTTCAAAACTGAAGAGGCTTCGCATATATTTTTTCTGTAGAAAACTTTTCCCTCTCCTATGAGCGTCAAGGCCATGTGCGCGAGATGTACGAGATCACCGGAAGCGCCTACGCTGCCGCATTCCGGGATAAAAGGAGCGATACCCGCGTTTATCATATTCTTTAGTTGCTCAAGCACTTCAATCCTTACGCCGGAATAACCTTTCAGCAAAGTATTGAGGCGGACAGCCATTACAGCCAGCGCGATATACGGTTTAAGCGGATCTCCGAGCCCGGCGGCATGGCTTCTTATGAGATTGACCTGGAGTTTTTCTATTTCATTTTCACTTATAATCTTATTGCACATCGGGCCAAATGACGTATTCACGCCGTATATGATTTTCTTTGCCGCTATTTCCTTCTCAAGGAAAGAGCGCGATGCCGAGCATTTACGCAGGGCTTTTCTATCGAGTTCGACTTTGCTGTCCCCGATGCCTATGGAGACAATTTCATTAACTGTAAGTTTTTCACCGTTAAGTTTAACTATGTTTTTCATTGCTCGTTTTTTCTCCTGTCTATGAAAGTAACCCGCTTTCTCTTTTTTTCCGAACCGTAAACGACGCTGTCGAGTTCTTCCTTTGAAACAATCACTATTTCCGGGGAAACCCTTGTTCTGGCGCGAATTTCGTCTTTCAGGACTTCAATGCCCGGATTTTCTCCGTTCAGAGCGGCAAAAAGTTTTATGTCATCGTTACCGTCTCTGCCGGTGGCGGCTTCGACATAAGCGCCGTAAATATATTTTTTATCCTCAATCGCCGACAATATCGTATTTGGAAAAACCGTTGTTCCCCTGAATTTCAGCATCTGGCCTTTTCTGCCGAGTATCGGGCCGATCCTGACTGTGCTTCTCCCGCAGGAACACTTCTCATCTATGATAAAAGAAATATCCCCTGTTTTGAATCTTACAAGCGGCATTCCCGTAATTCCAAGCGGAGTTACGACAACTTCACCCGTTTCGCCGTCAGGAACAGGATTACCGCTTTTGTCAACTATCTCCAGTACAATCAGTTCAGGCCGGAGGTGTCCTCCGCGCCGGGCCGGGCATTCGCAGAAACTGGTGGCAAGTTCAGAGGAGGCATAAGTGGAATAAAGTTCGGCATTCCAGGTTTTTTCCAGTTCGGCTGAGACAGGAAGAAGCGCCAATGATTTGTCTCTTACAGGTTCTCCTATGGATATGAGTTTTTTCACGCCTTGGAGGGCCGGCTTCTTTCCGTTTTCTTCGGCATACATGGCTATTTTCATCATGAAGGACGCGACACCGACAATGGCAGTGGCTTTTGTTTTTTCTATAAGATACCATAATTGAGCGGCGCTCCCGGCACCTCCCCTGACTGTACGCGTCCCAAGTTTTACGCCCCCAAGAAAATATGCCAGTCCCGCCATGAAGCACCTGTCAAGCGCGGCGCATACCAGCAGGGTGTCGTTTTCCGTTATGCCCGCCATCGCAAAGGCTAGTTCTTCGTTATATGAGAGTCTTTCAATGTCCTCACGCGTCTGAAAAATCATAATCGGCTCATCACTCATTGTCGCCGATGAAAGACACACATCAACCACTTCAGTGTCGGAGACGGCCTGAAATGAAGCATTATTGGCAGCAATATCGGATTTTTCAGTAAACGGGATATTTTTCAGATCAGAGACTGTTTTGATTTTGCGGAAATCAACTTTGTTTTTCTTGAAAAAATCTCTGTAGAAAGGGCTGTTTACAGCACAGTATTCAATATGCCCTGAAAGTAATTTATCTTGAACTTGTTGTATTTCAGAAGCTTCCGAATACTGAAGATTTCTGTATTTATCGTAATTCATTCATCGCCTCCATGAACATATTTTTTACATGTCTCCGCATTTCCAGGGAACGGAGTTCCCCTTCAAAATTTTCAGGAAAAACCGGAGAAAGAACACGCAGTGTTACGGTCGAAGGATGAATGAACGGAAAAGTGCTTGTCTGGAATTTTTCAATGCCCGTCATACATACTGGAACGAGTGGAATATTATTTTCGGCCGCAAGCAGGAAAGCGCCTGATTTGAAGCGTCCCAGACTGCCGTCACGGGAACGGTGCCCTTCCGGAAAAAACTGGAAAGAGACTTTTCTTTTGAGCAGTTCCCTGGCGCGTTTCATAAACTCTTCCGCTCCAAGCTGTTCAATATCCATATAAGCAGCCATGCGCATGAAAAAATTTATTCCCCGTAAGACACGAAAAGGCCAGCCTTTTACCACAATCAGCATATTCGGCACAGGTACGAGGGCGGTGAAAAAGATATCCACATAGGTATTGTGATTGAAAACGACCACCAGAGGCCGGGAAGCCGGAAGTTTTTCAATGCCTTCAACTTTAACTTTAAGCAGGGGCCTGCTGACATTGATAATAAACTGTCCGTAAACCCAATTATGAATCCTGTAAATATCGTCAATTCTCCTGATTCTGAAAATAATGCACGGAATAATGATGAGATGTGAAAGAATTTCAAAGACAATGGTAAGTATAAGGATGTAAAGGTAATAAAAGATATTAAGGCATATAAGAGCTGAATTAGACATTTCTTTATTAGGGGGCAATTCAGTTGTCCGCCTGTTTTAATTTCTCTTTTATAAAGACAAAAACATCGGAAAGCGTACGCATGGCCCTGATTGCCGTTTCATCATCAGGCCTTTTAATTTTGAACTTGAACTCTTTTTCCAGGGCGACCACAAAGTCCACGGTATCAAGACTGTCAAACTCAAAATCCTTCCGCAGTTCCGCGTCCGGAATAATTTGTTCCGGCTCAATCTCGAACCATTCAATCAGTATATTTTTTACTTTGTCTCTTATTTCGTTGTCAGTCATTTTTTTCCTGTTAATCCCTGCAAGACGTTAAATACCAAAACGCCTTTATAATAACGCAAATATTCATTATTCCCAGCGCAAAATTGAATAAGATTTTCAAATATTCTTTAGGAAAAGATAATTCTATACATTAAAAAGTCCATCTAAAACAGTATAATATCCATTCAAAAAAGGGTCTTATGCCTGTAGAGTAGAAGAGGCAGTAAATATACAAAGGAAACTTTATGTCGGAAAAAATGGATTGGTTTGTCAACGCGCGTTTCGGGCTTTTCGTTCACTACGGTCTCTACAGTCTCATCGGACGCGGGGAATGGGCAATGAACCGCGAAAGAATATCTTCAGGAGAATACAGGAAACTCGCCGAGAAATTCACGGCGGAAAAATTCGACGCGGACGCCGTATGTTCGCTGGCCGCTGAAAACGGCATGAAGTATATAACTTTCACCACCATGCATCATGACGGTTTCAGGCTTTATGATACGGAACTCAGCGATTTCAACTCCATGAAAAGCCCGGCAAAACGCGACCTCGTAGCGGAAATCGTCGCCGCCGCCCGTAAAAAGGGGCTGAAAGTCGCGCTTTATCACAGTCTCAATAATTGGACAGACAAACCAGACGGCGCGGACGCGATAGATAATCCGGCGGATTATGAAAAGTTCATCAGAAGCACTCACACGCGCATAAAGGAACTCGTTACGCGTTTCAATCCCATTGACGTGTTGTGGTATGACGGCTGGTGGCCTTTTCACGCCGACGGCTGGCAGGCAACCGCCATGAACGATATGGTTAAAGAAATACAGCCCCATATAATTTTCAACGGCAGAAACGGGCTCCCCGGGGACTTTTCGACACCGGAAGGCCACATGAGCGCCCCCTCCCCCTGGCGTCCCTGGGAAGCATGCATGACCCTGAACAATCACTGGGGATATCATCACGGCGACCATGAATGGAAAAGTCCGGCAGAAGTCATCGGGCTTCTCGCCAAGGCCGCTTCAGGAAAAGGCAATCTCCTTATCAACATAGGCCCCCGCGGAGATGGAAGCATTCCCGAAGAAAGCGTCAATATCCTGAACCAGACAGGGAAATGGCTCAAAAAATACGGTGAATGCGTAAATGATACCGATATCTTTGCATTCGACTTGCAGGAACGCGGAGAACACAGAGGGGACTGGTCACATAACGGGATATTTACGGCAAAGGGCAATTTTCTCTATCATCTCATCCGTTACTGGCCGGGTGCGGAACTAATACTTTCGGGTTTGCAATGCAAAGTTCTGAAAGCCGTTCTACTGGGCGAAAAAAATCAGGATTTGCCTTTCACCCAGAAAGATGACAAACTCACAATCACAGAACTCCCGGAAAGGGCCCCGGGCCTCTGCCCGGTAATAAGACTTGAATGCGACAGTAAACCAGCGCTCTATCTGACAGGCGGCATGAGAGTGCCGGAAAAAGCACATCCCAATTACGACCCCTGCTCCTCGGATATCGCTCTTTGATCTCCGTCTGAAGGCTTTCCCCGGCGGCGGGTGAATTCCTGCCATATAGCCGTATCCCTAGCCAGAAGCTTTTGCAATTTAGAGGTACTGACGCCCAGTTTTGGAGCGGCGTCTTTGAGCTGGAAAGAAGAGATTTCCAGAATATCGAAAACATGCGCGACCCATAAAGGATAATCCGGATTTGTAATGCTCATTTCAGGATTGATTTCAAGCAGCGGATTATCTGAACGAAACTTAAGGGCTATCTGGATTTTGAGTTTACGCAGGGCGTCTGAACGGTTCTGGGACTGGCTTCGGGAATTTGAAGACGTAACAGAGATATCGCTCGGCTGGTGTATCAGGCGCACGGCGGAGGATGTTTTATTGCGTTTCTGTCCGCCTTTACCGGTGGCCTTGAAAAAATCCAGGCGGCAGGATTGAAAAAATTTTTCATCCGGCATTTTCAGCCATTCGTCGCGTTTATCCATTTTCATCTGGAGAGGCTTTTGAAAACCTTTATTTCCTGCTGCGGGGCAATGCGTTCGAGATGCTCTTTATATCTGTTTTTATAGAAATTATAGAGTTTTATCTGACTGCGGAGTTTTTCATATCTTCCCGCGTTGACAGTGCTGGAATAGGTATTCGGCTTAATCAGTTTTCTGCCTTTTCGCCTGTCCGCCAAGGCACAATTGATTATAATGTCTATTTCTCTTCTTATCTCTTTTTTGTCGATAGGGAAAAGGATTTCAATACGCCTGTCAAGGTTACGCGGCATAAGGTCCGAACTGCCGATGAAATATTCTTCAGCGCCGTTGTTTCTGAAATAATATATTCTGGAATGTTCCAGAAAACGGTCGAGTATACTTACAACGTTTATATTTTTTGCCGCGTCTTTATTGGAAAAAGGATTTATTCCGCAGACACCGCGGATGATGAGGTCTATCTTCACGTTCTTTTTGGCCGCGTTGTAAAGGCACTCTATCATTTCGGGGTCGATTATGGAATTGGCCTTGATGATTATATGTCCGGGGTTTTCTTTGGTGGCAAGACGGCTTTCCCTGTTGATGAGATATATAATTCGTTCTCTGAGATTGAAGGGGGCAACCATTATTTTGTTCCATACGGGCGGCTTTGAAAAACCTGTTATCACGTTGAAAAGAGCTGATATGTCATTGGCAAGCATTTTGTCATTGCAGAAGAGGCCGATATCGGTATAAAGTTTGGCGGTTTTGTCGTTATAATTTCCGGTGCCTAGATGTACATAACGGTTTATGCCTCCGGCTTCGCGCCTGACAATCAGCAGAGCTTTGCAGTGTACTTTAAGCCCGGCTATTCCGTAAATCACATGGGCCCCGGCCTCGGCAAGTTCCATCGCCCAGGCTATATTATGCTCCTCGTCAAATCTGGCTTTCAGCTCAATAAGAACAGTAACCTGCTTTCTGTTTAAAGCCGCCCTTATGAGCGCCTTGACGATAGGAGAATTATTACCGACCCTGTAAAGGGTCTGCTTAATCGCCAGGACATCCGGGTCTTCGGCGGCTTCTTCAAGCATTTTGATTACGGGAGAAAAAGATTCATAGGGATGGTGGAGGATGAAGGAGCCGTTCCTCGAAATCGCGTCAAAAACTTTTTCGCCCTCATTTATGCAGAGCGAAGGAAGAGGCGGAAGTTCATGGTCAATAAGCTCCGGGAAATCCCTGTTTCCTGTAACCCGGAAAAATCCTTTCAGATCAAGCAATCCCGGTATCAGATAGACATCCTCTGTTTTTACCTGGAGATTGGTTTCAAGCCATTTTCTGGATTTATCGGTCATTTTAGAAAAAATTTCGAGCCTGATAATCCGTCTTCTGGTAGTCTTCTGCAACTCTTCCTGAATTTCAGAGAGAATGTCTCCCACTCTGTCTTCATCGAGATAAAAATCCATGTCCCTGGTAACTCTGAAAGGTGAAATTTCAATTATCCGGCATCCACTAAGGAGCAGGTCGATATTCTGTCTAATGAGATCTCCAATATTAATGTAAAGCTGTCTGTCTTCCGTTTTTTCAACAGTTACAAAGCGCTGGATAATGGTCGGCACCTCGATAATCGCGAAACGTTCTTCCTCTTCCCCTTCCTTGACAAGCCTTACAAGAAGCTCAAGCCCGGTGTTTTTGATAAGAGGAAAAGGGTGGGAACCGTCAATGGCAATAGGAGTAAGGACGGGGTGAATTTCGCTGATGAAATATTTGCGCATCATACCGAGCTGGGCGACGTTAAGTTTGGAGCATTCGCTTATTTCTATTCCTTTTTCAGCGAGTGCCGGGAGTATTTCATCATTAAGGTATTTATACTGTCTCTCAATAAGCTCCCTGACTTTGCGGCGCATGAAATCCAGAAGCTCGGAGGGGTTGGTGTCAAACGGAATACCGCCTTCATAATGATGCATAACTTCCGCCACTCTGACCATGAAAAACTCATCCAGATTGCTGCTGAATATGGCAAGGAATTTCAATCTTTCCAGAAGCGGATTTCCCTTGTCGGCGGCCTCGTCAAGCACTCTTGAATTGAATTCAAGCCAGCTTATTTCCCTGTTTATGCATTTCCCGTGTTTCATATTTCCGTTTCGTCCTTTTTTATATGAATATCATTCGCCTGGCAAAGACATGGAAGAAAAATCCGGCATCCATTTCCAGATAAGCTTTGTCCGCCGCTATGTCCGAGTTCAAAAGCTTAACCTCCACTGAATCTTCCTTTATCTTCAGCTTGAAATGTTTTTCTGATGAACATGCCTCCGCAAGACCGCAGGCGACCCTGAGAATAGCGGCAAGCTTGTTTACTACAATACGTTCATGAGGGGAAAGCGCCATATACTCAAAATGAGCGGGCTTCGGAAATGACTTGCGGTGATAGCGCGCGACAGCGGCCACAATCTGGCGACCTCTGCGGTTGATGCCCGGTATATCGCTGGAATTGATAAGGTAATAACTATGCTTATGATAGGCCTGATTGTTGATGAAAAGTCCGGCTTTATGAAGGTGCGCGGCGATTTTCAGCAGGAAAAGCTCCTTCTGACCGAGCCCGTGAAGCTCCTGAAGATTAGAGAAGAGCATTTCCGCTATAAGTACAGTCCTCATCGTATAACTGTTGTTACACTTATATTTTTCAGCGAGCCTTTTGACTATGGATTCGATTTGGGGCGCAAAATAATCTTTTTCTCCGAAGGTCTGGCTGATGAAATCCAGAAGCAGAGCGTCTTTAGTTGAAGTCATAGGGACAATCAGGTGTTCGGCACCGGTAATCCTGAATAGATAATCGATTATAAGGCAGCAGGGAGTGATGGCTTCCGCGAGGCCGTGGCTTATCTTGTAATCCCTTACTATTTTTTCAACGCTTTTCTGAGCGGCTGTAAGATATATTTCGTTAAACTTCTTATGGGAGATGTTGAGGGCTTTTTCTCCGTGATTGATGCCTTTCGCCAATAGCGCTATGGCCCTTACCGAAGACCCCATCGCCACAAGGCCCTCCGCTTTGAGACTGTAGGCTATATGCTCAAGTTCCCCGAAAGACTTATTCACAAAAGGGGTGAGGGATTGCTTCATCCCGGCAAAAGAAACAGTAGAGGGCATAACTTCAAGTATTCTCAGAGTGCCGATGCGGATTGTTTCGGTAAAACATATATTTCCGTTTTCGTACGCGCTGACCTGGCAGGCCCCGGTGCCGATATCCGCTATCAGCATGCGTTTTTTGTTGAACCCGTACTTTGCGGGAATATCCCTGTTGACGGTAAGATAGTCAAGGCGCGCGCCGTCGACACCTTCGAATATATTGACTTTTATCCCTGAAGCCTGCTCTATCCTCTCTATGAAAATATCCGAGTTGGAAGCTTCCCGCACCGCGCTTGTGGCAATAGCTTTATAGAGCTTTATGTCGTATTCGTCCATTTTCTGCCGGAAATTGCGGAATATTTCACAGAGCAGCAGGATATCCTTGTTGCTTATTCTGCCGTTTTTGAAAACATCGGAACCCAGCGGAATTCTCTGTTCGAGATACTCCATCACTTCAAAAGACATATCCGGGCTGACCTCGGCTATCAGCATTCTGACAGAATGCGCGCCGATATCTATGGTCGCCATCACGACAGGCACTTCAGTCTGCATCAGATTTTCCCCTTTTTAGCGGCCAATATTGTCGCTCCGATCGCAACCGCGGAGTCTCCGAGGGAAGCCCTTCTTACCGCTATTTCAGAGGGTTTTATCCCAAAAAGATGCTCTTTGAAACTTTCAATAAAAATCTCCATGAATTCGTCTCCTATCGCTTCAACAACGCCGCCGCCGAGAATAATGCATTCCGGCGCCACAGTAGAGACATGAGAAGCGGCGGCCGCGCCCAGCATTTTAATACCGTTGTTAACAGCCCTGCATACGGCCGGGTCTAAATTTTCATAAGCCAGGGCCAGATAACGGCTTTTTATATTTCCATTTTTTATAAATTTTCCGACGGAACATTTCAAGCCTTTTCCGTCAATATTTCTTTGAATTGCTTTAACAAAGCCCGCCTTGCTGCAGTAAGCCTCAAGACAGCCCTTGTTGCCGCAGTTGCATTTTCTGCCGCCATACTTTACGATGGTATGCCCCAGCTCTCCGGCGATTCCGCCGTTGCCGACGAGAAGCTTTCCGTCAATGATAATGCCGCCGCCGAGCCCTGTGCCCACAAAATAAGCCACCACGGAATTGAAGCCCCTGGCCGCGCCCGCGTGAAATTCCGCCAGCACTCCGCAATTCCCGTCATTAGCCAGATAAACATCCCTGCCGAAAAACTTCTCAAGATGTTTTTTGAGAGAATAATTTTTCAGTCCGAGATTGGGAGAGTGAACACAGTCGCCCGTACGCGGGTCAACAGAAGACGGAACGGCGACGCCGATGACGGAAACATCATCAATTGACGCATTTATCCCGCGCAGAACTTCAAAGCCGGTTTCTTTTATCTGTTCCGCTATCATGGCAGGGTCCGGCACTATACGAGTAGACGACTTTGCCTCCGCAAGCGGTTTCATGTCAGAATTCGCCAGGACGGCAAGAATTTTTGTTCCGCCCAGATCAATTCCCAGGGAAAGGCCCTTATCCATAAAAAATTTCTCCGAATTATTTCAATACCGAACGTTCATAACATTGACAAAACGGAGAGCCGGAGGCCCTGACTGTAAAAAAACCGTATCGCGGTTTATCAGGCTTCCTCTTCGTCCTTTTCAGGAACATCTTTTATAGACTGATGCTTTTTGTGATGGTCCTGTTTCTTGTCAAGATAACGGCTGAGCTGACTGTCAATCTTGTTAACAGCCGTATCAATGGACTCATAAAGGTCAAAAGTCTCAGCGTCAGCCTCGAAATCCACGCCTTTGGCATTTACAATAACTTCAGCCTGGTAGCGGTTTTTCTGCTGATCAAGTACCACTTTCACGCTTGTTATCTTTATGGTTTTGCTTTCCAGTATCGCGTCTATTTTTTCCGCGACATATTGTTTTGTCTCATTACTAACATGCTGATGACGGCTGCTTACTACGATTTCCATTATAACCTCCCGGTGTTTTGGTTTTCTTATATTTCCATCAGAAATATGTTAATTTCAATTACATTGTGAATTTGGGTCCCAGATAAACTTCCCTGGCCTTTTCATCATTGACCAGATAATCGCTGTTGCCCTCGGCGACTATATTGCCTTCGCTCATCAGGTAAGCCCTGTCCACGCAGGAGAGAGTTTCCCTGACGTTGTGGTCGGTAATAAGTATGCCGAGGTTTTTCTCTTTGAGCTGTCCGATAATCTGCTGCACATCATAAACGGCGATAGGGTCAACGCCGCTGAACGGCTCATCAAGAAGGATGAAAGCCGGCTCGGTAACGAGGGCGCGGGTTATTTCGAGCCTGCGCCGTTCACCGCCGCTGAGGGTCATGGCTTTCTGCTTGGCCAGAGGCGCGAGTTCCAGTTCATCAAGCAGCCTTTCAAGGCGCAATTTGCGCTCTTTCCTTGAAATATCCAGCGTCTCGAGGATGGCCATTATATTTTCCTCCACGGTCAGCTTCCTGAAAATCGAAGGTTCCTGCGCCAGATAGCCCATCCCCATTCTCGCCCTTTTGTACATAGGCATGCTGGAAACGTCGGCCCCTTTGAACATTATAGTTCCCTCATCCGGCCTGACAAGGCCCATTATCATATAGAAACTGGTTGTCTTGCCTGCCCCGTTAGGGCCGAGCAATCCGACAACTTCGCCTCTTCTGACATAAATAGCCGCGCCGTTTACCACCCGCCTGCCTTTATACGCCTTGACAAGGTTTTTCGCGTCCAACAACAATACATCGTCTTCCGTATTTTCCATGCCCTTATGCAAACCTTAATTTTTTGAGTTAATCAATCTTAAAAGTTCGTTTTCCCGCGTTTTCAGCGTCATCTTTCTTTTTATCATCTCCGGATAAATTAGCGTCGCTTTCCTTCTTATCATCGTCCACGACTTTAGCGTCATCTTTTTTCTTTTCCATTTTATCCTCAACAGGCGCCGGGTTCTGATTCACGGTTATCTGCACGTTTCCTTCTGAATCAACGCGTTCGCTGTCTATCCAGATTGTTATTTTTTTAGCTCTCAATTCATCATAGCCCCGGTAAATAACAGGATTGTTTTCGGTCAAATATATTTTTCCGGCCTTGACATCATAATCAGCTCTTCCTGAAAGTGATTTCTGTTCTCCTTTTTTCTGCTCTTCCTGATCATATATTTTTCTCAAGATAATGACATTTCCCGTACATATAATCTTTGAAAGTTCTTTTTTGTCGCCCAAATCCTCTTCAGTGGAAGCCGCTTTTTTCTCTTCGGTTTTTACTGCTTTCTCCGTTTTTTCCGGCACCGCTTCAACGGGCTCTTTGTCTTCAAAGTACAAGGTCATCTGATTACAATTAATCTTCATTCTTTCGTCATCTACAATGACATTTCCTGTGAAAACAGAGATATTTTTCGACATATCCACGCTCATGCTGTCAGAGCTGACCCTGGTGGGCTGCTTAGGCCCCTGATTTCCTGATGGTTTTCCCGCAAGAGCGCTCAGCATGGAGGACTTCGCGGCAGGCTTTTCCTGGGCGGAGGAACTCTCAATCATCCCCGCAAACAAGCAAAACACAACGAAAACAAACAAGTAAAATATTTTTTTCATAATCTATTCTTTCCCGCCTTCCTTTACATTAACATCAGTTGCCGACTTTTTCTTATCGGGTTTTTCATTTTTCCGCATATCATCGGGAGTTCCGCGGATAATTACCCTCACATTTTTCTTGACCGTAATAGTCTGCGTATTATAATCAGCCTCAAAGCCGACACCGTCCATGTCCATGATGGGGGAACGCAAATGTATTTCATCATTGCCTCTGATTGTTTTCGTCATCTTATCCAGAACGGCCTTCGGAGTTGAAATCAGCGCCTTGGAGTGGCGTTTATCTTTCCAGAACTTGAGTATGTTCTCCAGTTTATCATCTATTTTGTAAAGTTTCAGTCCCTGAAGGTCCTGAACTTCATTAATGTTTGTCACTTCCTCCCTGACAAAATCGACCAGCACCCCGTCAAGATTGACCAGTTCCCCCAGATTCACCCCTTTGTCTCCGTAAAGTATGAATTTGAGCTTGCCGTCCTTCTCTCCGTACTCAGGAAGCTTAAACTGCTCCAGAACAGCATGAGACCCCTCATCCTGCTGCGCGTGAGAAACGCCGCAGAAAAAGATAAGCAGCAGCGCGATTGCCGCTAAATGTATTTTTTCATTAAATCCTGCCATTTGCCCTGTTCCTTTAAAAGCCATTCAATAAGTTCCCTTACCGCCCCCTGCCCTCCGGGAAGCTTCGTGCGACAGTCACAAAATTCATCCAGGTCCGCCGGAGCATCAGCCACTGTCACCGCTATCCCGGCCTGTCTGAAAACCGGAATATCAACAACATCATCTCCCATATAGAGGCATTCGTCAGCCTTCAGGTCATTTTCCGCCAGGAGGATTTTAAACGCCTCGCCCTTGTCTTTTTTACCTTCATAAATGAAGCTGAAACCAAGCTCCCTCGCCCGTGTGCGGTTGGCCTCGCTGCTTCTTCCGGACAGGACACCGACTTTCAGCCCGGCGCGCATAGCCATTTTCAGACCGTGCCCGTCACGGACATGGAAAAATTTAATCTCCCCTTCCCCCTGACCGTAGCCTATCCGCCCGTCTGTGAGAACGCCGTCTATGTCGAGGACAAGCGCCTTAATTTTTTGAACTTTTGCGTGTAAGGTCATATATCTCTTTTACTTCCTTTATAGCGGCCTCGGCATCCTTGAAATCAAGCGAATTAGGACCATCTGAAAGGGCCTTGTCGGGGTTGGGGTGGACTTCCAGGAAAAGAGCGTCAATCCCCACGGCGGCGGCAGCCCTGGCCAACGGCCTAACAAAGTGGCGCTGTCCTCCGGAAGCCGTGCCCAGGCCTCCGGGAAGTTGTACCGAGTGCGTCGCGTCAAACACCACAGGCACGCCCATTTCTCTCATTATCACCAGACCTCTCATATCCACGACCAGATTGTGATATCCAAAAGAAGTTCCTCTTTCCGTAAGCATTACTCTTTTATTTCCGGCAGATCTGACTTTTTCGACAGCACCCAGCATGTCTTCGGGGGCCATGAACTGACCCTTTTTTATATTTACAATCCTGCCGCTCTTGCCGGCTTCTATAAGTAAATCAGTCTGACGGCAGAGAAAAGCGGGTATCTGGATTATGTCCGCTATTTCAGCAGTCTTATTGACCTGAGAGGCGTCATGCACATCAGTAAGCACGGGCAGATCACATTTGTCCTTTATTTCCGCCAGTATCTCAAGTCCGCCTTCAAAGCCAAGCCCCCTGAATGATTTCACGGAAGTTCTGTTCGCCTTATCGAAAGAAGCTTTGAAAACATATTGAAAACCAAGTTTTTCTGAAATTTTCATCATAAATTCAGCTACGGCAAAACAAATTTCTCTGTTTTCCGCAACGCAGGGCCCGGCTATCACAGTGAATTCTTCACCTATACGAATTTCATCATCCAGACATATTTTTTTCATAAGCACTCAATCAAAACTTAAAAAGATTTATTTTCCTTCAGAAAGCTCTCAGCGGCCTCAAGGTCCTCCGGCGTGTCAATCCCGATACTCTGAAAATCGCTGAAAAGCACATATATTCTTATACCATTCTCCAATGCCCTCAACTGCTCAAGCTTTTCACACTTCTCAAGACTGCCTTCCGGCAGTTTGACAAATTTATCAAGGACATCCCTCCGGTAGGCGTAAATCCCCCAGTGACGGTAAGTCTCCATATCGGAACCGCCCGTTCTCAGAAAAGGAATCATGGAGCGGCTGAAATATAACGCAAAATTATTATTATCAAGCACCAGTTTGACAATATTGGGATTATTCTCTATAATTTTCCTTGCGGCGGGAACGGCGACAGTTGCCATTTCGAGCGATGGCGTATCAAGCATTTTATCTATGAGCTGATTGATGGTCTCCGTCGGTATCAGGGGTTCATCGCCCTGCACGTTTATCACCACATCGCCCTCAATGCCTTTAACGGCTTCCTTTATACGGTCTGTGCCGGAGGGATGCTCCGGGGATGTCATTACCGCGACAGCTCCGAATGAACGCGCCGCGTCCGCGACTTTTTCATTATCAGTCGCTATCAGCACTGTATCCGCTTTTGAAGCGGCAGTCCTTTCATAAACCCACTGGATAATGGGCCTGCCCCGCAAAAGCGCAAGCACCTTGCCGGGAAAACGTGTGCTGCCAAAACGCGCAGGTATCACAGCAATTGTTTTTCTCTTCATATTTTATATATCCTGATTTTCAAGCAATGCCGAAACTTTCAAAAAGCTCATCTATCGTAACAGTAACAGTGCCGACTTTGCCGACGACAACACCAGCCGCGTGATTCGCTATTTCCGCGGCCTCCCGCGGGCCCGCTCCTCCAAGCAGGGAAAGAGTAAATGTCGATATTACAGTATCCCCCGCGCCGGAAACATCAAAAACTTCCCGCGCTCTGGTGGGTATAGAGTGAAAGCCGCCATCTTTCTGAAAAAGGGCCATTCCCTGAGCGCCAAGCGTGATAAGCAGATACTCCGGCCCCCATATTTCCTTGATTTTCAAGGCCACTTCCTGGAGTTTTACGTCATTTTTGACACTGCTGTCCTCTTCCCTGAAGTAAATGCCAGCCAAGCCGAAAGCTTCCATCCTGTTAGGGGTCATCAGGGTAAGATTGGACACTTTGATCGGATGGTTCGGATGCGGATCAAGGGCCACGACGATATTGGCTTTCCTTGCCGCGGCGGATATCTGATTCAGTATTTCCGAATCAAGCATTCCCTTTGCATAATCCTCAAATATTATCGCGTCTATTTCGCGTTTTTCTATAAGCTCAAGGAGATTGCCCACAATTCTGTCTCTCATACCGGAGCTGACAGCTTCAGTTTCTTCATAATCGATTCTCACAAGCTGCTGTGTCCCGGCTATAAGCCTCTGCTTTTCGGTAGTCCTGCGCGTACTGTCGCAGAGAACATTCGCGGCGTCTATTGAATAATCATCAAGCATGGAACGTATTATTCTGCCGTTCTCATCATCGCCTACAACCCCGAAAGCCATGACTGAAGCCCCCAGAGTGGCGGCATTGCGCATAACATTGGAAGCACCGCCCAGGCAATGGGTTTTCTTCTGCACATTTACGACAGGCACCGGGGCCTCCTGAGATATGCGGGTAGCTTTGCCCCACAAATAAACATCAATCATCAGGTCGCCTATTACCGCGACTTTTTTGCCGGTAAAGGCATTGATTATACTATTCAGTCTTTCCTGTTTCATTTTTTTCTTCTTTTCCGTTGCTTTTTTCACTTTTTTCCGGCGGGGGCAGAGTGAAACCTGATTTCTCCGCCAGTACAGTCATGAACTTCAACGGGTTTATCTTTACATTCTCTTCGTTGAAATTCCCGATTCTCATTCTGTTATACCATATTTCAATGCTTCTGAGGTCCGCATACAAATCATGTATCTGCTCCCTGCTGAGCTGTTCACTGTAAGTTCTGAGATAACGGGCTATCTGATCTAGGCAGTCGGTCATGATTGATATCTGCCCCAGCTGATAACCGCTGTACTTTCTGCTGATACTCGAAAAATTAGACCGCAGGTTATCCAGTAATTCCACCATTTCCTCGCGGGCAGATTCTCTCTCCCAGATACTTTTCGTGCGCAGATACCAGGGCAGCCAGGTAACAAGCAGCAACTCAAAAATCAAAATAAGTACAAAAAAGCCCACCGCGAGCGCCGTAACATAATCCGCCTTGCGCTTTACCGCCTCGTGAGGATATTTCCTTCTCTTAAGCTTTTCCAATATCGACCTTCCTGAATATTCTTTATTTACCCGGCAAAAGCAAACAATAAGTTACGTTATAAAGCCGGGTATTGCAAATACACAAGGAGCTTTTCTTGAAGCGAAAAAAGAGATATGGTACTCCTTATATAGAATACTTTATCTGTGGTTCAGAAGTTTCATATAATCCCTGAACTTTTCAGGGGAGGTCCCCGTCCATTGCCTGAAAGCCTTTGAAAAATAAAGCGGGTCTTTAAATCCTGAAGCCTTCGCGACTTCACGGACCTTCATGCTTTCACTTTCATCTCCAAGTAATTCCTTTGCTTTTTCAATGCGCAGTTTCTGGATAAACTGTATCGGGGAATAACCATACTTTCCCCTGAATACTCTTATAAAATGAAATTGCGAAAACCCTGACAGTTCAGCGAGACAGGGAAGCGTCAGTTCCTTGTCCAAATTAGCGCCAATATATTCCCTGACCGCCTCAAGGGGATCATTATCGTTTTTGTTCCTGCGGTAATTCTGGTGCAAAGCAACCAGAAGCTCCACAAGCATGGCGTTTCTGATAATTTCTCCGGAAATACTGACATCTTCAGCGCGTGAAATAAGCCTGAACAGAAGTTCCCTTGCCGAGTTGTCCGCCTGCATGAAGCCGAGATTTTCACGTTTTAAAAAACCCAGTTCATTGACCGTCCATGCCGCCGAAGTCCCGTAAAAATGCACATATGCCAGGGACCACGGAACAATGTCACGATATGAATGGACAAGTCCGGGACGTAATATAAACCATGAGCCTTTCCGAAGTTTTTTCTTTCTTTTTCCTTCTTTCACCCAGGCTTCTCCATCAAGGGTCAGCAGAAGCAGGTAATCATTTCTCGTTCTTTCCCGGCAGTAATAGTTTACTTTGTTGAATATTTTGCCGAGTGTAACAATCGAGAATCCCGCCTTTACGGAAGCTTCGCCATTCCTGAACGCATGAGAAAAATCCCTATTGACAGCAATTTTATCCATATAAGAAAGCAATTTTTTACATTTCAATTATGAAATTAAACTTATATAATTTAATATGACAAGCAAAATAATCAATAAGAGGATTTAAATATGACAGCGGCAGAGAAAGTTATGATTTCATTGAAAGGCGGACATTCCAATTCTGTTCCATTTACCATGTATGGAGGAAAAGCCTATAAATGCCGCGCGGAACGCGAAATGAGAAACCGTGGAATGTGCATTGTCGAACGTACTGCTCCCGTTTTCAAAACCCGCACGCCGAATGTCAAAATCAAAAGCGAAGTATATGCTGAAAACGGCAAAACAATGACCAGAACATATTATGAAACACCCGTTGGAACGCTGACAAATCTCCGGGAAGCCGCGGGATTTACATCATGGCTGCATGAGAAATTATTCAAAAGCCCGGATGATTACAAAGCGTTGCTGTTTATTATCAGGGATGAAATATACGAACCGTGCTATGATGCCTTTATCAAGGCTGAAAAAGCCTTCGGAGGAGACGCCATTTTCAGGGCAGGTTTCGGCCTTGAGCCTCTTCAGACGCTCATATCAGGGGGGTATATCGACATGCAGGATTTCTGCATGGAGTGGATGGACAACAGGGATGAAATACTGAAACTCTATGAGGCCATCGTCGAACAGCGTAGAAAAGTTTATCCTCTCGTCGCCGCGTCCCCCGCGTCACACGCTAACTATGGGGGCAATGTAGTCTCCGATATAATCGGACTTGAGACCTTTGAAAAATATTATGTTCCTCATTATAACGAAGCGGCTGATATTATGCATAAACACGGCAAACTTATCGGCACTCATCTGGACGCGAACTGCCGCCTGCTTTCAAAAGCCGTGGCGGGGACCCGGCTTGACTATATTGAGGCTTTCACGCCCTCCCCCGACACCGACATGACGCTCGGAGAAGCAAGGGACGCATGGAAAGACAAAGTCCTCTGGCTCAATTTCCCCTCCTCCGTACACCTTAAAACAGATGAAGAAGTGAAACAGAAAACCATTGACATGCTGGACGAGTTGTCTTCAATCGACGGAATCATAATGGGAATTACCGAAGACATCCCGGAAGACCGCTGGCAGAACAGCTGTACCGCGATAATGGACGGCCTGGACGCTCACTCCAAGAGCAAAACAGACTTATACAGGTAGCAAAGCACTAAAGCTGACTTTGGAAATTTATGGAGGTCAATTCTAACGTCTGCCAAATCTGCTAAATCTACCGTAGTTCTCAATAAAAGTTCCTTTATCATCGAAAATACTGTTTTCCTCAAGCTGTATTATTTTGTCTGCGATTTTCTCAAATTTGGAAGGAATTCCTTTCTTCATAATGACCGCGCCTGAACTGTCCTTAAGCGCCAGCAGGTAGCCTTCATATTTGTGTCCGAACTTTGCATAATTGTTGGAATCATATTCAAACCTGCAGGTTTGTTCTTCTGAAGTATATTTTCCCCTTTTTTCCACAGATATGTCAGACGATGTCGCTATTTTAAGCAGCCTGTACTCCTTGCTGCTGTTGACTGATTTGCCGATGATGTACAAATCCAGGCCCCAGCCTTTGATATCATCGGTGGATTCATTAACTATGTTGACCCTGCATTTGATTACTTGAGATCTGTTATCGTAATCAGAGTTTGACTTCGATGTGGGTGCCTGTACAACTGGAGTTATTTTCAATTTTTTAAGGATTTTCTTTATATCCTCTTCGGAAACTTTCTCTGTTTCCTTCTCGTCTTTATTCTTATTTTCTTTTTTTGTTATGTTCTCGGGGCCGTCAGCTTTTTCAGCAATCCGATTTTTCGGCACATTTCCAGCAGAAAGCATATCTGCTCCCGCGAAGATCAGCACAGTAAGCAAAACAATTATATTGAATCGAACATTTTTATTCCAGTGCTTTTCCATATCGCCACCCTTCTGTATTATCGTTTATAATAATATCAATAAGTATCATTTGCAAGTTTTTAACTTGGAATCCTATTGCCTCAGAATTTAGATTCCTAATTCTTCATAAAAATGCAGGAGCGGCAGAGCTTCAATTCCGCCGCTTTTTCCAAGCTTAATATACCCAGTTCAAAATCTGTATCTTCATTCTGAATGAATAAGCTTGAGTTTTCTCTTGTGAATTAATGGCTTTTCCCAGTACCGTAATTATATTACACTATAGATTTTTCTTTCTTTCGTTAATTTGCGAAGGAATATTTTTCAGAACACTTTACGGACAGGGGGATTTTATGAGAAAGCTTGGTATTTCAGGTAAATTGTATGGCAATGCTTTACTCGTTTTGGTAATGATCTTGTCTATGGGCGCAATCATTTTCAAGAATCTCCTCAACATTGAAAAAGCGGCAAAAGAGATGACAGAACGCGACAAATACGCGAGCATTTGCCTTGAAAGAGAAATTGATCATCTGAAATGGGAAGCAAGGCTGGAAACTGTATTCCTAGAAAAGAAGCTTCACGTTGACATTCAAACAGACCACAAGCTTTGCGAATTGGGTAAATTCATCTATGGAAAAGATGGACAGCTTATTTCTTCGAGGGATAAGATTGCCGCAAATATCATAACATCAATGGAAGAACCCCACAAAAATTTGCATGACAGCGCCATATCAATATTTAACGTGCTGGCGAAAATCGAGAAAGACACAACAGAAAAAGAAGCCGATTTGATACGGAATGAAGCCTATATCATATTCAAGGGAAATACATCCCCGGCACTCACTCAATTACAGTCAAAGTTACACGCTCTTGGGGAAAATATGAAAACAAAGAACGCGGAAGCCAGAAAAAAGCTTTTCGAGGCCGTTCGCATATCCATCGCGTCCCTTGTTATAATAACGCTGGCAGCCATAGTGGTTTCCCTGATATTGAACGTGCTGACGGCCAAATCAATAATTTCACCCATTTCCCAGATTTCAAAAACAGCACAGCTGATCGCATCCGGCAACATCTACTCCGCCAAGCTTGCGATCGAAAAACTGGCATCCTACCTTGGACGAAAACGCAAGCCAGGGTCCGCCGCAATCCATCAGAGCGATGAAATATCTATCCTTATTACTTCAATCACATCAATGACAGAGAACTTGAACTCGCTTGTTTCCCAGGTACAGAAGTCGATTATCCAGACAGCAACGAGTGCTTTACAGATAGCGTCTTCCTCTAAAGAGCAGGAAGTAACTGTAACTGAGGTCAGCGTCTCGACCAGCGAGATCGCTACCTCCAGCGAAGAGATTGCCGCCACGTCCCGGCAGATTGTAATCTCAATGAATGGAGTTGCAGCCTCATTCAACCACACCGCCGAATTTGCGAGTCGCGGAAATTCAAACCTTAATGAAATGCACTTGGCAATGAAACAGCTTGCCGCCGCTACCGAGTCTATATACTCAAAACTTTCCACTATCAATGAGCGTGGAAAACTTATCAGCGACGTTGTCGTAACAATGACAAAAATCACCGATCAGACCAATCTTCTATCCCTGAACGCCGCTATTGAGGCGGAAAAAGCCGGCGAATACGGCAAGGGCTTCTCAGTTGTGGCAAAAGAAATCAGAAGGCTTGCCGATCAAACAGCGATAGCGACCCTGGACATCGCGAAGATTGTCAAGGATATGCAAAGCGCCGTCTCTTCCGGGGTCATGGAAATGGATAAATTCTCTGAGGATGTTCGAAAACACGTAAGTGGAACAAGTTCAACAATCTCCCATATTGAGGCGATCATGAAAGAGATTCAATCTATCCATTCCATATTCAACAACGTAGTTGAAGAGTCAAAGCAGCAGGCAGAGGGAGCAAAACAAATTACCGAAGCCATAGTTCAGCTCAGCGATGCCGCCAGACAGGCAGCCGAATCTCTGCGTGAATTCAATGAGGCTACAAGACAATTAAACAACACAACGCAGACGCTCCGTAAAGAAATATCCATATTCAATATTGGGACTGAACAGGATTCCTGATAAGTTTAATCC
>MHBF01000051.1 GCA_001803225.1 Lentisphaerae bacterium GWF2_44_16 | reverse complement strand
AAATCAATACAAAAAAAAGAAAAATAGGAAAATATTACGTAATCCCAGCGGAGTTAGGGGTTAACATCAACAGGGCTGCCGCAGCCCCGGTTAGAGGGCCGTATAAGGAAAAACGGACCTTTTTTCTGAACGGCTCTTTCTTATTTGCAATGAAAACAAGAACAGGCCATAATGCAATCATGATTGAAATAGATATTTGTCATTGTTCTTTTTGCGATGAAAAAATTATTTTCCATTGAACAGCAGAAGACAGCGGTCAAACTGAAAGAAGAAAAACTTAAATCCATAAGACAGGTAATGCGAATTGCACACCATCACGTAAGTAATTTGGCAAATAATCTCAGTCTGGTAGAAGTCGAAATCGAATGCGACGGTGCAGTTTCCACGGAAACTTTGAAAGCCCTCGACGCGGCAATAAAAGAAACCGCCGAAACAATGAAACTGCCTGGCGATATCGAAAATCCTTATAATGATGAAATGTTTGAGATATAGAACCTATTCAATCTTTGCAGAAATAAACTAAAGTTTTCCTATTTTTTAACTATGATTTTCCAATTGCTTTCTTTAAAACTCCCTTTTAAATTAAAATAAAATGACGTTTCGTTATTAAATGTCTTATTCTCCGAGTCCGGCCGCGCTTCAGTTCCGTTGACAAGAACATTAGCAGGAAGTTCCGGCTCGTTTATAATAAATTTGCAGTCTTTCCCAGCTGGAACTGTAATTTTATATATATTTTCTGAAGCGTCAGCCGAATATTGAAGAGAATATATACCGTCAGGACCGGGAACTGCCACACTGAAACGTCTGAGACTACCCGGCTTGGGAGAAATTCCGACTTTAGCAAATCCCGGTTCCAGCGGGACAATCCCGGCAAGTCCGTGAACTACGGTGTCAGGCAGGCCAAGCCCAGCGCCCTGAGCCACGGCTCGGCTGTTTCGGCAACGCCATCGCCCGAGTGTATTTTCACCATAAAGACACCATGTTTCAGGGAGCGTGTCATATCCGGCATCCAGGACAGGTCCGTATTTTCTTTTTATCCAGTCCACCATCAAATCAGTTCTGTGGGCATGGATAAAAGCTTCCGGTAGATATTTCCACGCAGGGGATGCCGACGAGAAAAGTTTTCTGTTCTTTTGATAGGCATTCATTATCGCGTCGCTCTGCCCAATATCCGCAATCCCCCATAAAACCGCAAGACTGTTTGAGTGCTCGCTGACAAAAGGATCACGGGTACCGTTATCCATCAGGCAATCGACATAAACACTGCGTTTCTTGTCATAGAAATTTTCACGCAGGAAGCAGATTATTTTATTGGCGCGTTCATTCCATACCTCAGAATTCTTATCTCCGCATCCGACATAAGCCGCAAGTCGGGCAGATGATATGAAAGCTCTTGCAGTCAATGCGTTAAGAATAAAAGAAATATTTTCACGCTTTACGCATGCCCAGTCGAACCAGATGCCATAAGGCGGCAGCATGGCGATTCCGCTGGAATCGAGTATCGACTCTGATAATTCCATAAAACGCCTTATTCCCGGCATCATGCGCAAAACCAGTTTATCGTCTCCAAAACGCATATAGTGCTCATAAAGCCTGATGGGTAAAGCCAATGAATGATCAAAGAGGGATGCGCCGTCATCATCGTGTCCTGTACTGTAACGATATAACCCGCTGCGATGCTGAGATTCATCGAACTGATGAAAATATTTTTTTACCAGTGCCGTTTCACCGAAGAACTGATCGATGGCTGGAACTATAGCCGAACAGTCGCCTAAATACTGTTTTCTTTCTCTGGACGGATTATCCATTGTCTGATTGTTTGCACAGCATAACCTTATCGTATTTTCCGTTGCTTTCCATGACCTGTTCAGCAGTTCACAGTCTGAAGAGAATTCAACAGCTTCTGGAAATTGATGCTCGACCTCTTCTGCCCATACTTCAAAAAGCTCCAATGTTTCCATCAAATCTCTAAAGGTAAGCTGGATATATCTGAAATGGCGCCACTGAAAAGTCTGCCACTCCTGCATGTCGCCTCCGGATAAATAACAATCCGCCTGAGGTGTTCTGGAAGAGACGTATGGAATGATTCTGCCCCCTTCCAGATTCCAGGCATAGCCGATATCTATTTTAACATTGGCTGGACTTCTAAACCGGAAGCCGAATCTGGCATTCATGAGTCTGCCGAAATCAAGGATTATCGTTGCATTCCTTATGCCATCAAAAGTATCTTCAGACTCAAAATAATCGGAATTTTTTACACTGACAGTTCCTTTGCCGGCGGTGGTGAGACTGGAAATATTGAGAACTGATGCTTTTGTGGATGGCAGAACCTCTTCAAGGCTCATTCTGACAGCACCGTCACTAGCGGAGAACTCTCGGCGCTGAATCACTTCGCCGGAAGACACATTTTTAGGAAGGCGCTTAGTAAGCCCAGGCATTCCGGTTTCTGAAGGAATAAGGTTCACCCATGGAAAGAATCTGTTCTGGGGAATTGTGCTGCCCCAGAGCGGATGTTTTTCCTGCATGCAGCTTACTGCGTTCTGCCACGGCGAAGCATCGAAAGACTCCTCGTTCCAGTTACTGGAAAAAGCACTTGCGTTGTAGCATTCGTGATAACTGCCGTCATCAAATTTAACAGACGGTCTTAAATAGGCTTTATTCCGGGCGGTTTTCCAACTTTGATTGGAAACAAGCAAGGTATTATTTCCATCATCGATCTGGCATAAGAATCCGCATGCTTCCTGATGAGGGGTCAAGCGCGATGCTCCGAGCTTTTCAGAATGATGATATACCATAACGCCAATGATATTTTTACCAGGCTTGAACAAATCTCTAATGCGGAAAGAATCATAACGCTTATATTTCGGATCACTTAAGAATGGACCGCGTCCGGCGAAATGACCGTTGACCCATAAAATATATTCCCGCTCCGCAGTTATGTGAATTACGGGATTATCCGCTTTGTCTTCTAGAAGGAATTCCTTCCTGAAGCAGATATAGTCGTGCATTCCGTCACCGCAGTCTTTTAGCCAGATCCATTTTCCTCTCCACGATTTTACAATCGGCAAAGATTCATCGCGGCCGTCAGGATATTGAAGAAACTTACTGTTCTTGAACATTTTGGCAGCTTTCATTCTTATTCCCTCTATTCCCAATTTTTATCGTTCAAAAAGTGCCTGAACTAAAGTTTTCCAGTTTTTTCAACTATGATTTTCCTGACTGCTGACTTCATTGAGTTATAACTCGCCATTTTTCTTTGCCGTCGTATCAGAAAAAAATGGAAAATTTTCCGATTGGTTTTTATGGGAAAGATGGAAAATCAAAAGCGGATTCAAGGAAATCAAACAGGACTTGGGGGTCTTGACTCCCAGTGCCGCAATCATCTTTCTGCTGAAAACCATTTCGACCTCTGTTGTTTTGCCACGTTCCTTACATGGATTTACGCCCTCAATCTCGAAGACGCCCCTGAAAGGAGGCATCCTTCCAGGCATTCCGGGGCTTTTTCATTTGCCGCCGTCCGGTGGAAAATCTTCGACAAACTTTTCGACTGTTCCATTTTACCGTATTATTTAAGCTATATTTTTGTCAAAATCAAATCCTAATTGGATAATATGCTTTAATCAGGCATATTAAGGCTTCTGATTTTGATTTATAAGAAAAATTGTTTTTTTAACCAAATAGGATACGGAGAAAAACGGATGCGGAAAACTTTCGTGCTTGATACCAATGTTCTGCTTCACAGTGCTCAGGCGCTGGAATCTTTCAAGGACAATATAGTCATTCTTCCAATGGCGGTAATTGAGGAACTTGATAAATTCAAGAAAAATCAGGATGAACTGGGGCGCAATGCCAGACAGGTTATAAGAAGACTTGACATGCTTCGCGGCAAGGGAAGCCTCGCCAAGGGCGTTGAATTTGACAACGGCAATGGCAGCACTCCTCCCGGCATACTCAAGATAGTTACGGGAAAGGGGCAGATTTCCAATAAGGAACTTGACATGGAGATGCCCGATAACCGCATACTGCGCGTGGCATACCATCTGCACGAGGAAGGCGAAAACGTCATCCTGATAACGAAGGATATAAACCTGCGCCTGAAAGCTGACGCCATCGGCCTTCCCGTCATGGACTTTGAAAAACAGAAGATAAACTTTGATGAGCTTTTTTCAGGTTTCAGGGAAATAAATGTAAATGCTTCCACTGTTGATGAAATATATCAGGCGAGGACTGTCACTGTTCCGGATAACAACTTTTTTCCGAACGAATTTGTTCTTCTCCGGGATGAGACAAACCCTAAACATACAGCCCTTGCCAAAGCTAAATCCGATACGGTACTGAACCTTCTCCCGCAACGGGATGATGTTGTGTGGAACATCAAACCGAGAAGCAAGGAGCAGCGGATGGCTTTTGAGTTGCTCCTGGACCCGGAAATTCAGATTGTTACACTTGTCGGACAGGCCGGTTCAGGAAAAACTCTTCTTGCCCTTGCCGCGGGGCTTGAGTTGGTTCTTCAGAAAAAGCTGTATGAGAAAATTCTGGTTTCACGCCCGATAGTGCCGCTCGGCAATGACATAGGCTATCTGCCGGGGACCAAGGACGAAAAACTGAGCCACTGGATGCAGCCGATATTCGATAACCTCGACTATCTGATGCACAGCATGCACGGAGAGAAGAAGGATGTTCAGTCAATACGCAAATATGTTGAAGACCTTACCAGAAACCACCAGTTGGAGCTTGAGGCCATAACATACATAAGGGGCAGAAGCATTCCGCGACAATACGTGATCGTGGATGAGGCGCAGAACCTTACGCCGCATGAAATCAAAACCATTGTCAGCCGCGCAGGGGAAGGCACGAAAATGGTGCTTACCGGGGACCCGTACCAGATAGACAATCCTTATCTCGACGCTTCCAGTAATGGCTTGACTTACACCGTGGAGCGTTTTAAGAACCTTCCCATTCACGGACATATTACATTAAGAAAGAGTGAGCGCAGCCCTCTTGCCGCCGCTGCCGCTGAATACCTCTGATGATTATAGGCAAAGCAACCGGATATTCGTAAAATAACAAGGAGTCATTTAGACTCGGAAATAAATTGAAATGATAAACAGGATTAAGAAGAAAATTAGAAACCTTTTTGGCCTTTTTGGCCCGTTAACTGAAAAATCGCCATCGGTACTTTCCGCAAAGGCCCATGATGCCGTCGCGTCTTCACACAAGAGAAAAGACAAACAGGATATCCGTTCAGGAGAAAAGAAAACAAAATACAGGCCTAACGATAAAACAAGAAAAGCGATGCATCGCCAAACTAGCCCTCAGGCCCCTAAGAAAATTCCCGCGCTGAAAGAAGTTCCTTTGGAAGAAGGCAAAATGCGTTTTTCTGAACTTGATATATCGACTGAAGTCCTTTGTGGAATACAGGAGCTCGAATTCAAATACTGCACGGCCATACAGCAGAAATGCCTGCCCTATTCCCTCGCCGGACGCGATGTGACCGGAAAGGCACAGACCGGCACAGGCAAGACAGCCGCTTTTCTGATAACGGCTTTCACTAAAATGCTGAGAAATCCCCTGACCGGACGGAAGCCCGGCACATGCAGAACACTGATAATGGCGCCCACCAGGGAACTCGCCATACAGATACATAAGGACGCCGAAGAGCTTGGACGTTTCTGTGGTTTCAACAATCTTGTTGTTTTCGGAGGAATGGGACATAAGGAACAGAGAGACAGGCTCAGTAAGCCTATAGATATACTTGTAGGAACACCCGGGAGGATAATAGATTACTCCAGAAGCGGTAACCTCCGCCTTTCAGAAACGGAAATTCTCGTGATAGACGAAGCTGACAGAATGCTTGACATGGGCTTTATCCCCGACGTCAAAAGAATAGTTTCACAGCTTCCTCCTACGGGACAGAGGCAGACCATGTTTTTCAGCGCCACCCTGACCTCCGACATCCTCCGCCTGGTCAAGACCTGGCTTCAGGACCCGGTAACTGTGGAAATAGAACCGGAACGCGCGGTTGCTGATCTCATATCGCAGAAATTCTATGCCGTGGCTGAAAAAGAAAAATTCTCTCTTCTCCTCTGGATACTTCAACATTCTGAAGTAAAGCGAATGCTGATTTTCGGAAACAGGAAAGACAAAAACCAGAGGCTCGCCAACAGGCTCCTGCGATATCGCATAAATTGTGAAATACTCTCCGGAGACATACCTCAGAACAGAAGAATGAAAATACTGGAAAAATTCCGCACGGGAGAGATACCGGTTATTGTTGCTTCGGATGTCGCGGCGCGGGGTATTCACGTTGAGAGCATCAGCCATGTGGTGAACTATGATATTCCCGACAAGGCTGAAGATTACATCCATCGCGTGGGAAGGACCGGCAGGGCAGGAGAAGCGGGTATATCCATAAGCTTTGTCTGCGAATACGGCGCCTATATCCTTCCTGACGTTGAAAAACTTCTGGGTTATCAGATTGAATGCGCGCATCCTGATGAGAATATGCTCCATCTGCCTCCGCCGCTTGAAGCTGAAAAGATTCCGAGACAGCATCACAGGACGGAAAGCGGCAGAAGAGGTCATTATGAATCTCGCGGCCGCCGTCCGCAGCGAAGGAATTAAAGTTTTTAGATATTACAGAACTTCCGGAGCGGTTTTCTTCAGGTAATCGAGGATTATTTTTCCTGCCCTGATACCTTTTTCATTGAGTGCCTGATTGCCGAATTTTATATTGAATTCCAGGAAAAAGAAATGTCCTCCTGCTTCGGCTATATCGAAACCGGCATGATTAATTCCGAGCTCCGCCGCGACTCTTTCGACAAGCTTCAGCGCTTCTGACGGAACATCTTCAAACGATATTGTTCCGCCTCTCGCCACATTGTTGTGAAAAGCTCCCTTCGCGGCTGTCCGCCAGTAGGCTGTTACAACGCTGTCCCCGATATAGACAACTCTTATGTCCCGTTTAATGGGCAGAAGTTCCTGTATGTATATGACTTCATTTTCCCGTATGTATTTTTCGAGCTGCTCATGGTCCTCTATCAGATATACGCCGCGGCCCATTGAACTTTTTATTGTTTTTGCCACAAAAGGAAAGCAGAAATGGTCAAGAATTTTAGCGCGGACGCCTTCAACGGAAGGCAGTATCAGGGTATCCGGGAAATTTTCAGGGCATATTGATTGAAGGGCCCTTGTCATTTCCACTTTATTATGGCCCAGATGATAACTGTTGATATTGGGAAAAATTCTTTTTTTCAGCCCGTAAACAAGGGCGTTTATCTGCCAGTATTCGGGAAAGAGCAGCCAGTCTGCGGCAATGATTTTATCCTTATGCAAGATCCAGGAATCGGCTTTAAGAGGGTACGCTCCCGGTATTTCCACAGAACGCAAAGGATCAAAAGAGACCAAGCGCATATATTATCTGACGTGGAAACTGGGAATATTTAGCCCAATGCTTTAATTTTATTCAGCAGATCGGAGACTTCAGCCATGCGGCCTTCTCCGTCATCTCCGCATGCCACTCTGCCTGAAACCGGGCCCTCAAAAACGATACCGCGCTTTTTGAGTACGGAACAGTTGTTCTTTACCGCCGCGTTAGCCCACATTTTCGGGTTCATTGCGGGTGCGAGCAGTATTTTTCCGGTATGAGATAGAGCGTATGTGGAAAGGGCGTCATCGGCTATTCCGTTAGCCAGTTTGCCCATGAAATTGGCTGTACAGGGTATGACTGCCAGCAGGCTTGAGCGTTGCGAAAGTTCAATATGCCCCGGCTGCCAGTCCGGCATTTCCCATAAATCAGTTATTACAGGGTTTCTGGAAATGGTAAGAAAAGTTTGAGGGCAGATAAGTTTTTGGGCGGATGCCGTCATTATGACAGTTACATTCATGCCGTCTTTTACAAGACTGCTGCAAAGGTCCGCGGCTTTGTATGCCGCTATTGAGCCTGTTACTCCCAGAACAATTGTTTTTTTTCCATCAGACATCGAAATTTAAATGCTCCAGATGCTTTGTTTTTTTATGAAGCGTCTCAATGACATTCTTCATTTCCCTGACAGTTTCATTGATATCCCTGTTTACAAGAATATAATCGTATTCCTTCCATAATACCAGTTCGGATTTCGCGGTCTGAAGGCGCTTGAGGATAGCGGCTTCGGCATCAGTTTGTCTTGAGCGGAGCCTTTTTTCGAGTTCCGCGAAATTCGGTGGAGCTATGAAAATAAGTTCCAGGCATCCGGCTATTTCTTTATCGTTCTGTGAATATTTTTTTATCTGCAAAGCGCCCTGCACGTCTATGTCGAGGAGTATGTCGTGACCAGCCTTTATCTTATTCATGAGTTCGCTTTTGAGTGTGCCGTAAAAGTTGCCGTAAACCTCGGCGTGTTCTATAAATTCGTTGTTCGCGGTACGCCTGTCAAATTCCTCTCTCGATATGAAATAGTAATCTTTTCCATGTATTTCATTTATTCTGGGACTGCGGGTAGTGCAGGAAACGGAAAACTGAAGATTGCCCAGTTCTTTTCTTACCGCATTGCAGACGCTTGTTTTTCCCGAGCCGCTGGGACCGGATACTATTATCACCAGCCCGAGGCCGGAATTACTCTCATTCAGATTCATTTTCACCTCTCTTACAGGAGAGTTAATAAAATACAAGTTCCATATACTGCAAGCCGTATTCTTATAATTATTAATGCAGAAGTTTCCAGATGCGGTACAATTCCGTTGCTCCCCAGGCTTGGGCGTCGCAGCCTCTTTGTCTGTGCGGGATGTTGCCGTCGAGGATCTCCGGGAGTTGTCCGGCGCATCCGTCATTTAGAAGCAGAACTGAAGAGGAAAGTATTGAAGCGGCGGTTTTTCTGCCGGCTTTTCCGTAAATCATGTAATATGCTTCGCAGTATGATGGAAATTGCCATGTCCATGCCGTGCCGTTGTGGTATGCCGGTTTCCGTAGCGTATCCTCATTGCCCTCATAAATCCCGATATACGGCCTTTCCGGGTCGTTAAGCGCGTTTCCGTCAGGGCCGAGGACTGGAAGTTTGAAGCTTACTTTTCTGTCGGCAAGGCTTCTTATCGCGCCGGGAATAAGCAGAGCTGAAGAGGCTTTTAATATTGACTTGCTGAAATCAGCGTCGTCAAAGGCTTTCAGTGTAAGGGCCAGGAGCTGGTTTGGTCTCAGATGATCATCCGCTTCCGCTTTGGAGGCTGAAACACCGCGCCTGCAATGGAGGCAGTCTGAAAGGTATCCTTCATTTTTCAGAACGAAATATTTACGGATGGATTCTTTCACTTTGGCGGAGAGTTTTTTCCATTCGGATTTGCCTGTGGCTTCCTCAAGGAAATTCAACCCTGCAAACCAAAGCGCCTGTATTTCTATGGGATAGCCTTCACGCGGAGTAGCCGCCGGAAAATTCGTATCCATCCATGTGAAATGCGACGGGCTGAATACAAGTCCGCTGGCGCTGTCAACCGCTATGCCGTTGGACGTTCCTCTGATATAACCGTGAGCGATTGATTCGAGCGCGTTAAGAAGCGTTTTCTTTTTATCCAGACGGGTTTTCAGAAATTTCAGATTTCCTTCGGCGCGGCAAATGTCCCCGCATGCGGTGATAAGCCAGAGCGGAGCGTCCGAAGTGTCCCTGTTTGAAGCGTTGCCGCCGTAAATCATGTTGGGAATAGTTCCATTTTCCTCATAACTGGCAAATTGTAAAAGTATTTTCCTTACATCATCCATCATTCCCGCGCTTATCAGTCCTCTGGCGCAGATGAGAGTGTCCCGCCCCCAGTCGAGGAACCACGGGTATCCGGCTATAACGGTTTTCAATTCATCCCTTTTCACCACAAATTGTTTCATGGCATGGAGAAGTATTTTATCCGTGGATTTGTCGGCGGAAACAAGCATATTGTCAGTTTTTGGAGAGGGACTGAAATTCAGCTTTTTCGGTTCTGTATTCGTCAGTATCTGTCCCAGGAGTTCTATGTGTTCTCCGCCTCCCAGCAAAATCTCAAAATAGCCGGGACTGAAAAGATCGCTCAGAGGTTCAAGTCCTCTTGCGGCTTCATTTTCGTGGCGTATGGAATAAGTCCATTCAGGTGCGGAATTATAACGTCCTTTTGATGCCGTAAGGATGAGCCGCCTGTCTTCGGAGGGCTTAAAAACAAAGGATTTTTCGGAAGGGACAACTGTTTTAGGCCATGAATTTTCGGGGCCCATGAACGCCTTTGTCTCAAAATGGAAATTGCGGTCCTCTATATCCGGCCTTATTATCAGGCGCATCGGCATTCTATCTTCAATGAAAGCCGCTCTATTTTTTTTCATTTTGCGGAATACCTTGAGTCTCACGGCGTTCTTCTCCTGAACAATTGCCATGTTCACGGCAAAGTCCGCAAACATGCCGCTGCTGAGCGGAAAACTGAAATTCCATGTGCCGCTTCCATCTCCGCATAAGGTAAAGTTTTCAGTAGTGTCCAATGAGAATTCATGTGTCCGTCCGTGATGTATTACCCACATTCTGCAACGCCTCCACATGATATGCCTGTCTTCCGGATGCGATGTGCTGAGATTGGCCGCCAGTATGGAGTCATAACGGCTGCGCAGGACGCTCCAGTCAAGGCATGGCCTCAGCATGGCGCCCCTCTGATTGCCCTGCAGAAACGTCATTTTGCGTTCACGGATAAGAGCGGTACTGAAGAGAGTTTCGGCATTTGGCGCGTCTTCTGACAAAAACAGTATATCGGTTTCGGTTCTCTCTGATTTTCTGTCGGCGTAAACTGTAATCTTAATTTTTTTCAGGGTATGCGCTGCCGGTGTTTTGAACGGTGTGAAAACAGCGAAGAAGCCCCCGTTGGTTTCCTTCAGGCTGTCATGGAGTTTAAGAATGCGCCCTGCTTCTTTTATGGCGACTCTGAAACGGTAAGGGGCCTTGACCAGAAGTATATGTCCGGGCGGGACCATTACAACGCGGCGGCGGTCTTCCGGCCAGTTCCAGTTTATAATCGGAGAGTGTCCGTATTCAGAGAATATTTTCTGTATGCATAAATACGGATTTTCCATGAGTTCTTTTGTCATTGCGTCGATATCGTTTTCGACAAGGACATGAGATTTGTTTCTGGAGCAGAGGATGTCAAGGACAAAGGCCCTGGCCCTCTGAGAGTCTATGCGGTCGGGACGAAGTATTTTTCTTTCTTCAATCTCTTTCACTTTCAGGAGCGCGTTTTTTTCAGGCGAAAGGCATAATATCTGTCCGGATTTAAGGGGTATCCCGGATTTTTTTCCGCGTACGGTTTTTATCAGAAACTCTTTCCCAGAAATCAACTCGGTGAATTTCGTCGAGGCACATGGTGTTCCCGAAAAGTCCAGCGCCGCGTCATTTTTCTTTTCGCAGTTCAGATTTATCAGCACGATAAGATGGTGTTCAGCGTTTATGTCCGAACGCAGAAACGCGATAATATCCTGAGGGCCCGCGTCAAGGAATTCAATAGATGCCCCATGATGAAAGGCCGGATGCGATATCAGTATGGAGTTCAATCGGGAAATGTATTCTATTTGGTTCGGGTAAGAGCCCCAGTTAAGAGCACGTGCCTCATGAACATCAATTTTTTCAGTCGCGAACCATTCCACGCCGTTCGCGAAACCGAAAGCCCCGTCCGAGGAAAGAAGAGCGCAAAGTCCTGTGCGCATCATGGCGTATTCAGTTGACTTGGCGGCAAGCCTGCTGTTGTCATGGGTTTCCGCATAATGCACCATCAGGCCGTCGGAAGAGCTTACTGAAGAGGAATACTTGAGATATTTTTCGATATCCGCTCTGGAATAATTTTGAAAAAGTTCAGAGTAAGCCCAGTTCATATTGGCGACATCCAGGAGACGCACGGTTACGGCAGGGTCCCCGCCGAGCCCTTCCAGAAGGAATATGACGTTGGGGTATTCGCTGCGGACTCTGGCGATAATGTATTCCCATGCGGGCACAGGGACCATATAACCGGCATCACAGCGGAAACCGTCCACACCTCTGGAACACCAGATTAAAAACATTTCGGCGATATAACTCCAGAGGTCAAGGCGTTTATGATCAAGCTCTGTAAGGTCGCCCCATGTAACGCCCCAGGCCCCGGGGGAATGTATCGAACCGTCTTTTTCACGGACGAGCCATTCGGGATGTTCCTCGTGTATTTTTGCCGCCCATCCTGTATGGTTTATGGCGATGTCCAGAAAAATTTTTGCGTTTTTGCGGTGTACCGCGTCAACGAGTTCCATGAACTGGTCAAGCGGAGTGGCCCGTTTATCAAATTCAGCGAGGGCCGGATCGACGGATGTGAAATCAAGAGACGCGTAGGGGCTTCCGTAACGTCCCATTCTGGCATATACCGTTGGAGTCGGATTTATCGGGAGAAGATGCAGTATCCGGCATTTCAGATCGTCAACTATATGATCGAGTTCTTTTATCAGGTTTCTGAAAGTTCCGGATGGAGGTATTACCGTGTATCCTTCCTTGTCCAGTTCCTTCATGCAGCGCGCGTCGTTTTCCGGGATTAAATTCAGTGATTCGGCTTTGCGCTTGTTAATCCCGAACTGCCTTACAAACGCGCAGTAAATGCTGTTGGCGCAGCAATATTCGGCGGGTTCCACGTTGATATGGATATTTTCTCCGGCAGGCCATACTGGTTCCGCGGAATTCTCCGGCAGGAAAAAGAGCTTGGATTCAAAATGCCCTGTTTCAAGAAGCGCCATTGTAATTGAATAATTGTTTTTGTCTGTTTTTATCATCGGCACGTCATGCCAATCCTGTCTGGTCATGGGCTGTCTGTTTTCAACATAGGATATGATTTCGCATCTTTTTGTACCTGCGTTGCCTATGTTTGTTCTGAGAAATGCCTCACCCTTCGCGGAAGGCGAAACAGTGAGCTTGAATTCTATGGTGTCGCCTCTGGAGAAAAGCAGATGTTTGCCGGTGTCAGGGTATTCTTTAAGTGAAAGCATTGATATTTCCTCTTGGTATTCCCAATTTTACTTGATTCTGATAACGACAGGGTGGCTTTTTGCGGAAATTGATTTTAGATTGAGCACCCCGATGACGTAGTACTTCGCTCCTCCTTTGGGGAGGGCGGAGAGTTTCAGCTTTTTTACAAAGCTCATTTCCTTGTCTATGAAAACCGAGTTCTGAGGGTTCAAATCCAGTACCGCTCTTTTGACGGGCTGTTTTATTTCGGGGTTCAGGCATTCCCATTCGCTTTCAATGAACTCTTTTATGTTCTCATCATAAAGCCTGTAATATATTTTGACATTGTCCGGTTCGTTCATCATCCATTCATATATGAGCAGGGGTTTGTCTGAAATATTCTGAAGCTTGAAGGTGAGAAATATATCTTCTTCAAGATAAAATTCCCGGCGGGAGGATATGACTTCAAAACTTATTCTATAATCCTTTAGCGCGGGGAAATGAATAGATGGAGAGGATGCCGCCTTATTTTTTTTGGCTTTATCATTTTCCGCGGAGAGAAGTGATGAAAATGACAGGACCAGAATGACACATGTCAATAAGATTGTCAGTACAGATTTTTCACTTGTCAGATTGGACGCACGCATGATTTTTAAACTCCCTTATTATAGTGCCGCATTTTTCAATGCCGCTTCTCATAAGACATTCGCCGACAAGTACAGCCTTATATCCGGCGGAAAAGAGTCGTTCCGCGTCAGCCGCGGACTTTATACCGCTCTCCGAAACGGCTATCGAAGCTTTCGGCATCATCCCGATAAGTTTTTCCGATCTGCTGATGTCAACCGTGAAATTGTGCAGGTTTCTGTTATTGACCCCGAGTATGATTGCTCCGGCTTCGATGGCGTTTTCCAGTTCTTCTGAACTGTGGGCTTCCACAAGGGGCTCCATGCCCAGTTCTCTGCCAAGATTGATAAGTTCCGCAAGTTTCATGACGTTCAGGACCCCTGAAATCAGCAGAAATGAATCAGCTCCGAGCGCTCTTGCTTCATATACCTGCACGGGATGAAGTATAAAATCCTTTCTGAGTATTGGGATGTCTTTCAGGAAAGGCCTGACGGCGGGAATGTATTTTGCGGAGCCGTGAAAGTATTTTTCATCAGTTAATATGCTCACGGCATCGGCCCCTCCGTTGCGATAGGCCAACGCTATAGTTTCAGGACTGAAATTCTCAATAATAACCCCGGCTGAAGGTGAAGCCTTTTTAATTTCAGCTATAACAGCTGGTCTTCCTGAGTTCAAGGCGGCTTTGAAGTCCAATGCCGGCGGCATATCTTTGGTAACCCTTATGAACTCTTTTGCCAAAGGCAGTTTCTCTTGTATTTCAAGTTTTTTCGTATCCAGGATTTTTTTTAAAATATCAGGTATTGCGGGATCATGCATATCTTGAACGCGTCAGCCTTTTCTGTTTGTTTTTGCCCTGAAGACATACCAAAAAATGAATATTATGCCGATAATCTTCACAGGCAACGCCACAGGATGATTGTAAATTACGGAAGTGGGAAGGTCTTTTTCCCACAGTTCGCCCAGTTGTGAACCCAGAAAATTAACTACTCCTATAAGCACATAAAGTATTCCCATCCATAAAAGCGATATGAATATGGAAAACATCAGCTTGGTAAAGTTGTCAACCAGCCATTTTTCCACATTCTGGGCCGGAGACTTTGTATAAACCGTTCCTAATCTTCTTCTTTTTATCATAATAAAAACCTCTTCGGTAAAATCTTAGCTTCAAAAGCCCTAACTTTCAAACATGTTTCCGTTTTGTTTTGATAAATTATCAAACCCGGGGGCGACGTCCTGTTTTATATAAAAGGCACTAAGGCTTGAGTTGATCATAGGGTATGATAGCGATGGCAGTTCAACGCTATTTTGTCCGTGGTATTTAAAAGCTGTCAATAGCGGTTGGAAGATTCGAGAGGAGTGCCTTTATCGTCAAAAAGATTGCCTTCTTCGATCTCTGCTATTTTGTCCGCGATTCTTTCGAATTTCCCGGGTATTCCCTTTTTCATGATGATCTCACCTGAACTGTCTTTCAAAACCAGCAGGTAACCCTCGTACTTATGCCCGTACTTAAAAAAGTTGTTGGAATCATATTCTATCCTGCATGTTTTTTCTTCCGAAGCATATTTTTTCCCTTTAGGCACTGATATGTCTGAGAGAGTTACTATTTTAAAAAGCTTGAATTCCTTACTGGTGCTGACGGATTTGCCTATAATGTATATTTCTCCGCTCAGACCGTCAACATCCTCACGGGCTTCATTGGCTATGTTGAGCCTGCACTTGATCGTCTGAGATCTGTTGTCGTAATATGTGCTTGATCTTGATGTGGGCGCCTGTACTATTGGATTGACTTTCAATCTTTTGACAATTTCCTTCATGTCCGGTTCGGCTTTTTTTTCTGTTTTTTCCTCGTCTTTGCCTTTATTTTCGTTTTTTGCTGTAGCAGCCGAGATTATGCCGGTCTCGGTGAACATCAGAACTGAAAGTAAAATGACCATATTAAGGCGAATACTCTTACTCCAGTTTTTTTTCATAATTCCCTCTCTGTATTTCTTCGATAAGGTGTAAAAAACGAGCGACCTTTTCAGGGATATTTAAGCACGTAAAAGCGTTTTTTTCCAGAAACTGAAGAGAAAAATAAGCGAATTATCTGAAAAATGAGGCGCTTACTCAGGCAATAGGAACTCCGGCTTTTGCGACATTATCGAATTATTTTGTCCCGGCGGCGATTTTATGTGCCCATTCGTCGGCGGAGAGAATATCTTCAAGGGAAGGGGAAACAACGAGTTTGTGGGACGACATGGTTTTTTCAATGATTTTCCAGATGTCGGTAAATTTTATTTTCCCGTGTTTGAAGAGTTCGACGGCGGCCTCATTTGCCGCGTTCATTACCGCGGGCATTGTGCCTTCGAGCCTCAGCGCCTGATGGGCAAAATCAAGAGATGGAAAACGCCTGTTGTCGGGCAATTCGAAAGTAAGAGAAGAAAACTTTTTGAAATCAAGGGGTTCCAGGCTGCCGGGATGCTTGTGGGGATATGTCAGTGCGTACTGTATGGGAAACCTCATATCGGGAGTGCTCATCTGTGCCAGTATGGTACCGTCCACGAATTCCACCATCGAATGTATGACGGACTGTGGATGCAGAACAACATCAATATTTTTTCCCGGCACGTCAAAAAGCCAGCGGGCCTCTATTATTTCCAATGCTTTGTTCATAAGCGTTGCCGAATCCATGCTGACTTTCGGTCCCATGTTCCATGTCGGATGCGCAATGGCTTCCTCATAGCTTACATGACGCATTTTGTCGGAGGACATGCATCTGAAAGGGCCTCCGCTGGCGGTGAGGATGAGTCTTGAAACATCTTTGTGCTTTTTGCCGTCGAGACATTGAAAGATCGCGCTGTGTTCGCTATCCACCGGCAGGAACCTTACTTTGGCTTTACGAACTTCTGACATTACGATTTCACCTGCCATTACAAGAACTTCTTTGCTGGCGATGGCTATGTTTTTTCCGGCCTTGATTGCCTCCAGCACCGGCATGAGCCCTGCTGTGCCGACAATTGCGCAGAGTACCGTGTCCACATCCGGATGCGTTACCATTTCGATTATTCCCTGTTGTCCTGAAAGTGCCTTCACGCTTGAAGGAAGGAGTGATTTGAGTTTGCTGAAAGATGCCTCATCGCCTGCCGCTGCGTATTTGCATCCGCATGACGCGGCCTGTTCGGAAAGCTTTTTCACATTTGACCCCGCGGCGATGCCGAAGACTTCAATCTCGCCTTTAAGGTGTTTTGCCACTTTAAGGGCGTTTTCGCCTATAGAGCCTGTCGAGCCGAGAATGACTATTTTCTTTTTATGCATCCAATATCCCTCCCGCATTTAAATGCCCTCTGTAATTCCATGCCAGGAGCTTGTCGAAACCCTTTTTCTCCTTCTCTCCGATTTCGAGAACGGAAATAGAAGCGTTATTCATGAGGCAATAACGGGAATCGGTTCCGGTAAGTTCATCAGAGAGTCCAAAAATAAAAACCTTCAGAAGTGCGCTTAACGCCATCGCGTGACTGACAATAAGAATATTTTCAGTTTTCTTCATCTTATGCACATCGCTCAGAAAATCATGGAGTCGTTTGAAGTGATCCTTCTTCCACGCGTTGTGTTTATCCGCTTTACCGTAGGGCGCAATATCCCTGTAAGGCAGAAATTCATCGTAGGCGTTTCCGGGAATGATTTCAACGAGACGCGAATCGAAGAAAACATTTTTTCTGGCGACTCCCGAATGTTCAAAGGTCTGGCGCGCCCGTTTTAGCGGGCTGACGTAGATTTTGTCAAAAGTAATTTCCGGCAGTATTTTTTTCAGGCGTTTCGCCTGTCTTACCCCTGTTTTGCTGAGAGAAGCGTCCAGACTCTGTTCTTCGCCTGTCTGGGCTTTGCTTTCAGCGTGTCTTACGAGCCAGATTTTTTTCATAAACGTGTTATTTCAGGTTTCGATCATGATTGTGACGGGGCCTGAATTGCAGAGGTCTACCTGCATCTCGGCGCCGAATTGCCCTGTTGCCGTGTTAATTCCCGCTTTGCGAAGCTCTTCTATGAATTTTTCATAAAGCGGTATGGCGTGTTCCGGCCTTGCCGCGTCCGTAAAGCCGGGACGCCGTCCCTTCCTGGCGTCTCCGTAAAGTGTGAACTGTGAAACGACCAGCGCTTCTCCGCCTATATCAAGAAGAGACAAATTCATTTTGTCTTCGCCATCCTTGAATATCCTCAGATTGGCGCATTTGTCGGCGATAAATGAAACTTCTTTTACCGTGTCGCCGTGAGTTATTCCCAGAAGTATAAGCAGTCCCTGGCCGATTTTGCCGACAACGGAATTCTCTATCGTTACCGAAGCCGAAGAAACTCTCTGTACTAAAGCTTTCATGAAAGCGGTTCACATCTTGATAAGGTTCAGAAATTCATTGCGTGTGGCGATTTCTTTTCTAAAACTGCCGAGCATGGCGGAAGTAACCATTTCCGAGTGCTGTTTTTCGACTCCGCGCATGACCATGCAGAGGTGCTGCGCCTGCATGACCACGCCCACGCCTTCCGGCTGAATCGTGTCGCATATAGTCTGCGCTATCTGCTTTGTCAGACGCTCCTGGAGCTGGAGACGGCGTGAATACATTTCCACAATCCGCGCCAGTTTGCTTACGCCGAAAATTTTGCCTTTCGGGATATATCCTATACTGCATTTGCCGAAGAACGGCAGGAGGTGGTGTTCGCACATGCTGTAAAACTCAATATCCTTGAGTATCACCATGTCGTCGCAGGCTTCAGTGAAAATTGCATTTTTGATAATGTCCTTTTCATTCTCCCTGTAGCCCTTGGTAAGAAACTCAAAACTTTTCGCGGCCCTTGCCGGGGTCTCGCGCAAACCTTCGCGGTCCGGGTCTTCACCTATCTTAAGCAATATCTCTCTGATTGCCTTCTTCATCTTTACTTATCCTTTATTTAACAGCTCAAAACGCAGAGAAAAGGTAACGTCCCAAGACCGGAAAGTCAAGGAGAATGAAGGAACGCGTTAAGGCAATGCCATTATTTTTCGAGGGTGCCTTCTTCCATCATGTTCAAGGCATCGAAGAGCAATTCATTGTGCGTGGGGCACTGAAAGAAGTTCTTGCCGTTTCGGAGGAACATATTTTTTTCATCCAGAGTGAAATTCTCAACTAATTTCAGGAAAGCGCCTTTATAATCGGGCCATCTGTAAATGACGTTTTTTCTCCATTCTTCGATGAATATTTTTTCATCAGTGATGTTTCCGCCGATTTTTTCCAGGAGTTCTTTGTAGTCCTGAATTTCTTCGGCGGGCAAAGCTTTTACAAGACCCGGCTTTATGCGGTATGGGATGATTTCAATCTTGTGTACTTTATGTTTTCCTGCCTTTACCCGCATCATGAAACCGTGGTCCGTATCGGGATATGAGGAAACATATGGACTGTCAAAAAGCAAATTTCCGAGACTGTAAGCTATCCAGCCGTTTTCATATTTTTCAATGCCCTGGATGACATGCGGGTGATGTCCAATCACAATGTCCGCTCCGGCCTTTATGAAATCCCTGTAAGCCTTGCGGATACGGGGGGAGGGGGTAAGCATGAATTCATGTCCGGCATGTACGAATATCATCAGAAAATCAACCCGTTTTCTGAGTTCCGGGATTTTATATACGTTTACTTCAGGAAAGAAATAAGAAGTGCCTGGCCTTGTTTCGCTTGCCAGATTATATTCTTTTTCAGCCAGGGCCCATATACCGATTTTAAGACCATTTATATTCAGTATCAGCATCTTGTCAGCGTCTTCCGAGTTCTTTCCGCCGCCGATGTATGGAATGCCGTGTTTTTTCAATATTTCCATAGTCTGCAAAACGCCCTCATCCAGAAAGTCCCTGACATG
This sequence comes from Lentisphaerae bacterium GWF2_44_16, assembly GCA_001803225.1. Classification (GTDB taxonomy): domain Bacteria; phylum Verrucomicrobiota; class Lentisphaeria; order Victivallales; family GWF2-45-14; genus GWF2-44-16. Next base: position 11,736 of record MHBF01000051.1, on the reverse strand, counting down.
ATTATTAGCGATGGAAGCGACATCAACGCCAAGTTTTTTCAGAGTATCCGCCGTTTCGGGAGCGCCTCTCAAGCCGCCGCCTTTTACCGCGCCCGGAAGACCTGTTTCGCATAAAGGGGCTTCCAGGTTTATGAGGAAGACATCCTTATTTTTCATCTCGGCGCAAAGTGTGTCATCAAATACAGGCTTGCCTTCAAGTATGGCCTTGTCAAAACTCCGTATGGGGCAGAAATCCCCTCCAGCCAGTATTGAAACCGTATTATTGTTTTCGCTATTGTCATCATATATGCAGAAAGAGTTTCTTTTATTTTCAGAATTCATAGAAATTCCATCTTCCATGTTTATATTTAGTTTGTAATGCTTTTCCCGGCTTCACTGGCGGCTTTTTCTTTCCACTTATCTTCAGGGGCTTCAAAACCGACGACTCTCGCGGTGTATTCAAAGCTTGCGCCTTTTTCCATTTTTTTGATATCTGTCAGAGTGGCCTTGAAATAAAGCTTCCTGTCATGCGCGCGATCCCAGAAGAAATGTTGTGATTCGTCAAACGCTGGTTTTTGTGTCAGAACATATACGACGCCGGTTTTAGTAAGAGGATTATAGAGGCTTGCCCATTGCATTTTATCCCTGAACGGATTTTTAGCGTCCCCTATGAAATTCCCTGACAGCAGTTTATCGTTTGGCATTTTCACCTGCCACTCTTTCATGTCAATGTCGAAAGAATGCATAAACCCGTAAAGCAACGCTATATCAGGATTGGTTTTCACAACAGTATATTTGTGTTTTTCAAGAATGCCTGAAGCGTTGATAATCATCGTAGCTTCCAGTTTCAGGATACGCAAATCCGAATTTTTAACAAAGCAGAATTCGCTACCGGAATAAAGCGCGCCCGGCGTGAATTCCTGCTCTTTTCCATCGACGAGGAGCTTAACGGCTTCTACAGTTTCGTGACCGTGTCCCGTTCCAACCCAGTCTCTTTTTTTACTTTCTTCGACAAAGGTTTGGAGCACCGTGCCGTTATAAGCCCCGGTACAATCCTTCATCAGTAGTCGACCTTTCCATGTAAGTTCTCGAATTGTCCAGCAGATATCTTTCGAAAGCCGGACGCTATAGTCCCCCGTTTCAAACACCGCGCCGTTATCCGTGATTTTCATTGTTCCTCCATTAATTGCCAACGCAACGCAAAATATAAAACAAAAGCATACTGATTTAATTCCCATGTCAAAGACCTCCTTATTCATATAAAGATACACCCACATCCGAAATATTTCACGGAGCTTCTCAATTTACGGGAAATGAAGTTTCCGCGGAGATGCCCGTCATGGAATCTGTTACTTTCACTGTCCATTTACCATTGGCGGCATTCAACGGGATGGGTATTTCATAAACGGCTTTGTTTTTTTCAGCAAGAATTATTTTTGAAAAAGCCTTATTGATTTGCCCGTTTGGAAGAGAAACTTCTACTCTGAAAATATGATTTGCAAAGTTATCTGTCTCCGCGTTGATTTTGATATTTATTATGTATTTATCGTTACTTTTCATTGTTTTCAAATCCAGCCCTTTGACCTGATAAGGGAGGAGGGTGAATGCCGCCTGTGTTTTTGGAGGGAAATCATAATTAAATTGATCTCCATGTCCGATATATTTGCCTTTCAAAAGATCATACACATGATATTTGCCCGGGATTTTCACTTGATATGAGTTATTCTGACTGCCGGTGGATACCGCGGTCTTTTTTCTCACAACGCCGAGTATCAATGCCGGACCGTTTTCTTTGATGTAATATGTAACTTCCTGCAGATTATTTCCCTCGGTATTGATGGCTTTCACTTTTGGCTGTATGCCTGATCTATCCAATAACTTTTCAATCAGTGAGCAGAGCATTTTAGAAGCCTTCGCGTTATCTTTCGAATATTTAAGACTTCCCCATTTGCCGTAAACATCGGCAAGATCGCATGCCATATAAAGGGCAATTCCGTTACCGTAACGATTAACAATTAGAGCGGGAAGCTTTTTGTCTTTGGCGTTTATACCGGCGAGGGCCTTTCCACTTGTCAGTTCAATCCCGTTCTCAAATGTGTTTACACGCATTTTGAGATCTCCGGCCGACAATCCATCGACAGATTCTCCTTTTCCTGTTAGAGTACCGTCCTCAGATGTGACATTCAGTGTTGAATGTTTGATTCCGAATACTTCATCCAGTTCCGATTTGTCTTTACATTTGCCGTGCTCGTCATAAGTTGCCGGGAGCATGTCGCCGATGAGAATTCCTCCATTCTTAACAAATTCTTTGACCGTTGCGACTTCCTTATCCGACAATGCGCTGGAGAGAGGAAGGAACAGGACTTTGTATTTGCTTTTCAGGATGTCAGTTTTCTCAAGTTGTTCGTAGGCGATGTAATCGTATGAAATCCCTATATCGGAAAGCATATCCTTCAATCCCCTGACTTCATTCAATCTGACATTATTGAAGTTGAGCATGAAATCCACTTTGATTGATGCCGGGGAATAATGGAACGCTATCGGGTATGTTAACAATTTTGAGTTCATGATTACTTCAGCCGGGCCGTTCCTGTAGTTGTCCAGCGCCTTCCGAAGATCAAGTGCCAGTTTTGAGAAAGTATAATCCGGTTCAACATACAGAGGTCCGGAATATATGGTAAATCCTGTGGCACCCTGAAAGAGATAGTCGATGATGGCAAAATTCTCATCATCATAACTGCGTCCATAACCAAGCCATGGGTGCCATTGTATTCTGCTGCCATTGGAAAAGGAACGCCGCTGAATGGATTGTTCGCCTGTATAGCTCAATACCGCGCGCAGATGAGGAGTAAGCCTCCACCAGTCCCATGCATTATGTGCGCTTGTTTCCTGAGTACCGGAAAGACTGTACTGCAAATCAGGGTTGAATTTTTTGGTGCCTTTTACGATTTTGCCTATTGCGTCGGCATAATTCCATTCATTGAATGTGCGATGGTCCAGCCACGGGGCATAGGAGTGTTTTCCTTTTACTTCATCCGAAGTCATGGCTGTGACTTCATCCCAGTTCTTATACTGAGTTTCCCAGCTTTTGTTCAAGGCCTCTATCGAACCGTATTGTTCCTTTAGCCATCTCCTAAATTCCCTCTGGCAGTCTTCGGAAAAACAGAGTTCATTGATGCTTATTGAATTTGCTTCATCAGGTCCGGACCTGAAGAGATAACCTATTTTGTCAGCCCATGTCTCTTTTGCCGAAAGATTTTCCAACTCGTCTTTGAAGCCGGGTTTACTCAAGCATGGAATTCTTACAAGGTCGAATTTGCTTTTAATTGCTTTTTTGGTGTCGTATGGAGATTTACCTCCAGCTGATGCGGGCGCGCTTGCCGCCAGCAAAATGAGCCCCAACTGCCGTCCTTGCAGTATTTCATATATATTATCATTTCCAAATTTTATAATTGAGTTTGCTCCGAGATACTGAAGCCTTGACCAATATGGGTTGACAAGAAACTGATTTATTTTACGGCTTGTTATTGATGGCCAGCCGAATGCCACATGCATTATTTCCGGATCGGGAGATTTTAAAAGAGTATAATCATGCCGGGATTCTGAAATGGTTTTTCCGCCGGACAATATTTTTACCCTTGCCTGGAATGCTGGCCAACGGCAGTTTTCCAGAGAAACTTCCAAATCAATTTTACCGGAGGATACATTTTTGCGGCTTGAAGCGAATTCATTGCCGCAAAAATCATAAAGAGATAGCACGATCTCACCTGTTCCATGTCCTGTTGCAGGAACTGAACATTTGAATTTGTCACTTTTCTTCCATATTTCATCGGTTGTTTCAATGTTCCCTGTTTCAAGTTCCGATGTGGTTACAAACGATTCACTGCCACACCATTCAGTACCTTTTTTTCCTTTTATAATCAGATCTGCAAAGTGTATACCTGCAAGTGACGGTTTATTAAACTCAATGGCAAATTCATTATTTCCGGGTATCAAATCAACGGATATTTTTTTCTTTTCCTCGATTTGATAAAATTTATCCCTGACAGTCAACTCCGCTTCGACTTTTCCCGCTTCCTTTGCTTTTAGCGATATAGAGATTTTCCGGGCATTATCTACTTTCATGCTTTCCGCTTCCAATGGGAAATCTGCTCCGGCGCTCCAGTAAATCATTTTTCCGAGAAGCATGAGCTGATATTCCCAATAGTTATATTGCGCAGCTCCGTTACCGATAAACAGCAGGACTGGAAGGAAAACACCAGGGGAACTTGACGAGTATTTTAAAAGAGAAGCCTCTTTTTTGCCTTCCACACTCCAACTTGCGGCGACGACTCTGCCTTTGCCGCAGTTGAAAACTGATATGAGGGGCTTTCCTGAAATTGTAGCGATGATTTCTCCTTTCGTCGAATAAGGAAGAGCCAGTGTCTGTGGTAATGCTTTGAAAGGGATGCCGGAACTTATCATGTGTTTTTTCGCCGGTTCCCATGTCCCCTTGAACAATTGAGCTTTTTTTGCAAGAGTAAAATTTTTATCAAGTTCTTCAGGAAGGCTTTCCGGGCCTGCCAAGACAAGGCCGCTGCCGTTTTCTACATTTTTAATAATAATGTTTTTTGCTTCCGACGGCATGCTCTTCCAGAAATCTCCGGCAACAACAAACACATCAAATTTTTCGGAATTAAGTTTTTTAGTCAGCTCCTGATAACACATTCCTTCATTCAGGCTTGTGCAGTAATCAACAAGTCGCCAGATACCGCCTATGTAGTTTGTATGAAGTTCCATTTCGAAGCGTTCAGCTATCTCGACTGCTTCACGAATGCCCTGTTTATCTCTGCAAATGGCCAGCACTCTGGTTTTTTTGCCGGCATACGGCTTTGCCCAGTTGACATGTTCTGTCTGGAAATCAAGAGAATGGAAATCAAGTTTAAGTTTTTCTTCCTTAACTCCGGGTTCCGGCTTCTTTGGGCATTCCGGCGCAAGCGCAAATGCCCCTGATGACTTTCCAAGTATTGTTCCTGCTGAAAATGCCAGGGCTGTATTGCCGTGTTCCTTGACGGAGACTTTGAAACGCCATGTGCCTTTTTCCGTGATTTTGCAGATTATAGGAATGACTTCAGGATTTACGCCGAATGCCTTTTTAAATTCTGCTATCTTATTATAACTTGCCACATTGCCGTTAATCTTCCCGGCTTCGACTATTATCTCATATTCTCCCGGATGGGTAGCCTGCAATTTCAGATTTATTTTTTCAGGGAACACCTCATAGGAGTTTTCAAGAGAGAGGCTGCCTGCCATATCTTTGGAAATTCCTTGCGGAACATCAATGCCATGGAAAGGTACAAGATAACACGTAGTTTCCATGGAACTGTTTGCGTCTATCGGGTACACGCCGAAAAAGCATTCCATGGTTGTTGCGCTTGCATCCGCATTCCAAAAATAAAATTGTTTGAGCATACTGTAGTCAACGACATTTGCCAAACCTTTGCCTGAAGATGTCACAATTCCTTCCCATCCGCTTACCGCGTCCGGGCAGTAATACGAGCCTTTATCCGATGATATTATCGTCTGTACTCCGGAATTACCTGCATATATCCGTTTGAATTCTTCATTTGATGATAGTCCGCTCATTATCCATAAGCCATATTTTGCCGGGATAACATTTTCCTGTCCGTTTGCGACGTTATAGTTTACTTTCAATGCGGTGCCGTCTTTTGTCAGAGTATAGGTCTTTGTTATACTCATCCCCTGAAAAAATCCTTCTGAACCATTGCTCCAGACTTTTGCGGAGACAGAATCCGGGCCTTGTGCTTCTATCTTGCTCTTGTAACGCTGCCTCCAAAATTCATTTTTGTGAGTGCTGTTTCCAACATAGAAGCGGTCATTGAACATCCCTCCGTAAGTCTTTGAATCCTTTTCTTTTACAAGGTTTGCGCCAGCCCGTTTGTCATAAGCGAAATTAATCACTCCCCCGTTTGCAGCGTCAATTATATAAATGACATTGTCATTCTCAAGTACTATCTCAGGAGCATGATCATCATTATAGTCTTTCTCTTCTATCCGAAGTCCTTTTCCTGAGCCTTTCACTGCATTCTCGAACGGGTTTTTTGAAAATGCTTTTGCTGAAGTTTCATTCGGCTTCGAGTAAAACTCCACTTCTGTAATGCTTATATATGCAATACCATCAATTTTCAATATTGCGGAATTAATCTCTTCTGATGCATCCAATTTTATATCCAACGAAGAATAATTTGGTTCTCCCTTAGGCAACTCATAAGGTTGAGCGGGATTGACTCCACCCAGAACTATTTGCCTGCCATCCTGCGTTTTTCCGTATACTTCAATTGTTTTTATGCCATATCCTTTTACCCAGCGGAATATATGCACCCTGCAGAGAGAAGGTTTGACCGCTTCCATAAAATCAAACTTTATTTCAACCGGTTTGCCTCCGAATTCTTTTGCCCTCCATATAACGCGGCTTGCTGAAGTTTTCACTCCGTCAAGAAGTTTTTTTCTATTTGTGTCGGCATGTGAAGCTTTGTTTTTATTATCTTCCGCCATTGTTGGCTGTTCAAAATTATAACTGGCCGGTTTCACTTCTTTCAACCCGGATAAAGCGGTATCCTGTCCGGATAGTAAAAACGAACAGAACATGACTGTACAAGCTAAAATTCTTTTCATCTGAGTTATTCTCCTGTGTTATTTTAATAATTATGGATTATAATCAAAGAACGGATCGGTATTTACTGAAGGTGGATTGTCTTTCCTTTCCGAGACATGTCCGTCGATATAGACAAGATTTGCCACCCCGTTATGGCGTCTGCCGAGGAGATATCCTAATATTTTGAGAGTATCAGTTCCCGGACACTGCATATACCATGGATATCCGCTGGTAGTGGAGTCCCATCCTTTTTCAATCAGCAGAGCTGTAAGAGATGGAGAACTGTATCGTCCCAGTCTTCCTATACCGGAATGGTATGCGCTGTAGAAATTATACCCATATCCAATTGCTCTGTATGGAGATAAATTATCCGAATATTGAGTCGGACACCTGTACAGGGACTTTTTAGTGTATCCATATCCATAGGCGTACCCTACGTATTCCTTTTGAGGAAGGAGATCGGCATTCTGCCCATAACTGTTTGCATATGTTGTACTGGGACAGAATGGGAGATATTCATTGTAATCGTTGGCGTATGACATGCAGTATAGCGCAAGTTGTTTAAGATTGTTTTTGCATTGGGTTTTACGACCGACTTCCTTTGTCCTCTGGAGTGCAGGGAGCAGCAGTGCGGCCAGTATTGCTATAATTGATATTACTATGAGCAATTCGATGAGGGTAAAGAAAAATATTTTTATTAAATTTTTCATAGCGCAAAGACCTTTCTGGGTGCGGGAACTTTTCCTGTTGACGACCTTATTACCAGAGATGTGGGGACATATAGCTTCAAGGCTTTTGAATTGTTTATGTTTTCCAGAAGGTCAATCAGGAGGGAAACGGATTTTCTGCCCATTATGTAACGGGGGACTTTTACCGTTGTCAATTGCGGAACTGTGTCTACCGCGTATCTTGCGTCATCGAAGCCTATCAATGAAATTTCATCAGGGATTTTTACGTTCAGCTCATGCAGTACCAATGAAACATTCGCGGCTACTTCATCATTCTGGCATAAAAACGCTGTGGGATGTTCCTTCTTTGATAATATTTTTTTGAGTTCTTTTCTTATATTATCCCTGGTGTCGCACTTTTGTGCTATCCACTCATTGGGGCAGTTCAATCCCGTTTCACGGATTGCCTGGAGCATTGTCTGGTGTCGGTCTCTGGCAAAGGATTTGAATTCTTTGCCCTTATTTACTTCAAAAGATAAAATTCCTACGTTTGAATGTCCGTTTTCCCTCAGATGCTGAGTTGCCGAAAGCAATCCCGGTTTCGGGTCTGCCAGCACTGAACTGATGTGAGGCAGGTTTGATATGCCGGTCAGAAAAACCTGGGGGATTGATTTTTCATTTAGGAGTAATTCGGTTGCGGTATCATTTTCACCGCTCCTGCATCCCAGATATATCAGGCCGCTCAGTTTGGAGAAGAGGTTTTCAGCCCATTCATGGATTATCTTTTTATCTTCATCCAAGGAGGGCAATGAAATGAAAGTTACCGAGAAACCGATCTCGGATGCCTCGTCCATTATTCCCGCAAGATAATCCAGTGTCATGAAATTCGACGGGTTTATATATGTCGACATCTTGTAAGGCATGACTATGCCTATTGAAGGAAAGAGGGATATCTTATATTTGTTTGAAATATCTTTTGAAATGTAATATAGCCTTCCGCCGTTTCGCTGTTCTATCACGCCATCCTCCAGAAGTTTCATATATCCCTTATGAACAGTGGAGCGGTTCAGATTCAGTTTCTGGGCCATCATGCGTTCGGGTATAATACATGTTCCCGACGGCACTCTCAGTTTTACTATTTCCTTGAAGACGGCTTCGGCTATCTGGTGGTGAAGCGGTATCGCGGAGTCTTCTGCCAGATGAAGATTGGGCCCGAAATATTTATTATTTTTTGAAATGGCTGTCATTTTAATCCATAAATGATTATTATTTTGACTTGGTATTATATAGTGTACCATAAAATCAAGGCAAAGGCAATAGGGGATAAAGAAAAAAACGTTATTTTTTGATATCAGCACGATGATGGGTATTTCACGGGAACTTGAGGAAGATTGAAAAAGGGTACCGTTCTCCTTGAAATGGTTTTGGTTTAATGGTATATTTAATATAGAAAATAAATAGAGAATAGTTTATTCTGTTTCCGTCTGTAATAAATTCTTAAGAGAGGTTTTGATGAAAATAGAGTATGTGAATCCCTTTGTTGAGGCTACAGTCCATACTTTCAAGTCCATGTGCGGGGTGGAGCCGGTAAGAGATGGCAAACTTGAGCTTAAAGAAGCAGGTTTCATCGGGGCCTATGATCTTCTTGGTGTGCTGGGGCTTTCCGGCGGTGTCAGAGGTGCTATTCTTATGACAATGGACCTGGAGGTGGGTAAGAAAGTGGTAGGGGCGTTCCTGATGGAAGCGATACCCGAGGCTAATGCCGATCTCATGGACGGTTATGGGGAGATACTTAATATAATAGCGGGCGCGGCGGCGGCCAAACTTGAAGGAATGAGAATAAATCTTGCGTTGCCCACTGTCGTTTTAGGCAAAAACCAGCAGATGCATGCCAAAATAGGGAATCCCTGGGTTATAATACCCATGAAGTTTCCGGAGTGGGGAAAGTTTAACATTGAAATTTCAATGGAGGAAGCATGAAAGTTATGCTCATAGATGATTCTTCGACTATGCGTAAGATCCAGAGACGTGTCCTTGAGGGAATGGGTATTACGGATATAGTGGAGGCCGGAAACGGAAAAGAGGGCTTGGAGAAGATCAAGGAGCACAACAATGATTTTACGTTTGTCCTCTGTGATATAAATATGCCGGAGATGAACGGCATGGAGACCCTTAAGGCGATAAGGTCCAATCCTGACACACTCAAACTTCCGGTTATCATGTGTACTTCCGTCGCTGAAAAAAATCAGGTTATGGAGGCTATCAAGGCAGGCGCCACGAATTATCTGGTCAAGCCTTTTCAGCCTGAAGACCTGCAAAATAAGATTAACGCAGTTCTGGGCAAGTGAAGCGGAACAGAATTATCTTTTTTGCCTCTCTTTTCATTGTCCTTGAGTCTATAGCGGTGGTCATTGCGCTGTGGCCTGTCTTTTTTTATGAAAAAAAACCGAGGCCATGTGAATTGCGCCTTGGCATCATCCCTGAAGTTTCCAAAGGCACAAGCAGGAAGGAATGGGAAAAGTTTTTTGAAAGTCTGAGCGGTGAGACGGATTATGTTATCCAGCCTTATTACGCTAATTCCAGTGAGGAGGCCATGAGAGGCTTCAGTTCCGGTTCTCTGGATATGCTTTACGTCAACGCGGCCCTTTTTCTGGAATTGAAAAAGAACAAAAGCGCCGAAGCTCTGCTTTACCACAAAATGCCGGATGAACAGAAAAACAAAAACAGGGCCGCCCTTGTTTCCAGCGGTGAATTGAAGTATATTAGCGAGACAAAAGGGCTCAGGATATCATTTACGGACAGGTATTCCATAACCGGATACATGGTGCCTTTTAAATATCTCAAGGATAAGCTGCGGACAGAGCCGGATAAATGGTTTGCGGAAGTGAGCTATACCAGCAATGAACAGCAGGCCATTGAAAAACTCCGCAAGGGCGAAACGGATATTATCGCGGTAAGCCTTTTGACGCTGGACAGTTTTCTGGCGGAGGCCGGCAAGGATTCGGATTTGAGATGGGCAGCGCTGTGGGTCTCATTCCAGTTGCCGGAGCCTGTAATATGTGTGAGCTCTGCCAGTCCTTTTTTGAAGTCTGAAGCATTGAATAAGCTGAAGAAATTTTTGTGGAATGCTTCAAAAAAGAGGGAACAGGTGGGGCAGAGTTTTAATATGATGTCCCTTAGTTTTGAGCCTGTAGATTTTGCGTACAGTGAGAGGCTGGAGGCACTCAGAAAATTTATGGAGGCCCCATTGGGCTTTCACAATAATAGGCCCGATATTTTAATGGAAGCAGGCAAGAATGTTCGGTAAAAGCATAAAGTATCAGCTCGTTATACTGAGTTTAGTATTCTCGGTCTTTGTTGCCGCTGTGCTTTTTCAGATGTATTTCACCCACAAGATGCAGTATGATGAAATTGTCCAGCTCCAGAAAAGCCATCACGTGATAAGCAATTATCTTGCCCTTGAGGAAAGCGAACGCGGGATTATTGAGAACCTTAGAGGGATGGCCGGCAATAAGTCCGGGCCCGTCAGTCCCGCGGAACTTGATGAACTCCAGAAGCGGCTCAATGACTGGTTTGACAACCTGAAAGAATGGAAAAGGTTTCTGAGCAAATGGGAAAAAGACAGCAGGATATCCATCAAAGGTTCCGTATTCAATGAAAATTTTCTTGACAACAAGAAACGCCAGGCTGACGCATACACGAAATCCATAGCACTTTGCAGGGAGGGGAAAAAAGATGATGTCGAACATATACTCAATATCGAAAGCAGTTTCCTTCCTTCCGTTCATAAAACAATAATAATAATTCTTGAGGGGGTAAAACTCCAGATACAGAATGACCGGGAAATCATTGAGAGATTTTATTTCAGCACCGCTTTTGCCATACTGCTTGCGCTGGTGACCCTTATATTTGTTTCTATAAGCATTTTCAGAAATATCACTGTAAACCTCAAGGTACTTGAAGAAGGCGCGCGGCGTATAAGCGCCGGGGATTTCAACAAGTCAATAAAAATTATTTCTCCTGTGGAAATTTCCAGTCTCGCCAATTCCTTCAACGATATGCAGTCCGCAATCAAGATGAGAGATCAGAAGATAAGAGAGGACGCGGAGGAAATTCAAAAACTCAATGAAGTTCTGGAACAGAAAGTCATTGACAGAAACAAAACAATCATTCAGCAGAATATAGCTCTCAAAAGAAAGAATGAGGAACTTGAACAGATACTTTACGCGGCTTCGCATGACCTGAGAACACCTCTTATCAGCATACAAGGTTTCAGTGAGGAGCTTAAAACTGCCTGCATGTCGCTTCAGAAGCTTTTTGAGACAGCAGAAGTTCCCGATAAGGCTAATGTTGACGGTATAATCCATGAGGAAATCGTAATGGCCCTCAACTACATAATAAGCGGCTCAAAGAGAATGGAACAACTCCTTGAAG
>MHBF01000050.1:22542-53733 GCA_001803225.1 Lentisphaerae bacterium GWF2_44_16 | reverse complement strand
CCTGGAGTTTTTCCGTTTCGCGCCATGCTGACGGAGAAAGTTTTCTGCCTGCTTTTATGAAAAATTTATTTTTATCAAAAACGTCCCTGAAATTTTCAGTTGCCCACGCGCTGAGATAGCCCATGCCTTTTTTCTGTAGAAGCGAATGGGCGAAGACTATTGCGGCCCCGTCTGTGAAATCTTTGAAATACGGATGCAGTGCGTCCGATGAGAAATCATCAATCAGCTTCAAGCCGGGAGCGTTCATTTCCGTGCCGACTATTATGGGGAGACCTTTTTTCTTTGAAGCTTCAATTATCTTATGAAGTTCGGCGACTCTTTTCTTTTTCATTTCGGGATCAGGTAAATTCCAGTTTCTGTCGGGAATGATGTTTATCGCGGCAGCCCCGTATTTTATGTGAAGTTCAAGAAGTTTATCCGGGTCGGCTTCTCCGGCTGATTCGCCGTTGAGCCATGTTATGACGGGTATTCCGCCGCATTTCAATGTAAATTCATTCATCTGTTTCAGAGGCGGGAAGGATTCGGGTTTCGGTTTTACATAGCCTACTCCTCCGGATTTCATTGTTTTCGAACGTATAACGCCCTGGAGTTTTACGGTGTTGAGTATCAGTTTCCCTGCTTCATCAGATGAAACGCCCAGTTTTTCGGACCAGAATTTTGCTCTGGAGGCATTGTCCGTGAATACTTTTTCGGCTTTTGTCGAATATGCCTCGCAGACATGTCTTTCCGTTACGTTTCCGGCAGGGGTGAGCGGCACGACGTCTCTCTCAAAATCGAGTTCTACCGGAGCGAGGAAGGCATTGACTTTTTTTACTATTTCCCTTGTCCTGTCTGATGCTGTTTTTTTAAGGCTTGTGAAAAAATCTTTTACTTCAGGAGCGACATCTCCGCTCTGGAAGCCGACGCCCATGTGATAGGAAATGCCGGGTTCGCCGGGGGAGTTTATTTCCTTGTCTATGAGTTCGGATATGAAAACGCGCGTTTCTATGCCGCAGGCGCCTCTTACGTTAAGCTTAGAACAGGATTTGAGAAATTCATCAGCCCCGTCAAGAACGTCAAAATCAACAATGCCCGAAGCGAAAAGGCCATGTTTTTTAGTCCACCACGCTATATATGATGGAGAATAGCCGTAACCGTTATAGGAGTAAAAAGTATGGCAGTGCATGTTATGTTCTTCACAGGGCTGTTCCGCTATTATTTCCCCGTTTTCCATGAGCTGTATCAGTTCGGAGAGAGCGTTTTCCCTTATCGTACTGCTGAAGCTGTTAAGCTCGCCTTCAAATTTCCCTATTTCCTCTTTTGAAATCATCTGAAAAATCCTCTTGTTTTCAAGTTCTTTCGAATATTGTAGCTTCAAATAGGGACTATCGCAAATGAAAGATTGATAAAATTCGCTTTGCCGACATCTGTTTTGATTATTTGAAAATCTGTATTAGCTTTAGAAGATGGAAAAATTAATACAAATGGCTCATGGCGGAGGCGGAAGGCTTTCAGCCGAATTTATTGAAGAAGAAATTCTGCCGAGATTCGGGAACGAGGCTCTGAACGGCCTGCCTGACGCGGCGTCTCTGCGTTTCCCCGGACAGAAACTTATTTTTTCGACGGACAGTTTTGTAATCAGCCCGATTGAATTTCCCGGCGGAAATATCGGAAGTCTCGCCGTGCACGGAACAGTTAACGATATTTCCGCGGCGGGTGGAAACCCCCTTTGGCTTTCCCTTGGCCTGATATTGGAGGAGGGGCTTGAAATCAGCGTTTTGAGGAGGATGCTTGATTCTCTCAAAAATGCTGCTGAAAACTGCGGGGTTAGGATAGTTACCGGCGATACCAAAGTCGTCCCAAAGGGGCATTGCGATAAAATTTATATCAATACATCGGGGATAGGTGAAGCCATAGACGGTTTTAATTTTGGCAAAGCCCGGCTTTCTGACGGAGACTGCGTTATTGCCAGCGGCACATTGGGAGATCACGGCATGGCTGTAATGTCCGCGCGCCACGGATTGAATGCCATGAAAGAGCTTCGGAGCGACAGCGCCCCCGTCCATCGGCTTGTCCAGTCGATTTCCGAAGAACTGAGGCCATCCGTAAAATTTATGAGAGACCCCACAAGAGGCGGCACGGCGGCTGTGCTGAATGAGATAGTTTCAGATTCCGTTTCGGGAATAACTCTTTGTGAAGCCGATATTCCGTTTGCTCCCGGTACGAGGGCCGTCTCTGAAATTTTAGGCCTTGAGTTGCTTAATTCCCCTTGCGAGGGCAGGATGATATTGATTTGTTCAGAAGAAGCTTCGACGGAAATAATCAGAATATGGAAATCTCTTCCCGAAGGCGCGAATTCCGCCGTGATCGGACGCGTGAATACTGAGCCTGAAAGAGTTACAATAAAAACATTCGGCGGCGGAAAACGGCTGCTTGACGTGCCTCGCGGAGAGCTTTTACCGAGGATATGCTGATGCATGAACTGGCCCTGGCTGACTCTCTGTTTAAACAGATAAATGGAATAATTGAGAAGGAAAATGTTTCGGAACTTCTCAGTGTTACTGTCAGCATGGGCGCGCTTTCAGGAGTGGAAAAGGAAGTTTTCGAGTTTGCGTTTTCCGTAACGGCGGAGGGCACGCCGCTTGAAAAGGCAAAACTCATAATTGAACTTGTCCCGGTTGCGCTTAAATGTGGCGATTGCGGAAGAAAAACGACCGTTAAACTGCCCCTGATAAGGTGTGCGGAGTGTAATTCTAAAAACGTGGAAATAGTCGATGGAAAAGACTTTACCCTGAAATCACTGGAGGTAAAATAAAATGTGCGAAAAATGCGGCTGCGATAATAGCGGACACCATAACCATGAGTATCATGTTCACAAGCGCGACGGGCATCTCCACATGCACACTCACTCCCATGAGAAGGCCCATGAGCATTCTGAAAGCAGGGAAATCACAGTGGAAGAAAAAGTCCTTGCCGCTAATGACAGGCTGGCGGATGAAAACCGCAGATGGCTTTTGGATAGAGGAGTAGTCGCGGTGAACATTATTTCGTCTCCCGGTTCGGGTAAAACTATGCTTCTTGAGAAAACCCTTGACATGCTGAAGGACAGAATAAAGTGCGCGGTGATAACAGGCGACCAGCAGACGGATAATGATGCCGTGCGTTTGCAGGGCAGGGGGGCACAGGTGCTTCAGATTGAGACTTACAGTTCCTGTCATCTGACAGCCGAACAGATAAGCCGCGTGCTTCCGTCCGTTGTTGATGATGATACGAAACTCCTTTTTATTGAGAATGTCGGAAACCTTGTCTGTCCCGCGGCGTTTGACTTGGGTGAAAATTTCAAAGTCGCGCTTCTTTCGACTACCGAGGGAGAGGACAAACCGGTAAAATATCCCGTGCTTTTCGCGAGGTCCCAAGCCGTGATAATTTCCAAAATCGACCTGATACCTCATCTTGACTGGGATATAGCCAAATGCCGTAAATATATCCAGCAGGTGCATCCTGGAGCTTTCACCTTTGAACTCAGCGCAAAAACCGGTGAAGGCATGGCGCTCTGGATTGATTACCTCAAAAAAATCACCTGTTGAAAACTTTATGTATTTTAGCAATCTTAGTCACTGTTTATGCAAATTCTTTTGCTGAAAAAATCAATAGAAGCGAAATTGTTCTACCTAGCGAATACGCGGTATTTATTTATACGTTCGAGCCGGATAAAAAAGAATTCCGCTGTACGTACCGGAACGCTCCGTTCAAACTGGAGGATTTGGATGGTAATAATATGATAGAAAATCTGAGAGATATACGGACCGCGATCGAAAAAATGGAAAAATCCCTTCTGGATCACTGAACACGTTAAACGGGATTGAGAAAAGGTTTGAGAAACTTGAACACCGTGTGGATGAACAAGGAGAGACTATCTCCATACACACGAGAATAATGGGACTGCTTCAGGAAGCCGTTTACCGGAATGAAAAAACACAGGATAGTCTTTGCCGGAATTGTCCGTACAAAAAGCATTTCTAAAAAGCAGAACGGAAAATTTTACTTATTCCGGTGATTGCTTTTGAACTTGACGTGTTTACGACATAAATTGAGCAAACAGAAAAACATAAACTTGAAAACCCCCCGGAAACTATGACCGCAAAACGCAAGACCAAAGGGCATTCCAGAGTAAAGGGCGAAGATAGAAAACACCCTGCAATAAGCATCCGCGGCACACTTTCAGTTACTCCGTCAGGCTTCGGTTTTGTCGCGCCTTTCGAGGAGGGCAAAGATATTTTCATTCCCCCTCGTTTTATCGGGTCGGCAATGGACGGGGATGAAGTCGAAGTCGAACTTCTGCCGGAAAGGGTTTCGGATGAAGGGAGCGGAAAGGGCCCCGCCGGAAAAATCACCGACATACTTGAACGGTCCCGCACCAGCGTCGTAGGCGAGCTCATAGCCGGACATAAATTGAGGCCGTTGAGCAAAAAACTGCCTTACGATATAAAACTCAGCGGACATCTGGAGGGAGCGGAACGCGGTGACTGGATAGAGGCTTCGCTTATTCATGCCGAAAGAAAACAAAGAGGCGAAGAATTGCGCGGCGCGGTGATTTCAGTGATTGGAAAAGCCGGCAGAATAGCCGCTGACCTTGAAGCCATAGTCCGCGAATTCGACCTGCCGCCGAGGTATTCGCAGGAACAGAACATAGAAGCGGCGCAGCTTCCGGAGCTGGAAATAGAACGGAAAGACCTGACAGGGCTTTTCTGTGTGACAATAGACCCGGAAGACGCAAAGGATTACGATGATGCCATCTCACTTGCGCCCGGCGAAAAAGATGACGAAATAGAACTCGGCGTTCATATATCCGATGTCGCCGCCTGGATAATACACGGGAGCAAGTGGGACAAGGAAGCCTTGAAACGGGCTTTCACCGCTTACCTTCCCGGCAGAACAATGCCGATGCTGCCCAAAGCCCTTACTGCCCTCATAAGCCTTACACCTGATAAAGCTTCCTCCGCTCATTCAGTGATTATCACGCTTAACACAAATACAGGCGAAATAATCAGGTCAAAAAGATTTCATTCACTGATAAGAGTAACAAAGCGTTTGACTTTCGATGAGGTGCAGAATTTCATCGACGGCAAAACTCCGAAATCCTGGGATAAAAATTTCCGCGAAAAAATGAGCACCTTGACGGAATTGACCCGGAAGATGCGCGAATTTCGCAAAAAGCGCGAGGAGTTTCTGGAAATTTACACCACCGTTATAAGGGTACTCTGTGATGAAAAGGAAAACAAAATCATCGGACTGAAAAGAGAAGTGCAGACGGAATCTGATGAACTGGTCGAGGACTGCATGCTTGCCGCCAATACCGAAGTAGCGAAAGAACTCATAGCTAAATCAATACCGGGTATTTTCAGGATACACCCGGAACCGGAAGCCGAAAAACTGGAAGAGTTTTCAGTCTTCATCTCAGCCTCCTTTGGTCTGAAAACCGGAGACCTCAGCAGCCGTACCGCATGCAATCACTTCCTCAAACAGATTCCTGACGATCACAAAAAACCTGTCATAACGAGTGCATTCCTGCGCTCGCTTCCACGCGCGTTCTATACGGAATACCCCGAGCTCCATTTCGGACTTGGCAAGACGACATATTCTCATTTTACCAGTCCCATAAGGCGTTACCCCGACCTGATAGTTCATCAGCAGTTATGGGCGTCTGATTTCAAGGGTAAGCTCCGTTCAAAAAAAGATATCCAGCTTATAGCTGCCGACTGTTCGGACAAGGAAATAAACAATGATGAAGCTTATTATGCCGCCAATGACAGGCTCAAACTCCAGTTTCTCGAACAGGAAATTGAGAACGGCAACGTAGAATCCATGTACGAGGCCGTTATCACGAAAATTTCAAGTGCCGGACTGATAGTCGATATAAGCCGCCTCGGGATTTACGGTTTTGTCCCGGCTTCCCAGTTGCCGGGTCATTTCAAGTTCAACAGTGATACGAAAAAATTCAAATCATTCAAAGGCCATCAGGACTACAAGTGCGGCAATTTCATATACGTCCACCTTGACAGAATAGATCTTGCCAGAGGTACCGCCGTTTTCAGACCGGTAATCTAAAGAATGAAGAATGAAGAATGAAGAAAATATTGGGCTTGGGAAAAGTTTTAAATTTGCGGTCCGAATTATAAAGCTGGCAAAATACCTCCGAGAAAAAAATAAAGATTTTATTATTTCCAGACAAATTCTGCGTTCCGGTACTTCTATAGGCGCAAATATGGAAGAGGCAGACGGAGCTCAAACTAAAAAAGATTTTCACAGCAAAATTAGTATTGCATATAAGGAAGCGAAAGAGACGCATTACTGGCTTCGCCTGCTTCTGGCATCTGATTGCCTCTTCGAAAAAATGGCTCATTCCATGCTTGCTGACTGTGATGAGCTCCTAAAAATAATCGGTTCCATAAAGCATACTGTCGGGAAAAATCTCAAAATCTCAACGTAAGGTTTTCATCATTCCGCATTTTTCATTCTGCATTCTTCATTTTATTTGTGTGATTTCCAGAGTATATTTTCAATTATGAAATCAAGAGTTGAAATGGGAGAAGGTTTTTTAAGAAGGTTTTTCTCAAAGATATATCTTGTCCTGTTTTTTCAGGGGATATATTCGCAACTGCTCCAAGCGGTGCTTTTGAGGGAACTGATAATCAGGTTTTCCGGGATGGAGCTCACGCTTGTGATAGCGTTGGGAGCGGCTATGGCCTGGACTGCCGCAGGCTGTGCGTTGTGCGCGTTTTTCAGGAATTTCATTGAAAAACACTTTGAGGCTTTCGCTTCTTTTTTCTGTGCGCTTTCGCCTCTGCTGGCGATAGCCTCTTTTCTTTTTGCCGTACTCTTTCCTCCGTTGCTTGGCGGACGGCCTGATACCCCGTTCGGGGCCAATGAGCTCATCTTTTTCTGTATTCTGGCCCCTTTGCCGTTCGGCATCATAAACGGCGCTATTTACGGGCTTCTTTCGACGGCCTCAAGCAGGGAAAACGCCGGAGGCTGTTATGCTGTTGACGCGCTGGGCGATATGCTGGGCGGACTTGTATTTTCCTTTCTGCTTGCCGGTTTGGCAAAGCCGCTTGCCGTAATATCGATATATGGCATGACACTGCCTTTAATCGGCATCAGCATGTTGTTTTTCAAATCCCGGGTGAAAATACCCGTCCGTATCGGGCTTTGCTTTTTGGCGCTTCTTTCTCTCTCCGCGGTTTTTCTCTGCCTGAAGTTTGACAAAAAAATATTTCAGTACAAATGGGAAAAAATATTGAAAGGCTTTGAATACGAAAAGAGCATTGAGACCCCTTACGGCAGGGTTGATTTTCTGAAGGAGGCGGAGAAAACAGGAAATACATCCTCCGTTTCCCGGAAAAATGAAGAGAGGAGGACAGTAATATATATAGATGGCAAAGTGGCGGCCACTCTTCCTCAGGAGCCGGAACTGGCTTATCCGGCGGCGGTATTCGCCGCCATGCAGCCGGAACGGGCGAACCTTAAAGTGCTGCTGATAAGTTCCCCCTTTTCAAATCTGCTTAAAGCGCTTTCAAGACTTACTGTAATTTCCAAAATTGATTTTCTCTCTCTGGACAGAGAGCTTATTGACACTTCAGAAAAACTCGGGATAATTCCGCGGAATGAGAAAAAAATCGATATAATCAGAGCTGACCCCAGGGCATATCTTGAGGAGCGTTCAAGAAAAGACAACGAGCTGTATGACCTGATAATACTTATGGACGCGGAGCCTGATACGCTCTCCGGGAACCGTTTTTTTACCGAGGAATTTTTCAATCTTGTTTCAACTCACCTGAAAGCTTACGGTGTTTTCGTGACATGTATGAGTTCCAGCCGCGGCTATAGCGGCGCGGCTACAAATGTTTTCAATGCTTCCATAATAAAAACTCTGAGAAAAGTTTTTCCCAAAATAGCGATAACGCCTGGAGAAAATAAGCTGATAGCGGCGGGGAGTTCCAATGTTACAGCGGTCTTCACGAAGCTTGACGCGAGAATAGGGAAATACATGAAGGCTTTTAAAGAATTTCCACAAGGAATGATGTCAGTGATATTTTCGCAGTCCGAGCAGATGAGCGAAAGCCAGGAAATAGAAAAATCCGCAGAATACGCGGAAGAGAACAGAGATTCACGGCCTGTCCTGCCTTTTTATTATCTTAGATACAAAGCCGGGATACTCTCCGGGGATATTCAGAATCCCGGCGCAATTACCAAATTTATTGAGTGGTGTTTCAATAAATGGTTATTTATCCTTATATGGGCGCTTTCGCTGTATATTCTTGTAAGGTTTATTTTGGCGAGAAACATAGTAAGATATCTTTCGTTTGCGTCATTTGAGAACGGGTTATACGCGATGGGGCTTGAGCTTCTGCTGCTTTTCATCTATCAGAACCGCTGCGGGGCCTTGTATGGGGACCTGGCGGCGGCAATTGGTATTTTCATAGGCGGCACAGCGCTGGGCGCATGGGTTTCGAGGGAGTACATAAACCTTAAAAAAACAATCATGATAATGTCATTTCTTATTCCTCTTTTATTGCCGTTTATTGTTTATACACCTCAACTTTACACGAGGATATTAATATTTATACTTTTATTTCTGGGGGCTTCATCGGCGGGTTGCGCTTATTCTGATTTTGCGGACAGGAGTACGGTAAAGAAAAGCGCCGAGTTATGGGCATGGGAAATGGCCGGAGGGACTTTCGGGGTACTTTTCTTTGTATTTTTCATGCTTCCGGCGGCCGGGTTTATTCCGAGTTTAGTGTTGCTTTCTCTTTTGCGTTTCCCTTTTATTTTCAAACCGGGAAATTAAGAGGGCTCTGAAAAGCTTAAGTTTCAGGACTTGTCAGCCCTGTATTTTTTGAGGATATCGACCAGAATTTTTTTTCTTATGGGTTTGGGCATATAATCGTCCATGCCGCAGGCGAGGCATTTTTCCCTGTCTGATTTTGTGGCGAGCGCGGTCATCGCGATAATGGGGGTATAGCGGTTTCTCTTTTTTTCAAAGGCCCTTATTTCCTCAGTCGCGTCCAGTCCGTCCATTTCCGGCATGTGAACATCCATAAATATAATTTCGTATTCGTTTGTCATAATTTTATTCAATGCTACTATGCCATTTTCCGCGAGATCAACTTTGCAGCCGAGCTTGGTCAGCATTTTCATTATCAGTTTCTGATTTACCTGATTATCCTCAACTATCAGGACTTTTTCGGGAAATTTCAAATCATCACCTAAAAAAGGTTCTTCATTATCAGGGTCGAAGTTTTCTTCAGACACCGTGAATTTAAGATCAAAATAAAATGTCGAACCTGATCCCAGCTTGCTGTCGAGTTTTATCGTCCCGCCCATCATCGAAATCAAACCGGTTGATATGGCAAGTCCGAGCCCTGTGCCGCCGAACATTCTTCTGGATGAATTATCCGACTGAGTGAACTTTTCAAATATTTTTTCCTTGTCCTCATCAGCTATGCCTATACCTGTATCCTTTACTTCAATGAAATAAACAGCGGTGTTGTTCGAAAGGAGTTCTGATTTCACAGTCAGTTCGACATAACCTTTTCTGGTAAACTTTATGGCGTTACCGAGAAGATTCATAAATACCTGCCGGAGCCTTACAGTATCCCCCATTACAGGTTTTTCTATTTTGTCGTCAATGGAAAGCCTTAACTCAATATCTTTCTGCTCAGCCAATACTCTAATGGCATTGTAAATATCCTGAATAAGGCGTTTCATGTACAGCGGCTCTGAAAAAAGCGTGAGTTTTCTTGCTTCTATTTTTGAGAAATCAAGGATATCATCGATTATGGTCATTAGCATTTTGCCGGAAGAGTTTATGCTGTCTATATATTCTTTCTGCTCTTCGTTAAGAAATGTTTCAGAGAGAAGTTCGCCCATACCGATAATTCCGTTCAGGGGAGTTCTGATTTCATGGCTCATATTGGCGAGGAATTCGCTTTTTGCGTAATTTGCGCTTTCAGCCTGCCTCTTTGCGTTTTTCAGTTCCTCTTCCGATTTTATCCTTTCGGTAATGTTGTGGATGATAGAAGACGCGCCTTTTACTGTGCCTTTGCTGTCGGTAAGGGGCGTATTATGCCACTCGCAGACAATTTTTTTACCGTTTTTAGAGACATTTTCACATGTGCTGCTGTAGCCGCCTGTCTGATTGAGTACCGATCTGAAAACTTCCTCCATGTGTTCACTCATCTCAGGAGGGACAATCAGTTTAAGGAGGTCTTTTCCAATGGCTTCGTCTTTAGGGTAGCCGAAAGTTTTTTCGGCTGAGACGTTCCAGTTTACCACTTCCAATTTCTTATCCACCTCAACGTATGACATCGGGGTTTTTTCTATGTGCACGGAAAACTTCTGTCTTGACTGGAAAAGTTCTTCCTCAGTTTCCTTGATGTCGGTAATATCGTCAACCAGTGAGACCATGCCTGTTATCTGTCCTGCATGGTCAAATATCAGAGTATTGTACCATTCACAATATATTCTTTTGCCGTATTTTGTCTGATTTTCCGTTTTGCCGGTGCCGTCAAAAAAACTCATATTTCCGGTATATACGTCCACATGCTTTGTGACAATCAAGTCATATGCGTTCTTGTTCAGCACCTCTTCTTTGCTGTAGCCGAAGATGCGTTCAGCTTCAGGGTTCCATTCCAGGACTTTGAACGTGGCGTCCCATTCGATATAAGCCAGTGGTGACTGCTGAATATGGAAAAAGAGTTTTTTTTCCGAATCTGATAATGCTTTTTGGGTTTTTTTAAGTTCGGTGATGTCTCTGGATATGGTCAGAACGCTTTCGACTTTTCCCTCTCCGTTGTATTCAGGTATCAGTATCCAGTCAAATATGAAATGCCCTGCCAGTCCATCCACTTCAAACTGGTCCTGCTGTATTTTATGTGTCCTGAAAGTTTCCTTTATTTTGCTTTCACAGTATTTGGAAATATATTCAGGATATTCAAGCTCTCTGTAAGTTTTTCCGAAGTAATCTTCGGGCGGCACTCCATTCAGGGCCATTATAGGGGGGTTTACGTAGAGGAAACGAAGATTGCGGTCGTATCTGGCGACGATATCGGGAGAGTTTTCAGCAAGCGCCCTGAACTCTTCTTCCCGTTTCTTGTAATTCGAACCTTCTGCGAAGTAACGCTTGTTCAGCTGTTTGAATTCTTCAAGCTGATTGCGCAGGTAAGTCAATTCTTCAAGAAGCTCTTCCTTGCTTTTCTCTTTATCCTCGTCCAAGAACATTCCTCCCCAAATATAAAGAGTACCAAAACAGACAGTTATAACCTAATACAATACAGATATAAAATCAAGAGGACTCTTAAAATAAACCGATATTACAAAAAAAACTTTATTATGTCATTTCCTTTGTATAATAGAGAGCTCGTCAATAAAATTTTTGAACAAGGCGTCCTGTCCGGCTGTTTTGCGTCGTTCCGCGAGCTCTTTTGCATGGAGGCAGGGTGTTTCAAGGTCCCTGCTGAAGTAAAGAATGTGAGGGGCTTCAGAACTTTTTACCCAGGCAAGGGGCATAGGATGCGCAATCCGGTGAAATTGAAGCCTGAAAGAAGCCAGCCATAACTTTTCTGCTTTTTCTCCGGGAATTTCCAATAATTTGAAAGTTGTTTTAATGAACTTTTCATCATTGAGCATATCAGGAGAGAAAAATGGTTTTCCATACATGGAATTACGTATGAACAACCCATCATGTATTTGCATGGCATATCTGGAAGAGCTTTTCAGAATTTGCAGTTTTCGCTTCGGCCAGAGTTTTTCAATTTCCTCAGCTTCGGCCTTCAATATTTTCCGCCAGAGCTTTCCGGCGCTGGAAATATCTTCGGCCATTCCCGAATTTATGATCAGGTCCATGGCCTCAGTGTCCGACAGCTCCCCTCTGAGAGCTCCGATTATCCGTGACATACTGAAGATGTCGGAGGGAGATGGTACGCCCGTTTCTTTTATCCCGTAGGGGTCAACTATGAAGAACTGAAAAGAGTCAGGCTTGAACAGAAGATTCCCTATATGAAAGTCCGGATGAAGAAGTCCGGATGAAAAAAAAAGTTTCAGGAAAGAAGAGAAGTTAAGGAGAAAAAGTTTTTTCTTTTCAACATTGACAGCGGCGTGCTCAAACCAGAAATCCCGGGCGTTGACGGCATTGGCCAGTTCAAGTGATATAAGCATTCCCTCATTGCCTTTTATTCCCCATCCCAGATATTCAGCATGCGGTATTGAATGTTTTTCGAGAAATACGGCTGACTCAAATTCTGATTTGACCTGCGGTACGAGACGCGCTTTCAACTTTCCGGTCAGGGATTTAGGGTTGGTATATTTCACATAAAGGTTTTTCCCCCCGCCCGTTACTTTAAAAACAGTCCTGAGCTTGTTGCTTTTGACGCTGTTTTTACGAATGAAGGCGGAATAATCGGCAAACCACGGCGCGAGGACAGAGAAATCCTTAAGTTGCCATTTCCAGCCGTCAACGGATTTTTTTTCAAGTTTCATGGTGCGCAAAATTATTTATTGTAGAGGACGACCAGTTGATTTTTGAGAAGCAGTACGTCTTTTACTGTCTGATATTCGTCGTGAGTGAGATTTACGGCCTGCGCGAATTTCCATATCATTTTCTGCTGTCTGCTGCTGAAAGTCCCGTCGCTCATGCTCAATTCCGTCATGTTGGCGAGAACACAGAGCGCCTGCTGATGGTCGAGCCCTGATAATTCCGCAATTACTTCATCATAACTGTGTGATTTATAATATTCGAGTCCCGCTTTAAGTATTTCATCGTTATCACAGAATGTTTTTCTTATATAATCGTCTTCGCACTGGGCTATTTTGTTATCCGCCGTGGCGAGGAACATGAGAGCGGCCGCAAGTCCGACCGGCGGTGATATTGTCGGCGTTCTTAACGGGGGAGCTTCCTGAACTGAGGGAATTGGTTCTGGCTGTTTCGGGGGAGTCTTTTCCGGGCTGGTATTTTGAGTTACGGATGACCACTTTTCCAGCATCGGCATAATGTCTTTTTCTTCGAAGCCCGAGAATTTTATCAGGTATTTCGTGCCGCCGGAAGCCATATCGATAAACGATTCGAATTTTTCCTTTTTTATGGAAAGGGAAGATATTTCCGGGTATGGAATTTCAAGCTTTCTGTAATTGTCCTCTCCGATGCTTCTGGAAAAGAGAAAAGTCCTGTCTTCCATAGCGATTATATAGCCTTCGCCGGGGCTTCCGTCAAAGCAGGCGCTTGTTCTCAATACGGCGAGGGGTTGCTTGTCCGGGGTTTGGGTACCGAGTTCCTTCTTGACTTTATCAGGCAGAAAAAGAAAATTCATCAGCGCTCCCTGTTTAAAAATTTCATATTGACGCTAATATAAAGACAAAGAAGAAAAAAGCAATGTGTTGGTGAATATGAAGATTTTTAAATTGGGTCAGGCTGAGGAAGAAACAATTATCAGGGAATGTATCAGTGCGTTATCCGTGAATGGAAGTGTTCTGCTTGTTCCTACGGAGACTGTTTACGGACTGGTTTGCAGGGCTTCCGATAAAGACGCCGCGAAAAAGATTTACGAGCTGAAAAAAAGAAGCGAAAATAAACCTCTCGCCCTTTTTGTCCATGATGTTGAAGCGCTGAAAAAAACTGACGCGCTACTTCTTCCGGCGGCGGAAAAATTGGCTTCAAAGCTCTGTCCCGGGCCTCTTACAATAATTGTTCCCGACAAAAGCGGACTTTCAAAAACAGGTTTCAGAATCCCTGACCACAATTTTGTCCTTAAGCTTTTGAGAGAACTTGGAGAGCCTCTTGCCTCGACCAGCGCCAATCTTTCGGGAAAGCCCCCTGCGTTGACAGTTGACGAAGCTTTGGCTGATTTCAACGGCGAACCTGAGCTTGCCGTTGATAGCGGCCCCCTCCCTGAAAACGCCATTCCTTCGACCGTGGTTGATTTCAGCGCTGATGGTTTCAGGATATTGAGGGAAGGTCCAGTTTCGGAAGAAACAATCAGGGATATTATCGGAGAATAATGTTTTCCTGATTGCGGAAAAAAAATGAACCCGTGCCGTTTTTTTAACAGCACGGGTTTATATGGAAACTTATTTTTTTCTGTAAGCTTCGAGAACGTATTCGGGAAGTTTTTTATTCGCGAATAAAGGTTTGAACTGAGTGAAGCGCTGTCTGCCGTTTATCATGGGGACGCTGGGCCAGTCTTCGCCGATAAGCGGACGGCAGTATTTGACGAAATCATCAGTTACATCGGCCTTGCATTTCGTAATCCATTCGGCAGGGAAGAACCTTTCCGAGTTCGCGACTTTTTCGAGGGGCACTTTATCATAGCGCACCTGATATATGAGGCCGTTTTCGCGAAGGATTGTTGACATGTAGCCGCCTTCTCCGTTTACAGCGAGGAGAACGGCTTTCTGTCCGACCCTGTAGGCTTCATCCAGATCAACGGTGGAAGCGTATATTGCCGTATCGCGCTGGTCTGTGCCGAAAGTCTGTCCGCGCGCGCTGCCTTTGGCCTTGATGCCGTTTGCGTTCAGGTAATTGACGAGGGCCTGCTGTACGGTAGTCTGGCTGGCGCCGAACTGGGCATGTCCGAAGCTGTCCTTGGTAAACCCGAGGTCGCCTACTTCACAGCCTTCGCTGAGGACTACGACAGCCCTGCCGCGTTCTTTAAGTTTATCATTTATGATATCGGCCATATTCTCCATTGAGAGCTTGCCTTCGGCGAGGAATATCAGGAGGGGCATTTCGCGTTTAGGGTCCGCGAGCCTTGCCGCCGCCGGGATATAACCTATTTTGCGGCCCATTGCCTGAAGAACAAGTACGGGATCTGCCGGATATGAGCCTCTGTTTTCTTCTTCGGCGTTCTGGACTATGTGGCTCCAGTATCTGGCGACAGAGCCGTAACCGGGGGTATGGTCTATGATTTTAAATTCGCTGTCGCCGACGTCGTTGTCAATAGTTTTGGGAACGCCGATGCCGATGGTGTCCAGGCCGCGTTCCTGCGCGAGTTTCGCGACTTTATGAGCGGTGTCCATGGAATCGTTTCCGCCGTTATAGAGGAAGTAGCCTATGTTATGGGCTTTCAGTATGGCTATAACCCGCTCAAAATCCTCTTTCTGATTTGATTTTATCTTATAACGGCAAGTGCCTATCGCCCCTGCGGCGGGGGTGTTTCTCAGAAGCGATATTTCGTCTTCATCCTGTGCGGAAAGGTCAAGAAGTTCTTCTTTGAGTACTCCTTCTATGCCATGCCACCCGGCATAGACTGTCCCGATTTTACCCGGGAATGCTTTTGCGGCTTCCACTACTCCGCGCAGGGAACTGTTTATAACCGGCGAAGGGCCGCCTGATTGTGCGATTAAAAGATTTTTCTTCATTTTTCCTCCTGTCTGTCTTCTATTTTACTGTTTCTTTTTTTTCCTGTTCACGCAATATCTTTAATGTCTCAGGCTTGTGTTTGCCTTTGAGAAGTGAACTTGGGTCTTCATCAAGGTAATTCACGAATTCCGTTATCGCGTCAAGTGTCTGGTCAAGCTTCAAGAGAGTGTTCAATATATTTTTACGGGATTCGCTTATTGAAGATGACGCGTTTCTGAACTGTTCGGACGTTTCCGGAAGCTTGGCTTCTTTAATCTGGGCTTTAGCTTCGGTTACGAGAGATTTGACAGACTTCAGAGTATCAGATATTTCGTCTGTTATTTCCCTGATTTTTTCTTCGGTAATGGTTTTGGATACATTGTCTGTAAGTTTTTCCAGATTGATTGTTATCTGGTCGAGCTTGGAAACCGCGCTTGAGAGTTTCGGGTCTTCCAGAAGTTTTCTGGTGGCTTTTATCGTTCCGGCAAGTTCTTCGGATATTTCCTCAAACTTGATTTTCGAGATCTTCGCCAGAGATTCGTTAAGCACTTTGAGCATGTCTCCGAAAAGAGAAGGGGTGGACGGTATATAAATGTAGTTGACCGGGAAATCAATATCTTTAGGAATCTCAGTAATTTTGTCAAGACTGTAATAATCTATTTCGACAAACTTCATACCTGTTATGCCCAGATAAACGAGCTGGCAGCGCAGGCCGTTTTTAAGTTCCTTTCTAAGGAAATCGCTGA
The DNA here is from genome assembly GCA_001803225.1 of Lentisphaerae bacterium GWF2_44_16. GTDB lineage: Bacteria > Verrucomicrobiota > Lentisphaeria > Victivallales > GWF2-45-14 > GWF2-44-16. Next base: position 37,617 of record MHBF01000050.1, on the reverse strand, counting down.
GAAACGCAAGAGAATCCGATTTGTCCTTCATGTCGGTGTCTTTTTCAAAAACTGAAAGCAGCACTTCCATATCCACTCGTATCAGCTTGTCTTTTGTGCGGATGGAAATCTTGGAAACTTTTCCTATCGGAACGCCCTTGAACTTTACGGGTGAGCCCACATCCAAGCCCTGTATTGATTCCCTGAAAAGGGAAACGAGTGTGGCCTTACGCTGAAAAGCCGAGGAGAGGCCCAGGAAAAACAACATTCCCATCAGCAGTAGAAATCCTATTATAACAAATAAACCCAGCTTATATCTGTTTGCTTCTATCATATTAACAAACCCTAGTTCAAAGATTAAAAATACTGTCTCAGTCCCTCTTGAGGCTCAGCCTGGACAGGAAGTCCTTTACCCATTTATTATTTGAATTATTGAGGAGATCACGAGGGTCTCCTTCCGCTGTAATGCCCTTTTTTTCTTTATCAAGCATGATTACCCTGTCGGCTATTGAAAATATGCTGTCCAGTTCATGCGTTACAATTACCATAGTTGTGCCGAATTCCTTGCGCAGGTTGAGAATAAGCCTGTCGAGCTCTGCCGAACTTATGGGGTCAAGGCCGGCGGACGGCTCATCAAAAAACAGAAGTCTGGGGTTCAGCGCCATTGCCCTGGCGAGACCGGCGCGCTTTTTCATGCCGCCGCTGAGCTCTGCCGGCATATAGTCCTGAAAGCCGTCAAGATTTACGAGCCTCAGCTTTTCAGTTACAGTTTTGTTAATTTCATCTTTGCTCATCTCCGTATATTCTTCCAGAAGAAGAGAAATATTTTCGCCGACGGTAAGCGAACCGAAAAGAGCGCCCCCCTGATAAGTTACCCCGAAAGAACGCATTATCTCGCGTTTTCTTCCGTTTTCCGCGTGGACGATGCTTTCTCCGTGTATGAGAATATCACCTTTAAACGGCGGATAAAGGCCGATAAGATGTTTGAGCAGAGTGCTTTTTCCGCAACCTGAGCCGCCGAGAATTATGAAAATCTCGCCGTTTTTTACGGAAAAATTCAAATTCTGCATTACCACCCTTGAGCCGTAACCGATACTCAGGTCTTTTACTTCTATTACAGGCTTGTCCAAATTGTTCATTGTCCCACCATGCTGAATAATATTGTCAGAAGCGCGTCAGCCACTACTACTAAAAATATCGCGCTTACCACTGCCGACGTGGCGGCCCTTCCTACTCCCTGCGCGTCTGTTCTCGCTTCAAATCCCCTCATGCAACCGACTCCGGCAATAAGAAACGCAAAAACAAAACTCTTTATCAGTCCGAAAAGAAAGTTTGCCGATGTCAACGCCACAACCGTCCTGTTGTAATACGCTATCGCGGGTATTTCAAGTTTCAAGGAACCTACAACGAAGCCTCCGAAAATTCCAGCTATGTCCCCAAAAATCGTCAGTATCGGTATTGCCAGCAGCATCGCTATCACTTTGGGTATTATCAGAAACCTGCACGGCACAAAACCCATGGTTTCCATGGCGTCTATCTCTTCCGAAACTTTCATTGTCCCTATTTCGGCGGCAAAGGCAGAACCCGCCCGGCCCGTCGCTATCATCGCCACCATCAGCGGCCCGAGTTCCTTGATTATGGAAAGTCCTACAAGGTCCGCCACAAATATGTCCGTCCCGAACTTGTGCATCTGCACCGCCGCCTGAAAACCCAGAATAAGCCCCATCAGAAAACAGATAAGCATTACAATAGGCAGAGCATCGCTCCCGCACATGTCCATATAATAGAGGGTTTCCTTCCATCTTATTTTGCGCGGATGCTTTACGGCTTCCATAATCCCCGCGGAAAGCTCCCCTACGAAGGAAAGCATATTGACACAATCCCTGCCTATGCGAATACTCGCCTCTCCGACATGTTCTATAAGTTGCGGGGCCCTCTGGCGTGACATAATTTCCTCAAAAAATTTATTCCAGTATAAAATCTTACACATTTCACGCAAAAGTCAAAAGCAATCTCCAAATTAATCCGAGCATTCTCAGGAGAGAAGCTCTTTCTTGAAAAAAACCTTAATTCTGATATATTCAAACATGATGTCCTTTTTCTGTAATGCCATTCGAAAAACATGGATTTCCAATAAGCATGGGATGACTATGAAAAAGTTTGTCTTTATTATTTCTTTTTTAGCCGTATCATTCTATGTATCGCTTTCTGTTGAGGCTGAAGTATTTACACTCTGGCCTTTCGGGAAAAGCAATTCAGGGGGCGCTGACGGCCCCAGCCATGCCCTTGGCGGCACTAAACTCTGGGATGAGCCTGTCTGTATCAACGGCTATAATACAAGCCTCTCCATCACTCTTCTCGAATCAGACCTTTATAACTATATCTCACGGCTGAGAAGCCTTTATCCGGACGGTATTTTTTCCGCCAATAAAAACGCGCTCCTTATGACGGTGAAACATAAAGACGGGGCAAGAACAAGAATTTATCTCCTTCAGACCGGGACGGATGGAAATTATCCGGTTATTCAATTCTCCATGAAGCTTCCCGACAAACTGCCTGACAGGTTCACATGGCCTTCGCAGCTTCCGCTTCCGTCGGGAGCAAAACCCCTTAACTATATGAATTTCCCGGATAAAAAACTTTACTACGGCACTTTTTCCGCGAACAGCTCGGCGGAACAGTCTGTAGGAGAAATGAAACAGCAGCTTCTCTCAAGCGGCTGGCAGAATGTTTCAAAGGGAACTTTTCCGCAGTCTTCTCAATGCGGCGACATTCTCATCAAAAACAAACCCCTCAGCATCGCCATCCTGAGCGCAGGCGAATCCGAAGGCAAATGCAAAGCCTCGGTTATGGTACAGCCACTGAAGTAGGAAAGCATTCCATCCTAAAGCTGAAAATCAGTTTGGGAGTCTGATAGTTTTCGCGTCTTTAAGAATTTTTCCGATTTTCTCATTGAGCTCCTGAACAAGTTTTCCTTCGTACTTTGTGAAACTCGTGAAATTGTAAAAATTATTCTGATTTTCTCTGACTACATGTCTTTCCCATGCTTCAAGTATAGGATGGCAGATAAGCGTTAATGCCAGAAGCGTCAGCGAAAATACAGGTATCATGGAACGCGTAATGGTGCCTCGCCTGATTTTTTTCTCATTCTTTACTTTATATTTCAGAAAGACCACGATAGAAAATATGATCCATGAGCAGAGCACCAGTATCGCTGGTATCCCATAAACGATATCCACGTCTTTGGCGAATATCATGCAGAGACTCAAAAGTATTATGGCTGTCACGGCGGCTTTAAGCTTCAGTTTCTGTACTTTCAACTTCGTCGGCTGAATTATGGAAAGCGCGGCGGCTTTCTTCGTTACAGATGTTTTGGTCAGTTGAAATACCAGGATAACCGAAAAAACAGACATTGTAAAAAATTCCACAGCTCTTTTTATCAAATCAAGAGGCGCGGAAAACTCATGTCTCCCGAAATATGTGAAACGTGAATAGATTATGTAGAAACCGAGTGGCAGGATTATTCCATATATGATGATTTTCAGGGTATCTTTAAAATCCGGCAGAAGCAGTACAGGCGCGTCATCTTTTCCGTTGCGGAATATCCTGTAAAGCGTAATTACTCCGCAGACAAGCATAATTACTATAAATAAAAGGATTGCGGCTTCCAGCATTTTTCTTTCAAAGATCAGATAATCAAGTTCGCGCATTGGCGCCAGTTCTTCTTTGTTCAGCGTTATGCCGCTGCCAAGGGCAGGCAGAAGCATTCCGCCAAGAATTCCTGAATGATTCTCTGCAAGATAAGTATTATTCCTTTCCTTTTTGGTAATAATTCTTTTGAATTTTTCATCTCGCGGCCAGTATTCATTCTGGAGTTCTGTAATTTTTTGCGATATGAATTCCACTTGTTTTGCTTTCAGCGGCTCTCCGAGTTTTTTGTAAAACTCCGCGACGTTTTTCCCATTGGATGCAATAGCAAAAAGCACCAGTTTTTCTATGAGCGTCCATTGGTGTTCTGGAAGCTGGTGAAGCATTGTATTCCAGCCGTCAAGAAGTTCGATGGCTTCCTTATTCCTGCCTTTTTCCGCAAGATATCCGGCATAAGAAACAAGTTTCCTGTTTATGTTTCTTATGGGACTAAGATCGGGAAGTAATGATCCAGCGGCAATGCTTATCCTGAGAAGAATGTCTTCGTAGTGTTTTGCCGGAGGCAGTTTTTTAAGTTCAAGTTCCAGCATTTCTTTTCCATAGGCATTATAATATTCCTTTCTTGCGCCTTTGAGGAATTCTTTCAGGCCAAGTTCGAATTTCGGAATATCTTCGATTATCAGTATTTCAGATTTGCCGTAGCGGGGTTTCGAAATATCCTCAATTATCAGAATTTCCGATTTGTCATTGCGGGGTTCTAGAAATTTAAATTTCAGATTTGCCGGGTTCTTTTTATTTTTCCTTTTCCATGATTTTTCATCTTCAAGCTTTGAGGTTTCATCAAGTATTATTCCGGCAAGAATATAATTATAACGTGCGTTCTGGGGTTCAAATTTTTCAGCGGCGGTTATTTCAGGTTTTATTTTAGATTTATCTCCTTTGTTTATGATATCGGTAATATAATTGCCGTGATATATTTTATTCTGAGGCTCAGATTTCCACAATTTCTCTGGATTTCTTTTTGTTTCAATAAAAAAGCCCAGGGACGAATTTAAATTCATGAAATACTTTAAACTGTCTATCCTGTAGAGAAAAATGTAAAGGGCCAGGATTACGGAGAGCGGGACTATGATTGCGCGGAATACAAGTTTGATGGCGGCCCTTAGTTTCATCCTTTTTCTGTTCGCGCTTATGATGTCCTGTCCTATATCGCCGGAAGGGCCAAAATTTTTCATTGCCAATTCGAAAGACTCTTCTTCGCCTTTGCCGTCATCTTTGAAGGATTCGCACGAATCTTCAATGTGGCTTTTTATTTCCTCCTTTACATCAAGCATCAGTTCAGGGTCGTCTCTCAGACCGGAGCTTATCCCTGACGAAAAATCATCAATTTTCTTTTTGATGTCCATGCTTATGCCTCCGCGGGATTGAAACCTTTACCGAAGAGAACGGCGTTCACCGCTTTTGAAAAAGAAGCCCACTCACTGCTTTTTTCGGCGAGTACGCCTTTTCCTTTTTTTGTGATGGCGTAATATTTTCTTTTTCTGCCGTTTTCGGCGATTTCCCATAAACTCTCAATAAGCCCGTCTCCTTCCATGCGGTGCATGCAGGGGTAGATAGTGCCTTCCTTCCATTCGAATTCGCCGTTGGTCCTTTCTTTAATCTGTTTTATTATTTCGTAACCGTAACAGCGTTTCTCGTGGAGCATTTGAAGAATCAGCGGTTCGACCATGCTTCTTGTGAGGTTTGGATCGTATTCCATGATTTTCTCCTTGTTTCAGTTTACAATGCCTCGTGTCGCTATGTATATTATACTTTGCGTGGCAAGGTATGTCAATAGCTTTGATGAGTTTTTTTTGAAAAAATAAAAGCTCTCAAATAATATCTACCTGAAAAAATGCTTTTACTCGAAGATATCATCCTGATTCATGATTTGTAATTGGTCAGGCGGCTTCACCGCATACGGCGGTGACGAAGCACCGCCCTCCCCGATTTTCGTTCTTGCACGCTCAACGGGGGAGGGTTTTGCTTCGTCAAAACCGTCTTTCCGCTTTCGTTCTTGCACGCTCAACGGGGGAGGGTTTTGCTTTGTCAAAACCGTCTTTCCGCACCCTCAAATAAGGCGACCGATTACTCATGATTTTAATTTCTCATGCTTTATTTTACTTTCGCTATTGACAAAATTTTATATGAGATATATAATATCATTAATGATTTAACTATTATCATTAGTGATACTTTTTTTAGATTTAACTACTGAAGGAGCATAACCCGGATGGGAATTTCTACAATATTAATAAGGGACACTTATCAGGTCAGCGAAAACTGTGAACTGGAAATAAAATTGACTTCCGATACTGAACTGGATACAGGAACACGGGTCGAAATTCAATTACCCAACTCATGGTCATTGGTCAATGGCCCGAGTTTCACGCGGCAGTTTCAGGCGACTGACCCGGATGGGGCGCATTTTGTGGAATTCAAAAGCGAAGACGGAAATGTTTTTTTTGAAATATCTATAACTGCCTGTAACCAGATTTACGAAAAAGGAGCATCCAGACACGGAAGAAATATTGCAGGAATCCTGAAAAGCGGGAAACTGAAGGCTGGGGAAGCAATCATATTCAGATACCGTAACACATTTGCCCCTTATATCACAGACAAATCAGAACTGAAGGTCAAAATAAACGGCATTTCTCCCGAAAAAAAATTGAAACTCATAACACTTCCGGGCCCTTGTGCTTTTACCCGGATTATTGTGCCTTCGGGAGCAAAGCCTGACGAGGAGTTCCCGATCCTCATTGTTTCACTGGACAGCTTTGATAACTGTTCATCGTCCAGTCTCGAGAAGAAAACCCTTTATTGTAATGATGGCGGAATTGTAGCGGAAAACCTGAATTTTACAGGAAGCATGATTGTTCCTTTTAGAATTTCAAAGGAAGGTGTTTTCCGTTTTAAAATGGACAATACAGTTTCAAATGCGATAAGAATTTCAAAAAGTGACAAGGCCCCTTGCTGGGGAGATCTGCATATTCATACGAAATTATCTCATGACGGACAGGGAGAGGACCCTTATCCTTATGCAAGAGATGTTTCCGGACTTGATTTTGCGGCATCCGCTGAGCACTGGCAATCCCTCGGTGAGCCCGGCTATGAAATTATAAAAATATGGGCTGAAAATTCTTATGAGCCGGGAAAATTCGTAACGATTCCGGCTGACGAACGAAACCCCGTACAATGGAACGGGCATCACAATATTTATTTCAGGGACATGGAATACTTTATGCAGAACAAGGTACATCCCTTTGATTCTTCATTTGTACCCGAAGAGTCATGGCCTGAGTTTGATGAAAAACGTGCGATGATAATACCGCATCACACAGGGATATCATTCGGCGGACTTCCTAAAAATGGCAGTGGAGAAGCAGTCGACCTCTCCAAATGCGAAGAGCGGCATCTTATCCCGGCGATGGAAATTTATTCACACCACGGACAGAGCGAAGTTTACAATCCGCAGCACATTCTCTCTTATGAATTCAACAGAATGAGAAATCCCGAAAGGCGCGCTAACACCTCATTTCCAGGGCCCTATTATGCACAGAATTACTGGATGGCCGGAGAAAAAATCGGAGTCATCGCCTCCTCGGACGAGCATTCAGGGCAGGGGGGACGGCGCCATGGAGGCATAGCCGCCGTCTATGTTGAAAAGCTGACTAGAGAATCCGTTTTTGACGCAATCCGCGCGCGCCATTCTTATGGCACCACCGGCGAGAGGATATTGCTGGATTTCAGAATCAACGGCACTGCGATTGGCGAAACTTTAAAAATTCCCCGCAAACAGGAAGTGAAAATTTCACTTAAAGTATGGGGTACGGCAACTCTATTGAGAGTGGACATTCTGCGCTTCCGTTTTGGGATAGATACTGCTTTTGTTCCAGTACTGTCCGATGCCCCGAGACCGGAAACTATGGACATTGGATATAAACTGACTGAAACCGTTTCAGACAATTGTGTTTATTATGCGAGAATAACGCAGGAACCGCTTGAGTGGCCGGGAATGGCGTGGACTTCCCCTATATGGGTGGAAACAGAACAGTAATTTTAGAAAAGGAACAGCTGAGATGTCAACGGAAATTCATCATATCCCGAATTTTGCCGGAAAAATAATTCAGAGGGAAGCTTCAGGGAAGAAAGCCGCCTCTCTTGAAATTGTAGCGCCGACAATTATCGCGCCTGATGAAGAATTCACATTGAAAATTCTGATGGTTGATGAAAAAGGTTTTCCTGTAATAAACGATGGGAGAAAATTTACTCTGAGAGCGGCGGGGCCCAAGCTTGAACTTACGTTTTCTTTTCCTCACAACGGTATCGCTTACGCCGAAATCAGAAAAATAAAATTTAAAAAAGAAGGGATATTTCGTTTCGAAACGGAATTCAAGAATAAAAAAGTTTTCAGCAATCCCTGTGCCTGCCGGCATGGAATGGACAAAAAGATTTTCTGGGGAGACCCTCATATACATTCATCTTTAAGCAATTGTATGGTGCAGTATTCCCGCTCGACGCTTTTCGCGTTCAACGCGGCGCGCTATCTGAGCTGTCTTGACTGGGCTGCAGTTGCCGACCATGTTTCAAACGGCAGATGCGGCCTTGATAAATGGAAAGAACAGTCAGCTCTGGCGGATGCCTGCAACGATCCTGGAAATTTTATTACACTCCCCGCGTATGAAGCTTCCCTCAAGGGCGGCAAAGGCGGTGATAACAATGTTTATATGGACAAGTTTCCTTCCATTTTCATAGATGAATATGAAAACGGCAGCGTGAAAACCCTCTGCCGGAAATTGAAGGAACTTTCTCAGAAAGAAAATTTTGACTTCTTTGCCGTGCCTCATCATACCACACGCACAGGAAAACACGGGGAAATCCCGGGGAAAATTTATCCCGGGAAAAAAGCGATGCCCGTCATTGAAATTCACTCGAAATGGGGCAGCTCGGAATACAGGGGAAATCCTTCTCCGCTGAAAGATGTTCACCCGGGCCCAAGTTATGCCGCGGATTTGCTGAAGCAAAAACTTATTCTCGGTTTCATCGGCGGAACGGATACTCATGCCACAATGACTTTTGCCGCGTCTTCTCTTGAGTCAGGGCACATAGACAGACTCCCGGGCTTGACCGCGGTATGCGCTGAAAAACTTGAGAGGGATAATGTGTTTCAATCTATCAGGGACCGTAATTGCTATGCCGCCTGCGGCGAACGCATTTATCTGAACGTAACCCTCAACGACATCACTATGGGCTCATTGTTGAAAATCAATTCATCTCTTTTGCGTTCCAGGCATATCCATATCGAATGTGCCGCTAAAAGCAATTTGAAAAGCGTAGAGATAATAAGAAACGGATATTGCATAAAGAAAATAAATCCGAAAACATGGAAGTTGATAAGTGATTTTGAAGATAAAGAATTTTTGAATAAAAAAAACAGTTTGGATGAAGGGAAGTTTTACTATTATTATATACGGGTAAGATGTTTGTCAGGTGCTACTGCATGGTCCAGCCCTATATGGATTACAGCATAAACTATGAGAGGTTTAAAATGAAAGAAAATCCTGTACCGGCGCTTCAGAGAGGATGCGAAATTATAAGCCTGATTGCCATGAACCCCGGCATAAACATATCCGGTATTGAAAAAAACATGGAAATTCCCAAGGCCAGCCTTAACAGAATCATTAAAGTCCTTCTCGAAAAAGATTTCATCGCTCATACCGAAGAAAAGAGAGGATTGAAAATAGGAAAGAAACTTCTTTCCGACGTTATGAAATCTTATGAAGTAGACCCTCTCGTAAAAAATACCGCCGTTATGTTAAGAAATCTCGGCGAAAAATGGAAAACAACTTTTGTGGTCTATCAATATGAGGAAGCATTCAAAGTCGTCTGGAAAGCAAAATATGAGCCGGTAGACGGAATAAAAACACAGGCGCCCGGTTCCTTTACTCAAAAGATGCACATAAGCGCGCAGGGGCAGTTATTTTTCTCTCTGCTTCCGGATCTCAAGATAAAAGAATTCGTCAGTAGCGAATTTGCTGAAAAAATTACCGAAAAAACTTTGACAACTGAAGCGGAACTCCTGAAAAGAATCAGGGAAATAAGAAAACAGAAATGGGCTTATCAGGAAAAGGAAAACAGTATTTCCAGAAAGCAGATAGCGATTCCTCTGGTATTTAACAATATTCCGGGACTTTACGCGCTCGGCTGTCACCTGCCGCTTGAGTTTAATGATATAGAAAAACTCAAAACCGATATGCTTATAGAGGCTTCAAAATTTTCATATAAAGAATAATAAAAAACAGAAAGGGCATTTATGAAAAAGCCTAATTTCATTCTGATAATGGCTGATCAGATGCGGGGCGATTGTGTAGAAGCAGACGGCACTAATAATGTAATTCAGACCCCTGGCTTGAATCATCTTGCGTCAAATGGCGCGCGTTTTAATCATGCGTATTCGGCAGTCCCGTCCTGCCTTCCGGCGCGTGCAATCCTGATGACAGGGCAAAACCAGTGGCACACCGGAGTGCTCGGGATGGGCAAAGGACAGGGACATATCCCGAATGACTTTCCGCATACCCTTGCCGGGGAATTAACGAAAAACGGTTACAGGACGCATCTTGTCGGAAAAGGGCACTTTCATCCATACAGGACTTCGATGGGTTTTGAAAGTTCCGAACTTGATGAATCCTCACGTCTGCCCGACAGCGAGCATCGCAGATGGTTTGCCGAACACGCTCCCGAATCTGTAAGTCCTGATGACCACGGGGTCGGTTTCAATTCTTGGCAGGCACGTCCCTGGCATACGGATGAACGCCTTCATCCTACCGCATGGACAATGATGCGCTCTCTCGAATTTCTGAAAAGCCGCGACACAGAGAGGCCGTTTTTTCTGAACATATCATTCGCACGCCCTCATTCTCCTTATGTTCCTCCTGAACATTACTTCAACTATTATTTCAACCAGGAAACACCCGCGCCGTTTGTCGGAGACTGGGCGTCTGTACACGATGTCCCGGAAGACGCTGCCAATCTGAACGCGTGGCATGGAAAAATGACGCCGATGCAGATACACAGGGCCAGGGCAGGGTACTATGGAGAAATATCTTTTATAGACCAGCAGATAAGCAGGCTCATTCATCTGATGGCGCGTTGTGACTGGGAAACTTTTGAAAACACTTGGTTCATATTCACATCGGATCACGGCGACATGCAGGGAGATCATAATCTCTGGCGCAAAACTTACGCCTATGAAGGAAGTACACGGATACCTTTCATCATCTGTCCTCCGAAAAGTTCTGAAGGCTTTAAAAGGAGGATTGCCGATGAAGTAGTTGAACTCCGCGACATAATGCCGACAATGCTTGACGCGGCTGGAATATCCATCCCTGAAACAGTTGACGGCAAAAGCCTTATCCCCCTGATGAAAGGGCCTGCCGATGATTGGAGAAAATACATTCACGGCGAGCACTGTGCATGCTATTCAGACACAAATGAAATGCATTTTGTAACCGACGGCAGAAAAAAATATGTGTGGTTTCCGCGAACCGGAGAAAAACAGTTCTTCAATCTTGAAACAGACCCCGGAGAATGCCGCAACCTGATAAACGAAAAAGCCTCTCAGAACGAGGTAGCCCAATGGGAAAATTATCTGGTAAAGGAACTCTCCGACAGAAACTGCGGCTGGGTAAAGGATGGAAAACCTTTCTGTTCATCCGATGAGCCTCTGGTTTCACCTTATAAAAATATCAGGAGACAGAGCGCGAGTCAAAAGTAAAAGCAGATAATCATTTTCTACGGTACTGTGAAGGCGTTTCTCTGCAGAATACGGCGAAAATTTTCACATAATATCGTTCCTGTGTCTGTATTGACCCGGGGAAATCCGGAATATTTTCTTGAACATTTTTCCCAGATGGTAATTATCGTAAAATCCGGTTTGCATGCTTATTTCACTGAGTGTCATATCTGTTGTTTTCAACAGGTGACCGGCTTGCTTCAGTTTTTCCCGCAAAATATATTCATGAGGAGAAAAACCGGTAGTTTCCCGGAAGAGCACGTGAAATCTGGATACCGATAAATTCGCAGTTCCGGCAAGCTCTTCGATGGGTATATTTCCCGGCAGTTTTTCTCTGATATGCGCGAATACTTTATCTAAACGTGATACGCCTGATAAAATTCTCTCGAAATCAGGTTTTTTTTTTGCGAAAGGGAGAATGTCTTCGCAAATGCTCCAGGCTATTCTTTTTCTTCTGACCGCGGCGCTCAGTTTATCCGGCAGGTCCCGGCATTTTACCAATTGCGCAATTTTGCGTCCGAGTCTCAGGCTGCTCTTCATATCAAACACAAACGGAAAAGAATATAAAGAAAAAAGATTAATTCCGCCACACAATAAAAAATTGAATCTCATGCCTCTGAAAACAAGCAGTTTCCCTCTGACATCGCTTCCTGAAAGCGTTCCCGGAGGAAGCATCGTAACTGTTCCTTCCGGTTTATTATATCTTCTGCCGTTTATAATTCCAGTGGAGGAGCCCCTGACTAATTGTGCAAGGACAGTCGCCTGGATAATATGTTCCTTTTCATAATGCCTGCCCCTGCATTTTGATGTCCATGAGCCATAATATTCAAAACAAAAACCGTTCTCGAGGAAAGCGTCAACTTCATTCATATAAGAGCTTCATACCTCCATTACAGTATTTTTGTACATTTCATTTAACATTTATTTATATTAAAATATCATACAAATGGAATTATGACAATAAGTTCATACATTTAAACAGATGGAGTGGAAATATATCAAATGAATAAAACGGCAATTACGGGAGTCAGAATAATCGACGGCATAAATTCTTCTATCATTGAGAAAGGGACAATTCTCATCAATGACGGTAAAATCGAAGCTGTCTCTCCTATGGAGAAGATGCCTATACCGGAAACGTACAATATTATCAAAATGGAAAATCATACTGTCCTGCCGGCACTGATTGACGGACACGTGCATGTTACCGGTGAACCGGGACGGCTGGACCATATTGGGCACATAAAGGCTAATCTTGTGGCGGTGCGCAAACTTCAGAACTATCTTGCGTGGGGAGTTGGAACAGTAGCCAATGCCGCAAGTTCCGCCGACAGCATACCTTTGCGTGAACTCGTTAAAAACGGTACGCTTCAGGGATGTGCAGATATACTCCTGAGCGGGACGGTTACAGCCACCGGAGGGCATGTCAGAGGGAGAAGTGCCGACGGCCCATGGGAGGTACGGAAAGCTGTAAGGGAAATGGTGATGGCCGGGCTTGATCATATTAAAACCTGCGCGTCCGGAGGCTTTCAATGGGAACACGAAAAACTGGAATACGAGGATTACACTCCGATAGAACTTCAGGCGCTTGTCGAAGAGGCGCACGCGCGCGGCAAACGCGTTCACGTCCATGCGCATGCCCAGCCGGGTCTGAGAAATGCCGTCAACGCCGGGGCGGATCTTATTCTGCACGGCGCTCATATTGACGACGAGGCCCTTGAAGCCATTGGGGAGAAGGGGCTTTGGTATATGCCGACATTGTATATTACCAGTGAACTTGTATGGAAAGAAAATAAAAATCTGCCGCAATTCATGGCGCGCAAAATGGAACGTGCCTGGCCCCTGCATCGTGAAGGTGTGGCCAAAGCGTACAAAATGGGATTGAAAATCGTTGCAGGTACTGACGGCTTTGGGCCGGACGCGATGATGATTGAGATGAACGAAATGGTCCGCTGCGGAATTTCTCCCATGGATGCTATCATGATTGCTACCGGAAAAACTGCCGATGCGCTTGGAATCCTTCACGAAACGGGAACTCTTGAAGCTGGTAAAAAAGCCGATATTCTCTGCATAAAAGGAAACCCGCTCGACGATATGGGCATCCTGAAAAAATTTGAATCAATAGCAATGGTAATGAAAGCCGGAAAAATAATCCCAGGGAGCGCAATATAATGGACATTATACGCAAAGATGTAAAAAAACGGATGAGCAGAATTGTTATCCATAATGGCACCGTCTATCTCTGCGGACAAGTAGCGAATGAGCGGACACCGGATATACGGCAGCAGACTCGCGGTATGCTTGAGAACGTACAAAAGCTTCTGGATTCCGCCGGGAGCAGCCGCGATAAAATACTTTCCGCCACTGTATATTTGAAAAATATGGGTGACTTTCAAGCCATGAATGAAATATGGGATGAGTGGATTCCTGAAGGACAGGCCCCGGCGCGCGCCTGTGTTCAGGCAAAGATGGCTTATGAGGAAGTGCTCGTTGAAATCAGTATCATAGCGGCATTATGATTGCAGTGCTTTTCAGTTCGAACTGAATTCGTCTTCAGGATCGGTTGCGATTTTATTGGCCTGATGTTTCTGATATGGAACAAAGACGGGCGGATAGACCGTCTTTTTGTTTTCCATGATTTTTTTCATGAGCCGCCAGGCTTCTTTGCCTATCTGTTCACCATCGGGGGTATATACATTGATATTATGTTTGCAAGGGGCAAAAATGCCCGGCTCGGCGCTGGCGATTTTTATGTCTTTATCAGGCCGCAATCCTGAGGAAGCCATAACTTCACAGGCTATCTGCGCGTAGAGAATGCGGTTTATGTATAAGGCATCGGGATATTTACCGGAGACTATAATATTTTTGAACTGTTCCCTGAAGACATCAGGAGCGGGACGGGACATCAGCGATGCCGTTACCCCCCTCTCGGCATATTCTTCGGCAATCCTGAGAAACGCCTGATTCATGCGGATGTTTGAATCTATACTGTTATCCGTTTTGTTGACAATCATCATGTTGCGGTAACCCTTTTTCACAAAGTCCTCAATGACTGTCGCTATAAGCCCGGCAGAATCGGGAAGTACACTGCTGACGCTTGGCTGATTCTCCACGGGAGCGATACGGTCAATCACAACAAGTGGAATGCCGGTTTTGGCCAATTCCATAATAGGCGGATCTTCCAAATCCCCCTGCAGAACGAAAATCCCGTCAACCCTGCCGGAGCGCACACTCTCCAGATAACGCATTTCCTTTGTACGTAAAAACAGAGAAAGGTTATAGTTGTCTAATTCCATTTCCATGCCGAGCCCGAGAAGAATTTTGCGGTAAAAATAATAATCCAGGTGTTTCAGGGAACGGAATAAAACGCCCATATTGAAACTGCGTCCAGACGTAAGGGCTGTTCCGATATAACTCGGATGATAGTTCAGGAGCTTTGCCGCCTCAAGTACTTTTTGGCGTGTTTCGGGTTTGATTTTTATGCCATTTTCGGGATTAAGCGCATGAGTTACGGTAGCGACGCTTACGCCGGCTTTTCTCGCGACGTCTTTCCTTGTCGCGGAAGGACAGATTTTAGGAAGATTAAAGTTTTTCATTCTTCATTCTTCATTCTTCAT
>MHBF01000050.1:0-22533 GCA_001803225.1 Lentisphaerae bacterium GWF2_44_16 | reverse complement strand
CATTCTTCATTCTTCATTCTTCATTCTTCATTCTTCATTCTTCATTCTTCATTCTTCATTCTTCATTCTTCATTCTTCATTCTTCATTCTTCATTATACCACTTACCCGGGTAAAAAACAAATAAAAATCTTAAAAAGTATTGACAAAAGTATAATTTTGGTATACAATCTTTTTTAAATAAAAGCATAAAAATTATTTATTTACCCGGGTAAATTAACGAAATTCAGCTTGGAAAAAGGTATAAGTATCATGAAAGTAAGAAACGGAAGAAGAGCTTGCCATCCCACAGAGATTCTATACTTCACACTGGTCGAACTCCTAGTAATAATAACGATAATCATGATTCTCGCAGGCATGTTGCTTCCGGCATTGAAAAGCGCGCGGGAGAAAACCAGAAGGATAAACTGTGCCGGAAATATGCGTCAGATAGGTATTTGCTGGAACATGTATGTGCAGGAAAATAACGATTATTTTGTTCCTTATTATTATCCAGGTGTCGGATACTGGTTCAACAATCTTTCCGCTATAGCGGGATACAATGCTGGCGCTTTATCCGCTAAAGCGCCTTTGCAGCCAAAGCGTACCGTGTTCTGCTGTCCCGCAAATAATTTGCTCTGCATGGGAACTACTCCTTATTATTATGCCGTAGGCTATGCGTTAAACATGGAGAGTGGCTATAAATCTTCCACATGGGTAATTGCTGTGCCGAGGCTTCCACGTGTCAATGCGCCGTCGACTAAAATAGTAGTCGGGGATGCCGGAAAAACCGAACTTGATTCTTATCCCACAATTTATAATTATATTCATTACAATGGCACTGTCGCCAGAATAGGATATGACGTCCATTATCCTCACGCCAACATGCTGTTTGTCGATGGACATGTAAGTCCCCAAACCTTCAGTCAACTTAACTGGGACCAGTTCAGGTTTGACAGGTAATAAACTCAAAAGGAATACAATGAAAGATAATTTAATGCTATGGGCATGGTGGGCCTGGGAACCGATATATTTTCACCGTCTTGCCGGAAACGTTCCCGGCGCGAAAGACATCAGTCCTGACAAGTTAGGCGAATGGTATGAAAATGTCCACAGTGAAGAAACGATAGCATATATGTCACGACTGGGAATTAACTGTGCCGTCACCCATTTTTATAAAGGCTTCGGGTTGGAGTTTGAAAAAAAAGAAATGCTCCGTACGGCGGAATTCGTCAGGACATGCCATAAATACGGGATTAAGGTTTTCGGCTATACTCAGTACGGATCGATTTTCTGGGAGTCATTTATCAAAGAAGTTCCTGAAGCGGTTGACTGGTTTCAATTGGACGAAAAAATGACACCCCGTACATGGTGGGGCAAAGAATATCGCAGGATACCGTGTATTAATAAAAAAGAACATTTTGATTATCTCCAAAAATGCATAAAATACGGTATTACGGAAACCGGCTTAGACGGTTTGCATTTTGACAATTTTTACTCCCGTCCCTGTTATTGTGGAGAATGCCGGAAAAAATTCAGGGAATACCTCGCCGCTAATTCCTTACCTGATGCTGAAAATGCGGAAATTCCCCCAGAGGAAAGCCTGAAGGGTTCCTCCTTTTCTCCGCTTGTAAACGCATGGATAAGTTTCAGGCAGGACTTGATGAATAGTTTGATGCGTGAAATAAAATCATACGCTAAATCATTGAAATCCGATATAATGCTTCTCTATAATCCCATGCTGCTGCATGTGGACAATCGCAGGGCAGTTCGCAGCGTTGATATGTGGGACATCGGAAGCAATGCACAATTTGTCTGGGCTGAAGGCGGCAATTTTCCGGGCATCAGAAAAAATTGCCTCGTGCATCAGGTGAATTATTTTAAAATTTCAGAGGCCACAGGCAGCAGAGTCTTATCAACCACATGGAAAGATGATGTGGAGGGTTTGGGGTTACCGGAGTCACCTGAAGAAATCAGTCTGAACATGGCCGAGTCGGCTGCGTTCGGCGCGGAACCGGGAACTAACTGGCTCCTGCGTCCCACAGTTTCAGGCAAATTCCGGGGAATGGAAAAGAAACCGTTAGTGGATGAAATGCAAAAGTATTTCCATTTCATAAAAGATAATCAGAACTTATATGTGAACAGTTTTTCATGTGCTGATACAGCAGTTTATCTGAGTAAATCAGCGCGCTATCATAACTTCCAGGCGGCATATCAAAAATTTCTGACAATTCAGCAGATGTTGATTCAGAAACATTTTCCATTTGATATACTTTTCACTGAACAGGGAGATAAAATCTTTAACTATTCCACTCTCATAATTCCAGATACGGAATATCTTTCTCCTGATGAAAAAGGCATGATAAAAAGTTTTTTGGATAAGGGCGGAAAATTAATGTTGATTGGTAATGGAGATATTGAATTTTCACAGAGGCCGGAAAGAATATCCATTTATTTTCCGGGAGCTGACTGGACGGGGGCAATTGGAGATTATACGACTTATATTTCTCTTCCGCCAGACGCTTCGGAATTTGCCGGGGAACTGGAAAAGCTTATAGGAAAAGATTGGGTATTCAAGCTCTATGCGCCGGATACGCTTGTCTGCGAATTTCGCCGCGCCGCTTCCGGGGAATATCTGCTTCATCTGTTGAATTACAAGAATACGGAAAAGCTGAATGGCACGACAGTTGAATTTAATTTTGATTGCCTGAAATTGAAGAACTGTGTGGACTTTTTAAATCCTGATATTCAGGGGAAAAAGGTTTTGACAGCTTCCGTATCAGAAAATATATATAATATTCCTGAATTTCAAACTTATGGCGTTTTAATTTTAGAGGAGGAGAACGCAAATGCTTAAAAAGCTTGATACAATCTCACTTGAAAATGGGGAGAAAATGACCATCAGCGTAATGGTACCTCCTGAAGAGAATTATTCTGAAAAACTTGCTGTTTTCCTGCGGCATAAAAGTGATGAAACAGGCCGTTGCATCAAAGCGCGTCTGGAGGGAAAATATGCGGGAGACGCGGAAGACAGATATTTTATCGGCGAAATCAACGGCGATATCGCAGGACAGCTCTGGTACGGATATGGGAAGAATAATTTTCCTATCGCGAACTTCGGACACGTTTACACTGCGCCGGAACATCGCAAGAAAGGTATCAGCGGAGTTCTGATGAAATATTTCATGGATGATTTCCACAGGAGTCCGGTCGCCGCGGCGCTCTGTACGAGCTCCAAGGAGTGGATCGCGGGAATATACCTGAAAAACGGTTTCAAAACGGTATTGCCTCACCTGGGCCCTTTGATGCTTTCCAATACGGATTATCCTGAAGACTTTTCCGCATTTGAAAAATTATATCATACCCCGTCGGAAAAACTGAAAGCTGTAAAAGCGTCCATGAAGTACCGTCATGAAATTGACTGTCTCCTGAAGTTCTCTTTTCTCTTTAGAGATATTTCCTCCGAAAGAGTTTTTATTTCCGGTATGATATCAAGTTTCCAGTCAGCTGTTTTCATGCAGGAGGACGAGAGAGGCAAAGTTTATTGCGCGCTGACGCATGAAAATGAACGCTGTGCGGGCTGGAGTTTCTGCGTCAATCCTCTTGAGAAAGACGCTGTACCTGTATTTGACTGGGAACTGCATCCGCTTTATTCAGAATGCGGAAAATCTTTTATAAAGCAGTCCATGGAAATGATGGCGGCGGATAAGATTACTCAAGCTATGGCGTACTGTACCTCAAAATATCCGGATAAGATTTCCATATTGAAAGATTGCGGTTTTAAAGAAGAAACTGTTTTGAAAAAATATTGTGGAGAAGACAACCTGTATATTTTAAGAATAAAACTCTAAATGAGGATTGCGGCTTATGGATAAATTGAACGGAATGTTTATGGTACTCTTTCTCTCTGTAATTTCCTGTTCTTACGCCGAATCGGAACAAAAAATTATCTGGCCTCCGAATGTTCCAGATTCCGTCAAGAAGACCACAGTGGAAGATCCGCGTTTCAACGAGAAGATGGACGCGATTGAAAAACTTCGCCGCAAACGGGCTTCTGAAATATCAATGCCATGGGAATCGCAAATAAAGAAAGCGGATTCGTATCTCAAAAATTTACAGGCGGATGGATCTTTTATCGATCAGAGCTGGGAAAAAGTCCTTGAGGACCTTAAAGCAAGAAAATTTCAGTCGGCGGAAAAGATATGTACAGACGCAATGGTTGAACATGTTTCCATCCGTTTGAGTACTCTTCTCAAGCTCTGGGCCATCGGACCTTATAAAAAAGACCCGGCACTGAAAGAAAAATTATATCGGTCTCTTGTCTATTACATGGATATTGAAAATACCCGCAAAGATTATCGCTGGTGCGGTTCGGCGATGCTCGCGCCGGCGGCATGCTGTGACGCTTATTTCTGTTTTTTTGATGATATGGAGGGCGTTGAAAAAGGGGAATTGAAGGAACCTCTGATTGTTAGAGCGAATGAGCTTGTAAGAAAAGTAGCCTGTCATTCATTTACTAAGCCGAAAAGGTCCGATGTCGAAAATCCTTTAAGCATCGAACAGTTCAGAGGCAACGCAAATTGGGTTGGCGGCAATTTCGGATACCGACCGCTTCTTGATACGGCCCTTGTTTGCAGAAATCCTAAAATGCTTGATGTAGTTACCGAAGTCTGTCGCGGCGCTCTCAGCGTAACCA
Organism: Lentisphaerae bacterium GWF2_44_16; assembly: GCA_001803225.1. Taxonomy (GTDB): domain Bacteria; phylum Verrucomicrobiota; class Lentisphaeria; order Victivallales; family GWF2-45-14; genus GWF2-44-16. Next base: position 17,860 of record MHBF01000050.1, on the reverse strand, counting down.
GTTGGAATACACGCAAAACATCTTTTTGGCAGGAAGGCATGACGGCAGATGGAATTGGATGGGGGCACGGTACACAAGGCTATGTCTGGGGTTATCCCCTCGACGGTATGAACGGCGTTTTCAAACAGCTTAATTTTTTAAAAGGCACTCTTTGGGCGGATAAGATAGAACTGGAATGCATCAGGACCGCCATAAACTATGTGCAAGGATGTTTATGGTATCTGTATTTGCCGGATGGATTCACACTGATGGCCCCGGGAAGAATTTCCATGAAATACGGAAAGTTTTGCGGAAAGGGCGGCTTGCAGGGACTTGCTCAAAAGATTCTGAATTTTCTTCCTGAAAATGCCGTGGAGGAACGTAAAGAACTTCAGCACTATATTGATATCATGGAGGGTAATGCCAAGGAAATTTCAGGCAATCGCTATTTTTGGAACAATGACGACATGATACAGCGACGCGACGACTATTATGTCGGCGTCAATATGACCAGCGCAAGGAGTTCCAGTACTGAGGTGGTAAACAGCAGTACTTCGCATACTGAATATATTTGTGACGGTTCTACATTTCTTATGAAACGTCCCGATGTTTTCAATGCGGCAAAGGGATTCTGGAAGCTCTCGGCAATTCCAGGAACGACAACACGTCAGACTGTGCTTAATGCCGATTACTCAAATCACCTTGGTTTCACGGGAGTGAATAATTTTGCGGGTGGCGTCTCTGATGGCAAGCTCGGAGCATGTGCTTTCATTTATGAAAAAGCCTTTTCCAATGTGGCCAAGAATCCATCACTCTTTGCTGTGTCGGCCAAAAAATCTTATTTCATGTTCGAAAATGAGATGCTCTGTCTGGGTTCCGGGATTATTAATAAAAATCCGGAGCTGGACGGTGAAATACGGACATGCGTAAATCAGGCCGAAGAGCGCGGAGATATAAACTGGTCGGTGGACGGAGGAAAAACTGTTTCTGAAATGAGATGTCCGTCAAGGGAGCAGATAAGCAAGATCACATCGCCGATAATGCTTGCTCATGACGGCTTGGGTTACATAATTTTGCCAGAACAAACATGCGCTTCCATTGATATAAGTCTCGAAGAACGCCCGGCAAAATGGATGGAGATTTATCCCAATGCAAACAAGAATATTCCCGATAAACCTGAGAAGATGAAAATGCTCCAGATAGATTTCAATCATGGAAAAAATCCGGATAAAGATACTTACGCTTACATTGTGAATCTGCGCTGTAAAGATTTTGAAGCCTTGCGACAGTATTATGACTCAAAGCCGCTGACAGTTCTTTCCAATACCGAGACCTTACAGGCCGTCAAACATAATCATGAGAATATTACCCAAGCTGTTTTCTATAACCCGGAAGCCATTCTTATTTCAGGGAAAACAACATTAAGTGTTAATGCTCCTGCCGTGATTATGGTCAAGGAAAATGTCGAAGGAGAAATGACTGTCATCGTTGCTGATCCATGTCAGAACCCGGACTTAAAAGAATTGCAGATAAAAATCAATAAACACCTGAGCGGCCCCGGCGTTACCGATAGGGAAGACGGGGTTCTTATTACTATGCCTCTGCCGGAAAATCCCTATTGCGGAAAGGCGGTTTTACAAAATTTTCACATAAGAGATAAAGTTTCAAAGTAGAAAATCCCATCCTCTCCCTTGTGTGAACAGGATGGGAACGCTGGTATTTATCCTTATTCAAAAACTATTTTGCCGAAGATTTCACTGTTGCAGAAAGCTATGGTTTCAAGGTTTGGTGACCAGAGCGAATACTCAATTGCTTTCTTCACGCCTTTGACATCCATGTGATGTTCTCTCCCTATATTCATATACCACATGTTGCCCTTTGAGGGAGCTTTTACACCCATGGAACTGAAAGGGATTTTCACAAAAGCTCTCCAAGTGTCTTTGGAAAGATAATTTTTGTATTCCCATTCAGGGTTCCATGAGACATCATGTTTGCCGTAACCGGGATTGAGGGGGTCTGTTATAAAACCCGTGGCGGCGTCATAACGGGAATTTTCGACGGGGTTAAAAATGAAGTGATAGTATTTTTCCTTTGTCCCGGAAGGGTCCAGAAATACTTCAAGACATTCCTGTCCCCAGGATGGACCATCCTGTCCACAGGGGGTGTATTTGACACCTTCAGGCAGTTCCGCCGAAAAAGCAAAATAGATGTTTTCATTATCATAAAGTGCTTTGAACTTTGTCCTGAGCGTGAGGGCGCCAAGCTGCATTTCATTCAAGTCTTGGAATTCGGCTTCTTTCCATATTCCTTCTTCAAGACTTCCTTCGAGAGGTACGGTCCCATCGGCCCTGACAATTTTCATTTCCTTTCTGCTTGAACCGGGGAGTATCTTATTTTTTTTCAGAAGCGCGGTGCTCCAGTTGAAAGGAGCTCCGAGCTGTCCGGTCAGGCGGCTGTTTATTGTGACATACAATTTGGGCTGCCCGGCAAATAATCTTATTTCAGGCCAAGCAGGGAAAGGAGGTATTTTACTATCTTTATCATAGAATGAATCTATCATTGCCTGGCGTTTGTCTATTTCAACGGCAAGTTGGTCGAAATTATTTTGGTTCATGTTAATTGAGTACGCATTATAGAGATGAATTATTGAAGCCAGATTTTTTACGTATTCGAATTCCTTTCTGACCAATGAGAGACGTATTTTGACTTTAGGATTCGTCGCGAGTTTCTCGGCTTTTTCGAGATTGTCGTTCATTATTCTGAGTATATCAGGCTGATAAATGAAAGCAAGTACTGTCCTCGGATTTGACGGAAGCGCCGCGTTTTTTTCCATCAATGTATAAGCGGCTAATCCCGGATACATTGTTTCGTAAAATACTTTCATAGGGCCTGCGGCTTCCTTGAACGCATTGCGATAAAAGTCGTCGGATAAAAGCTGGGCGTTTGCTTTTTCCGGTTCTCCCAGGCATTTTCCGTAAACATAATAAACGGGGCCTTCCATTCCCATGAGCTCTCCGAAACCGCAACGGTAAATACTGCGGACATTGTTTTGATGGAAAAGCTTTATCTGTTCTTCGCAGAAGGCCGGTGTCCGTTTTGGAGTAAGCCCAACCCTCTGATAATTTCCCCAATTGTAAACATACGCCGTAAATCCTGCCGGTACGCTGTATTCCTTCCATTTCTCAAAATATTCCGGAGAATACGCGCAGAGTTCAATGACCATGTTTTCAGGAAATTTTTTAAAAGTTTTCGGCGGTTCAACTTTGGGTCCGTAAGCCAGGGTCATTACTCTTTTACCGGGACGATCTTTCATGAGGCGTTCGGCGAGTTTACGGTGGAAGACCCAGAGTTTTTCGCCCGGATCGTCGATGCCGTAAAGTTTTTTGCAGTTTTCGCATGTGCACTGATGGTAGCCGTCGGTTTCATTGAGTTCGACGAGGTCATATCCCATATCAAGCCACTTCAGCATTTCCTTGTAAACGAGTTCCTGCACTTCCGGATTTGAGATACAGAGATGATTATCGTTGGGAATGCGTTTTCCTCCGAAGAGCGCGAAGTATTCGGGATGTGTTTCGGCATAGACTTTTTTAGGAACGGCGGAATAATATGAATGCCCTCCATAAAGTTTCATTCTGACAGGAGCGAAAAAATTATTGGCGATGTCATAGAAAATCTCCTGAGAACGTCCGGTGCAGTATTCGAACGGAGGAGATATTTTTTTATTTAAATCGGCTGCTATGCTTATGTTTTTTTGTGGAGGTACTTCTGTTCCGTTGTATCCCGGAAGAAGAAAGCGTACTCCCATATTTTGTTCCAGAAATGTCGTAACGGCTTTGACTGAGCCCAGAAAATATCCGGTGTAACTGTTGTTTCCGGGATTGCCGTGGAGATCATTGCCGGCGAGAACAATATTTTTTCCGCATACGATATTGACGCAAGTCCAGCCTTTGAATTTTGAAGCGTCGATTTTATTTGCTTTGGCGAAAGCCGTATTTCCGATAAATATGGACGGTTTATTTTTATCTGCGGCATCTTCTTTCACTATCGGCAGTTCCGCGCCGGAGGCGTCTTTGACGCATCTCTGAAGAAGCTTCGCGCCGGATTCAAGGAACTTTTCGACGTTTTTATCCGCATATTTATCGGGGATGACAATCTGATAATCTGATTTGCCGTCCTTTACTATTATTAGATTCTTTTTCTCATCCGATATCCCATGGGATGCCGCAAAGAAGAGGCATAAGCCCAGAATTGAGATGCCCGCCGTCAATTTTCTTTTCATCATCATAAAAAATTTCCTTTCTGTTATAAATTTATTCGAAAACAATTATTCCCTGCTGATCTTTAATATTGCGCCAGTTTTTCTGGAAGAGGTTATACTCCCAGATGCAGCCGTATTTTTCCTTTGTATTGTTGTAACTGGCGTTGAAAAGCCATTTGTCGCCTTTTGCGGGAACGGCACCGACAAGTTCAAAAGGTATTGTTATTCTCACCTGAACATCTTTTGTTCCGGGAATGGAGGAAACTGATATCTGGGTCTTTGGTTTTGCGTTCCATAATCCGTTGTATTCATCACCCTTGCCTTCATTTTCGGCGGAACTTTTGACGAAACGGTAAAATGTCGTGCTGCCTTTACGTCCGCGTCCGGGCATCCACACTAGTTTTTTCTTATCGCAGTCAGGTCCACAAGATAAATCTGGAATTTATCATTGTTTATTGCGTCTTCAGTAGTGTTGCGGCAGATGAAATCGGCATAGAGGTCTTTATCGTCCCATGAACATTTTACCAGTATCGGTTTTTCTTTCAGCGCCGGATTGGGCCTGCTGAGATTGTATTGTATCAGATACTGCGGTTCCGGCTCCGGGGATACTGACGGGGAAGCGGTGATTTTACGTCCTGCCGGAATGATTTTATTTTCCAGCATCCATTGCGCATCCCAATTGAAAGGCGATGGCAGGCGAGCGTTCAGGCGTCCGTTATCGAGCATCATTTCAAGGGGCAGGGATCTGAAGAGGCTGATGGATTTATATTTGCCTATTGAAGGGATTTTGCTTCCGGGTAGAAGAGGAAGCCTGGCGATGAATTTATTTCTTGCGTCAACAGCTTTTATGACTGTGTCAAGCCCTGAGGGACTCGGATTTTTTCTGTATTCATCAAATTTGTTTACCGCATTGCTTGTCAGTTTGAGATAATCGAATTCCAGACGTACGAGCGGCATCAGATTATCAGCGGGCGGATATCCTTTTGCCTGTTTTTCGGCTTCAGAAAGGATTTTGTCCAGAGTATCAATAATTTCCGGAGGATAGCGGAGCAGGAGTATCCGGCAGTTTCTGGACATAGACAGCAGTTTTCCATCAAGCAGTTCGTGGTTGTTCCAATCAGATTCTTTGTCCTCCGCAAAATTCATGCGAGTGTAAAGAGAATCATAAAATTTCCGCATGGTTTTAGCGGCGGGGCCGAACGCGTAATTGCAGTATTCATCCAGAAGCACGGAGGAAGAAAGGGAAGGATTCTCCAACTGTTTTCCCCACATATAATATTCAGGGCCTTCAAGTCCAAAAAGCTCTCCGAAGCCGCAGCAATAAATGCCCTTTACGTTGTTTTCATTAAAAGATTTTGCCTGGGTTTCCAGAAATTCCGGAGTTCGTTTTGGCGTAAGCCCCTCAGCCTGATAATATCCCCAGTTGTAAAGGTAAACAACGAAACCGCCCGGTATTTTATAGTCTTTCCATGTTTTAAGTACTTCTTCGGAATATGGAGCCAGTTCTATGATGACATTGCCTGGAAAATCTTTAAATGTTTCAGGAGGGCTTTTAGTCGGGCCGTAAGCGATGATGCAGACTTTTTTCCCGGGCCTGTCCTTCTGAAGTCTGAGTGCCATGTCACGATGCATGATCCAGAGTTTTTCACCGAAGCTTTTAACTCCGTAAAGTTTCGCGCATTCTTCGCATTCACATGGACGGAAACCGTCGGCTTGTGCCAGCTGCACCACATCATATTTCTTGTCGCATTCTTCAAGAACCTTCTGATAGATCAGTTCTTGCACTTTGGGATTCGATATGCAATACTGGGCATGGGAAGTATAACTGAAACCGCTTCTTTCCCCTTTGCTAAGTGCAAAATATTCGGGGTTGCTCTTTAAATATTTATCTTTAGGGACTGCCACGGGATGGGAATGACCGCCGTAAGTGCGGTACCATGGCGGCCTGAAGAAATTATTGGCAATGTTATAGGACGCGCTGTCAACGGGGGCGATACAATATTGAATTGTGGGAATTTTTCTGTACTTGAAATTATCCGGGACTCTTATGCGATCCAGCTTCAATGTTATCGTTCCTTCTTCGCCGGGAAAGAGGAAACGCGTAGCAACGAATTTTTCGAGGAACACCGCAACGGCCTTGTAGGAGCCAAGGATGAAATATTGATAGAACGTGTAATGTTTTACCGGGCTGTTCCAGTCCTGTCCGAAAAGATAAATGTTTTTATTTTTTGTAAATATTCCGTGTTCCCATGTTTTTAAATCGGCACTTTTTATGCCTGCGGCGGCCAGGGCTTTCGTGTTTCCTACGAAGATCGAAGGCTTGGATTTATCCATTGCGCTTTCTTTCACCAATGGCAGAGCGGCACCGGAGGCCTGTTTCACACATTTACAGAGTAACTCTCCTTCTTCTTTTATAAAACGGTCGAGTTGTTTGTCCGTGCTGTCATCCGGGATTACAACCTGATAGTCTGACTTGTTTCTTTCGCTTACGGCTAAGTCGCCGCCGCAGAGAAAACCGGAAATGAAAAAAACGAATGCCCCTGTCATAAATAACTTGTGCATTTTAATGTTTCCTTTAAATTAAAAAACTATTTTTTTAATGAGTCCTATAGAAGTCTTCAGTATCATATGCGGCAGTACTGTTGATCGGTATTTTCAGCAGGTTCATAGGTGTGTAGTGGACATCCGCATATATTATGTTTGTTTGTTTGCTGTGCGGAAGTCCAAAATGTGTTTGTCCTGAGAGATTATCGGCCCCATCTCCGTTATCAACTGTTTTATACCAGCCGTCCACTCCTATTTCCCCAAGCAGGAGCCGTTTTGACGGATTGCCGACATTGCCCAGTTTTTCATTGTATGATGGATCTGAATTTGTAAGGTAGTAATTCATTGAATATGAAAAATTAGGATTTCCGGATGATTTATAAAGATTTTTAGTACCGTCGCGTTGTGCTGCAGGGCATATTGATATCGGAGGAGCGGGCGTGCCTTCCGAAGACCAGTAATATTTTTTGGATACTCCTATATATTCGGAAATTCCACCGTCATCATAACGGTTGTAAACATAGTTATGTTTTGAAATCCCGTTTGATGCCCATCCGGAATAATCCATCGAATACATTATCACACCTCTGCCGATTTCCTTCATGTTTCCGGCACATTTAAGCTGATATGCCTTCTGTTTAGCCGAACCTAAAGCGGGCAGGAGCAGCGATGCCAATATCGCAATAATTGATATAACAATAAGCAATTCAATAAGTGTGAATACCGTTCTTCTTAAAATTGTAAAGGGCCCGTTAATCTTTTTCATTTTCAGAAACCTTTCAGTTTACCAGTTATCGTTAGTCCAGTTTATCGGGTCCCATAAAGTGCTTTTCCAGGCTGTCGAGAGTATAGCCTGATCGGGAATCTGCGAGCGTTTGTACCATTTTGTATGGAAGTCCAGAAATAAAATGTTTTCACCTCCATTGTGAGGAAAACCCTGTGCGTAATTATTAGAACCTCCGTCAAGATAATAACCGCACAATGACGCGGAAGTAGTACTGGAGGCCTCAGCCATCAGACAGCCCCGCGAAGGTCTTGAAATCTGTGCTAATTTGCTGTACCAGCTACTCGGAACACTGTTTGAAAATCTCCAGTTTATGGCATAGGAATACTTAGCTCCGCTTTCCGGGGGAACGAGTGTCGGGCAAACCAGTTTTGAATCTATTCGTCTTCCGCCGCTCCAGCAGTAACCACCCAAAATTATATAAGTTTCCTGTTCATTCAGATATTCCTGAAGCAAGGCACGGTGCCAGAATTTGCTGGTGGCGCCATTGATATTGTCTCTGAAAGGGCAGATATATTCATTGTAATCGTTTGCGTAACAGGCAAAAGCTTTTCCGAACTGTCCCATGTTGCCGTTGCATTTGATGGTCCTGGCTGTATTTTTTGCTGAATTTAACGTTGGAAGCAGAAGAGACGCAAGTATGGCGATAATTGAAATTACAACCAGCAATTCGATAAGCGTAAATCTCGATTTATGTTTCATTTGACATACTCCATTTCGTTTTCCGGCTGAAAGATTTTTATATTTGTGCTTCCTCTGATTTTTAACTGATAATCTGTGTGAATCAGGGGCGGGGCCATCTGTTTTGCATCTTCAGAGAAAAACCATTTATCCGCAGTATTCAGGAGCTCCACTATTTTTTTCCCGATGCTGAAATATCCCAGGTCAATGGTCGAAAGCGGTGGCTCCATGTATTCGCCATCCGGTGCGCCGCAAAATCCCATGACGGCCACATCTTCCGGAATGCGGAGGCTCATTGACTTAAGTGTCTTATATGCTTCTATGGCAAAAAAATCCGAGTGGCACATAATAGCCGTCGTCGGCAGAGGTCGCAGAAAAGCCTTTCTTATGGCGTCCGGAATGGTGTTGTCGTTGTAGCGGGAGAGATGGACAAGTTCCTTTGCCGGGTCGGCCCCGATACTTTTCAGAAAGGCCGGATATTCCTCATAGGTATATCCTCGTATTTCTTTTCTATTGTTTTTTTCGCCCAGAGTCATTATTCTTCTGTGTCCCATATCAAGCAGATGCTGTAACGCCTCGCGATATGCTGCCTTGACGTTATATGTAGTGGTTGCCCAGCCTGTAATCTGATAATCTTTTCTGAGCGCATGTGCCAATACTACCGGGACATTTTGTTTATTCAGAAGCTTCAGAATTTTTTCGTTTCCCAGAAAAACGCTTGCGATAACGACTATGCCGGAAATATTCCGTTCCGCGAGGATTTTGGCAATTTCAGATTTATCCAGTTCCTCTATGCTTTGGATAAGACATATTTCAATATCGATTTCCAGCGACATCGCGGTGCGTTCTATGCCGGGAATAATATAATGATAAGGCCATGAAGGGTCCTGTTGGGGTCCGTGCAATATCAGAAAACGTTTTTTTGCGGCAGAGGCTTTTCTATCACAGATATAAGTGCCTTTGCCATGTATCTGCGCTATATATCCCTCCCGGGCGAGATCGGCAAAAGCCCGTCTCATGGTGATATATGAGACGCCGAGTTTTTCGGCTAAAACCATTCCCTGAGGAAGCTTCTCCCCGGCTTTCAGTTTCCCCGAAAGGATATCTTCTTTCATCTTATTATATATAAGATCTTTTTTTAATGTAACATCCATAAAACCTCGGCAAAGTGCTCATGTAATATTATGATATATTATAAGTGCTTATTTAAGGTAAGTCAATAGCGATTCTGTCTTGATGTTAAAAAAATAAGCGATTTATCGCGGAGAGGAAACGGAATCCGCGACAAAACTGCGGAGATCAGGGGAAACCTGAGTATATGCCCTTGTCAAAGCCCTCAGGAAACCTGTGAAATAATATATCCAGCCGTTCTGGCTTTCGATGGCTGAAAAAGTCTTGTTTGCTATAGGATTTCCCTTTGCATCAAGTATTTCCGCGGAAAATTTCAAATAAGAGAAGCCGTATTCGTCCGGCGCGCCACAGGCCTGCGGCAGATATCCGAGAATACTGATCCCGTACATGGTGAATTTTCTCTGCCAGTCAAGACGGTTCAGGCTGAGTTTGATAATATAATCGGGCGGATTTTTACTGTTGATTACGCTCTGAATGTTCTTGGTCTCAGTCGAAACCATGACATTTGAGGCTATACCCGAAGCCGCCAAATCCATCGCGACCAGTTCGGCAAAATCTTTTTCGTAGTCAAAGCGGTAGGCGTTCCAGTCATAAGTGAACGCTTCCGGTTCGCGGATTTCACGTACAAACGGATAAAAGGGTATGTAGGCTTTCATGACCGGGGTTGTTCCCGCGTGTCCGCGAATATCCAGAGGTTTCATGACGACTATTTTGCGGACGACGGGGGCCGGAGCGATTTTTTCGGCCGGAACAAAACCATATTTCAATGACGGGTTTGAGATGGCGCATCCCTGCAGGACGGCCGCGATTGCGAGAGCGGAAAAAATACTGATTATTCTTAACATGAATTTCTCCTGTACGGTTTAGCGTTCTTTAATCTTCCGGATTTCCTGTTCATCGCTCCATTCGAGAATGCCTGTTTTCAGATTTTTTAAACTCATGGTGAATTTATAGTAAACATCAATAACATCTTCATTTCTCTGTTTTATCTCGGAGAGATTTGAGACAAGAATGAATTCAGCGGAATACTGCTGTCCGAACTGGGTGACTGTATTCTGGTCGTTGAGTCCGCTTTCCTGCTGGGCCCTTATTTCCTCAATGGTCTGCTTGTCAGAACTTCTGTCGGTGAAACGGAATTTGCCGGAACGGAGCAATTTAGTTCTGATGGAGTCGGTGAGGGACTGGGTGTCAATATGCTGCATGGTTTTGTTGTTGACTTTGCTGACTTCTATAATCGGCCTGCGGTTTCTGGTAAGCTCGACTACGGGGGGAAAAGTCAGCATGGAGTTGACCATGCTGTTTGCCGTCTGCTGAAGGTCGTTGGACCCAAAATCCGTTGAGATAGGTTTAGCCGAGGTCGGATCTCCGTATTTAACAGTCGGAGAAGAACAGGACACAAGAGCGGCAACAAGACCTCCGGATATCAGAGTCAAAAGGAAAACACGTTTTTTTATCATAATTGTAAGCTCCATATTTTAAAGTTAATTTTACAGCTTGGAGACAGTTTTCAAGCTTCATTAAAAAGTTTTATTGTTTGTCCGCTTCACGGAATTTAATTTTGAAAGCCTTGGCGGATGGGTTTGGGGCCAGTCCCTGAATTGTTTTTGTTTCCCGTCCGTTCAGGTAAAATGGTATCCATGCGGAACGCGCGGGATCAACTTCCATTCCCCCGGAGTCGTACCAGGAAAACTTGTACTCAAGGCGATAGGGATTGCTGTAACCGGATTCAAGTTCCAGATTGACTTGCAGGAGACCGTTTACGAAACGGCTTCTTGTGTCGAGGACCTTGATATCCACCGGGCTGTTTTTAAAGTTCACAGTGGAAGTGCCATCGGCGGCGCCGTCCACGTCCATCACCGATGTCCAGCATCCCTGAACAAAAAGCAGAGAGACGGCAGAAAGAGCGGAGAATAAGATTTTTTTCATATTTTAATCCTCAGTTGTTTGGTGTTTTGTTTTGCGGAGCGGTGTTTTGAGGGGCCCTTGCCGCGTCATCGATTTCGAAATTCAGCGGCTTGTCGGAAGAGCCCGGAGTAGTGTCTGTCTGAATTACGGGACCGGCTGGAGCTTTCGGAAATGAGCCGCCGGGAGCGGACGCTGGAATTGGAAAGGCTGCTGTTTTAACTTTGACAAGCTTGGCGATGGTACCTTTGGTTATTCCCAGATTTTCATCCAATCTGGCGTAAGACTGTTTCGGGTCAACACGGGTAACGCATCCTTTTCCTACAGGGACTTCATTACTGAATACTTCTCCGGAATCGTCGTCTTTTACTTCTTCGACGGCGAAAAACTCAAGCATCATTCCTTCTCTGAAACCAGCGGGAGAGCCGCGATTAATAAGCGCCTGTTTTCCGGTAACAGCCAATACTTTTGCCGGGCGAAGCAGCGCTATGGCATCCTGGCAGAGACTGTTGGCTGCTTTTTTAGCCAGTTCGACTACGGCGGCATTGCTTCCCTGAAGGCCAGTTCCAGTTCTTGTATTTTCCACGACTTCGTCCTGGGTCATCTGTACGCTGGCTACATCAGGCAGAAGACGGCCTGTCGTTGTGTCAACGATGGTAACTGTAGCTGAAAGATAGAGACGGCGGCGCATTGATTTGCGTTCGATGGCTTTGTATTCCTGAACCTCCACCATATCCTGAAAGCCGTCAATCTGCGGGAGAAAAGCGTATTTCGCTCCTGCCATTTTTCCGGCCTGTGCCGCTTCTTTGTCATTGACGTCAACGGCGGCCGCGGCGAAGCCCTGTTCCTGTTCTATATCGGCTTTGCGTTTTCGTTCGGATATCTGAAAAGTCCTTGTCGCGCTCAAGGCGGAAATAAATTGAGTGTCCAGCGATTGCGCGGCCAGTTTCAGGGAGAGAAGCTTTCCTTCCTTCTGTGCTGATTCGATAACTGAAGGCTGAGTTTTCAGTTCTCCGATGTATATGCCTGCCTGTTCACCCTTGGGCAGAGGGCCCTGTGCTTGCGCCGTTACGCTGAAAAGGGCGAGAGCCGCCGTCAGGGTGGCATAAGTTGTTTTGCAAAATGTTTTTCTCATGGTAATATTCTCCTGAATTTATTAGTAGCCGTGAATGATTCTTGTAAGTTGTTCGGCAAAGCCGTCAGAACGGATATAACTGTTTTTCAGGTATGTTTCGCGTCCGGACGAAATTTTTTCTTTGGCGTCGGCATCGGCTTTGCTCTGTTCCTTTGCGATATCGACACGGGCGATTCTTTCGACTTTTTCCAGTTCCTGCGCCTGTTTGAATGCGGTGATGTCCTTGTATTTTGCCAAGCCTGCTTCGGAAAGTTCAAGAGAAATATTAAGTACCTGATTGGGAATAATATTAACTGTTCTTTCCCATGTCTGGAAATATTCACGGGAAATGCGGAGCTGATGAAGGCCCGGTTTGGCGCTGAAGCGTCCCGGGGGCGAACCGATTGCGGCTCCGTCCAGTTCTACTGTCGCTCCGTTGACGTTGCATTCGACCGAGAATTCCACATTGGCGGCCGAGGCTTTGGAGCCTGCGTCCCGTATGCGATCGACTTTGGCGGCGATGTTATCGGCAAGTTTTGCGGTGCCGGTGTCTATAAGGTTGTCGGCTATGTTGTTCTGCTGAATTTGCAGACTGGCGTTCTGTGCTACACGGAAAGCAGCGTTCAGAGTATCTCCGTAAAGAGACTGTCCTGTATTCCCGTCCAGCACTTTTATTGTAAGGGGAAGCGTGTAGATATCGGAAGTATTGTTTGTCTGGTAAATTGTTCCTTCGCCTTTGAAGGTGCGTTTTTCATGTCCGATCTGTCCCATTGAAGCGACGATGATGTAATCAGCGTCAATCATCTGGGCAATCCGCAGTGATGAAGCCTGTCCAACGCCTCCGTTTCTTCCTTCTGCCGTCAAAGTAGTTTCTTCGGGTGTTTTTTCCACGGCGGCGGTGTTTGTAAGGCTTTTATTCGTGCGGGTTGTAGTGGCGACGGTCATAAAGGTTCTGACATTTTTAAAAATCTGATCCTCAGTTTCGCTGGACTCCCGGAACTTCTGTACGACATCTTTCCAGTCCATGACGGCGAAGCCTTTTTCAGTGAGACGCGCTGAAAGCCTGTCGCTGAAGGTGTCTATTTTGTCCCTGAGTTCCTTGCCGCCGCTGTTGCGAATAAATATGGCGGTTTTCAAAGGGGCCTTTGCATCCGGGGCAGCGTTTTCGGTCCCAGCCGCGAAGGCGGCGGAAGCCGCGATTATGACAGCAGACGCCGCCATTGTTCTTAAACTCTGTAAGTATGAAATCATGGATTATTACCCTCCTGTGATTTATTTGAAATATCCGTCTGTTCCGGCGCAGGCCAGAGACGCTGATATATGAGCCTGGGGCCGACCTGAACAATCCTTAATATAGTTGTCTTATCCGCAATTACAGGTACGGTTTCTTCAAGATGCAGTTGTGTTCCCCGGGGAGCGAAGGAAATTTTATGTTCCCCCGCGGGAATAGAGGATGAGAGTATCTGGACGTTTTCGGGGAGGCTCATGAAACAGCGGAGATCGGCGTTTTCACTTACATTATTGTAAATGGCAGATGCGACCATGATGCCGACACCCGCGAGTTGTACACCGCTGTTACTGCTTGCTGCCGTCATTGTGGTACCTGTGGCGAATACGGCGCCTTTGACGACGGCGCGCGCGGCCTGCCTGATGATTCGCCATTTTGCTTCTTCCTTGAGGGCGCGGAGAGCGATCGCGTTCATATAGCATATCGGAGAGGTAGTCCCTATTTCTCCGAGTTCGGAGGATACCGTCATTGGGGATGCCGGGCTCCATTTGAATTTATAAACCGGGTATGCGAAAGCGATAGCTCCAAGAGAGATAAAAACTTCTGTTTTCCTCGGTGCCCAGCCGTATTCATATAATACTATGAGACGTCCGTTTTTGCCGGAAGGTGTTTTGACGGCGAACTGTTTCCAGAGTTCAGGATAGGATGATTTGAGGTCCTCGAAATCATTGGTTTTATTCAGATTGCGGGCGAGGCGCACGACGTCCCGCTGTAAATACGGATTTGACGGCATAAGTTCAAGGCCTTTTTTGTAAGATATATATGCGTCGTCAAATTCCCCGTTCATTTCGTGGATAATTCCACTCATATACAAGACGTATGGATTTAATACGGAACTTTTAGACTGGGCGAGGGCTTCCTCCATTCCGGCAAAATTCTTTTCATATTCAACCATGCTTTTCTGTTCATATTCCGCTCTTTTTCCCTCGTCGGCTTTTTTCTGTTCGGGAGTTTTTTCAACTGCTTCGGTATCATCGTTGCTTTCCGGATCGGCGGGCTTCACATTTTTTTCCGCTGCCGGTTTTTCATCGGACGTTTCACTTTTTTCATCGGCGGGCTTCACATTTTTTTCCGCTGCCGGTTTTTCATCGGATGTTTCACTTTTTTCATCGGCGGGCTCTTTGGTGGCTGAATTTTTTTGTATGGCGTTCTGGTTTTCAAAGAGTTTTTTCTGGATTCCGGCCTCGCTGCTTCGGTAAGTTTCTTCCTTGAAGTTTTCGCTTTCCCTTGCTTTTTCCGCTTCGTTCAGCAGATAGTCGGCGTTTCTTATCTCTACAGTCGCGCCTTCGAGGTCGCCTTTTGCCAGATAGTTAAGGGATTGCATGAGATAAAGCATTTCCACTTCGAAGAGGCGGGCTTTATAGGGGAGCATATTGTCATTGACCAGAACTGAACCGACATTGATTTCCGCGCCGGGCAGGGTATCGTCGTCAAGTTCTCTCTGCTTGAGTATTTCTACTTCTTTTTCAAAACTTGAGCGGCTGGAATCAAAGTCGCTCTGGAGTTGGGTAATTCTTGCTTTTTCCATGAGGTAAAGTTCCTGACTGAGGCCTTTTTCCTCAAGCTGTTTCTTGTAGAGGGATTCGGAATCAAGAGGCCTGTTCTGTTCAATGGCATTGATATACTCAGGAGTGGGATTGGAAGTTGAACAGCCGTAAGATAATGCCAGTATTGCCGTAAGCATGGGAAATAATAAGTTTCGCGCCGATTTAAATATCACAAATTTTCCCCCGCATAAAAGTAACGGGTTTTTTATTGGCATGCTTCGTTTCCTCCAGTTTTTTAACTCTTTTAAAATAAACAAATTCCGGAAAAAGTCAAGCAGTTATACATAGCGTTCCGGGAATTCGGAATAATATTCAGAATTTAATTTCGGACCCGTTTCCCTGAAGAAAGTTTCTGATCAGCAGGGAGCATGCTCCCAGTGCGGCGGTTTCATCCTGTCTTGAGGACCTGTTTATAACAATATCCCTGACAAATATAGGAAACGCCGTTTTCATGAAACCTTTTTTGAAGTTGCGCATATATTTTTCACCGAATTCAGTAAGTTTTCCGGTAATGATTAGTTCATCGGTTGGCATGAGTGTAAACAGATTACCGGTGGCTTCGCCCAGAGATTCTGCGGCGGTATTAATAATTTCAGATATGACAGAATCATTTTTTTCATATCTATTGAGCAGATATTCAAAAGTTATATTTTTTGATTTTGTTTTTATTGAAGCTTCCTTCATAATTGACGGCAGCGATGATACTGTTTCGAGGCAGCCCCGTCTCCCGCAATAGCATTTTTTCCCGCCTTTAATAACAATTGTGTGTCCAAATTCCCCTATAAAACCGTCGGAACTCAATACTGGTGTTCCGTTAAGGACATTCACATAAGCCGTGCCTGTGCCAGCCTCAATCAGCATGAAACTGCCGCCGGATGGAAGCTGTTTTCTCCTGAAATAGAGCTCTGCCATGGCTTTTGCGTGAGTGCCGTCAATGATTTCCGGCCTGATATTGAATTCCCTGTTGAATATGTTGTCAATGGAAATTCGGCAGAGTGCCGGGAAGGCTCCCGAAAAAAGAAGCTTTCTTTCTCTGCTTGAAAGAACACCGAATGTGGTAATCCCTATGCCGAGAAGTTTGTTCCTGTCTGTGCGGGCCATGAGACTGTCAGCGACTTTTTTAATGAGCGTGCTTAACCTTTCGGAACTGATGGCGGCATTCACCATGATCCGGTCGCAGAACTTTATATTGCCGCGAAGATCGGAGATAATGCCGGCGATAAATGGCGGGTCGAAACTGAGTCCGATGACGTGACGGCTTTCCTGGTTGAGATCGATCAGTTCCTTGGGCCTTCCGCTGCATGTCTGTTCCGCGACTCCTCCCGAAATTACAAGTCCTTCCTTGAAGAGGTCACGGATTATATTGGTTATCGTAGTGCCATCGCATTTCAGGTTCCTTGTAAGGTCAGACCTCGACATGGGACCCGCTCTGTGGAGAGTGTCCAGAACAAGAAAACGGTTGGCCCGTTTCATTCCGTCCGTATTGAGCATGTTATTATTTTTCATAATCTATTTATTCCAGTCAGCATATTATTTTAACATTTTTCCCTGCGATTTCAACATCGTCTATTGACAATATCCCGGAAATGTGTTAAGCTGATTTATAGACCAAATCTATATATTATAAAATCATATTCATAAATAAGGACTGTTTTATGAATGAAAATGTATTTATAGAAATGTACAGAAAAATGCTTAGGATACGTGAATTTGAAATTGCCGTAAAAAAGCTTTACAGGGAAGGCATGATATTCGGCGCCATACACCTCTATATCGGAGAGGAGGCTGTGGCCGTGGGTGTCTGTGAAGCCCTCAGAGCTGATGACTGTGTGACAAGCACGCACAGGGGACACGGACATTTGCTGGCAAAAGGAGGGGATATAAAAAAAATGATGGCCGAACTGATGGGCAGGGAAAGCGGTTGTTCCCGTGGATATGGAGGCTCAATGCACATGTTTGATCCGGCCTGCGGCTTTTTGGGCGGGAACGGCATAGTAGGCGGGGGCATAAGCATAGCACTGGGCGCCGCGTTTTCCGCGAAATACAGAGGCTCTGACGGCGTAGCGGTAACTTTTTTCGGAGAAGGCGCGTCCAACCAGGGTACTTTTCATGAATGTCTTAACCTGGCGGCCCTCTGGAAACTGCCGTTTATAGCGGTATGTGAAAACAACCGTTATGCCGCCACTACTCCGGTGGAGAAATCAACTTCGGTGGAAGATATAGCTGTAAGGAGCTCCGCCTACGGCATTCCAGGAATAATAGTTGATGGCAATGACTGCATGAAAGTTTTTGAATCTGCAAAAAGCGCCGTATCGCTGGCAAGGGAGGGAAAAGGCCCCGTACTTATTGAATGTAAAACCTACAGGATGGAACCGCATTGCGGAATAATAGCCGACCTGCGTCCGAAAGGCGAACGTGAGGATTGGAAATGCAGAGACCCTCTTGAGGTAATCAAAAAAAATATTTCTGAAGCCGATGATGAGATATTTGAGAAAATAGCCCTTGACGTTAAAACGGAAATAGAAGAAGCCATAGAATTTGCTTCCGGGAGCAGTTTTCCGACAGTTGAAAAAATGTTTATGGAGTTTGGGAGTTTATGAGAAAACTTACTTACATTGACGCGATAGCCGAA
>MHBF01000049.1:1098-5440 GCA_001803225.1 Lentisphaerae bacterium GWF2_44_16 | reverse complement strand
AAACTCAAATGGAGAAAAAGCCACGACAAATTTACCCAGATCATGGGCGGCGTAAAAAATCTCCATACTGGTGCCGATGCTGGGCTTATTATAGTTGACAAGGATAATATCGGCATCCCTTATGTCCTGAAGATCGAACTCCACTATTTCATTGGCGCTGTCAACTTGCCTGTCAACAAATTTACGCCGCATCGGGTCCAGCGTCCTGAATTTTTCCTTCAGGAGCTTCTTGGCGTCATCGCGCCATGCCCTGGCGGTCCCTTCGTGCTCGTCCATTATGGGGCCGCTCAGATATATGATTTTTTTCTGGTCCATATCTGTTCCTATTTAACGACAACAGGCTTCAAGTGCCATATTTTTGAAGCGTACTCCTTTATGCTTCTGTCACTGGAGAAACGGCCCATATTGGCTATGTTGAAAACGGTTTTAACTGTCCATTCGTCTTTGCGGGAGTAGAGATCGCTTATTTTCTGCTGTGTCTGATGATATGATTCAAAATCCGCCGCTATCATGTAGTAATCATAATTGAAAGTATCGGTAATAGGTTTGAAAAGCTCCGGATTTTCCGGTGAGAAGAAACCGCAACTGAGAAGCTCAAGCGCCCTTTTAAAGACGGGCAGCCTGTCTATGAAGTTGTAGGGATTATAGCCCTGCCTTCTCAGGTCTTCGACTTCTTCCACGCTCATTCCGAATATGAAGATATTGTCTTTGCCGACTGCTTCGTATATTTCGATATTCGCGCCGTCCATAGTGCCGATTGTAAGCGCGCCATTGAGAGCGAACTTCATATTGCTTGTTCCCGAGGCTTCCGTTCCGGCCAGGGAAATCTGTTCAGAGAGGTCGGCGGCTGGAACTATTTTTTCAGCCAGGGAAATTCTGTAATTCGGGAGGAATACGACCTTGAGTTTGTCTTTAAGGCCCTTGTCCGAATTTACCACGGCGCTTACGGAGTTTATCAGTTTTATTATCAGCTTGGCCATGAAATAACCGGGGGCGGCCTTCGCGCCGAAGATGACGGTACGCGGAGTGAACGCGGCTTTCGGATTGTCTTTTATTTCGATATACTGAGCTATCACATGCATTATATTGAGAAGCTGGCGCTTGTATTCGTGAAGCCTTTTGACCTGCACGTCAAATATTGAGTGCGGATCGACTTTAATGCCCATTTCCTCAAAGATATGCTCTGCCAGGTGCATTTTGTTGGCGTGCTTGACTTCACGGATATTCTGGAGAAATTCCTTGTCCTTCGTGAATTTTTCAATATTTTTCAGGCGGTCAAGATCGCGCGCCCAGTCGTCGCCGATTTTTTCGCTTATTATCTCGGAGAGGAGAGGATTGGATTTTTTCAGCCAGCGCCTCGGGGTTATGCCGTTTGTGATATTAATGAACTTTTCCGGGTCATAGTCGTAGAAATCCCGGAAGAGACCGTGCTTGAGAAGTTCCGTATGAAGAGCCGCCACTCCGTTGACGTGACGGCTGGCAACTACAGCCATGTAGGCCATGCGCACCATTTTTTCCTGTCCTTCCTCTATGAGGGACATGCGTCCGAGACGTTCCATATCGCCCGGATAGGCGTTGGCTATTTCGCGCATAAAGCGGTAATTTATGTCATAAATAATTTCGAGGTGGCGCGGAAGGAGTTTTTCGAGCATGGCGACGGGCCATCTTTCGAGGGCTTCGGACATGAGAGTATGGTTTGTGTAGTTGAATGTATTGGTGCATATTTTCCATGCGTCGTCCCATTTGAGGTTTTCGCAGTCGATGAGTATTCTCATCAGTTCAGGTATCGCGAGCGCCGGATGAGTGTCGTTAAGCTGAATTGCGCAAAGTGCATCAAGCTTGCTCACATCCTGTTCAGAGTATTTAACCTTGGATATGATATCCTGAAGTGTTGCCGATACAAGAAGATACTGCTGCTTGAGACGGAGTTCCTTGCCTTCATAATTGTTGTCGTTAGGATATAGCACCTTGGTTATGTTTTCAGTGAGGGACGCTTCGAGGTTGGCGTTGATGTAGTCTCCGCTGTTGAAGCTGTGCAGATTGAAGCCATAGAGGGACTGGGACGACCAGAGCCTCAGCGTGTTCACGTTATTTGTCCTGAAGCCCGGTATGGGGGTATCAAAGGGCATTGCCAGGACGTCCTGAGTATCTACCCATTTTTTGCGGTGCTCATTGGAGCTGCCGTTGTATTTTTCAGTGTGTCCGTAGAAATGAACTACCCGCGCCATTTCGGGTCTTCTGACTTCCCAGGGATTACCGTTTCTGAGCCAGTTATCGGGTTCTTCCACCTGATATCCGTTCTCTATTTTCTGAGTGAAAATACCATAATCATAATGAATGCCGTAACCGCGGGCGGGCAGGTTCATTGTGGCCATTGAATCCAGGAAACAGGCCGCAAGTCTTCCGAGGCCGCCGTTGCCGAGACCGGCGTCAATTTCCTCTTCCCTTATTTCTTCAAGATCAAAGCCGAGTTCAGCCATCGCTTTTTTCGCGACTTCAAAAACCTCAAGGTTTATCAACGCGTTTCCGAGGGCGCGGCCCATGAGATATTCGAGAGAAAGATAATACACCGTTCTGTGTTCCTCTTCCTCAAAAACTTCTTTCGTGCATATCCATTTTTCAACCATCAGGTCACGTATGCTGAGCGTAAGGGCCTGGTAACGGTCGAGATTGTTGGCTTTGTCGGGTCTTTTCGCCAGAGACCTCGTGAGGTGTCTCATGAAAGACTCTTTCAGTTTTTCCGTCATTATTTCCTGTCTTCTTTTTTTCTCATGAGAATCCACGCTTACGTTTTCGTCTTCCGTCATTTTACATTTTCTCTCTTTGCTCATTTCATCTCCCTTGCTTTCATATTATTTCTCATGATGTATGTCAATAGCGTCCATTTCCTTAAATGTAACATGAATATTCGCCAATCACAAACGAAATTGGAAAAATCCGGCCCGATGAAAACTTTTCCCTATGGGTTGTGCCTGAATCGAAGAGCGCGGTCTTTAATGGGGTTATATTGACGCGGATTTTACTGGTAATGGGGATATTATTCTTTTGCGCGTCCTGATGAATTTCTTACAATCAACTCACAGGGTATTTTTATTTTTTTCGGGAGAAATTGTTTTTGAGTGTCCGTGCTTTCGATGAGAGATACAATTAGTTTCGCCGCGGTTTCGGCTTTTTTTTCGAAATCCTGACGGACGGTGCTAATTCCGTTTCCCGAGAATTCGGCAAAGGGAAGATCGTCAAAGCCAATAACCGAAATATCCTCCGGGATTTTAACTCCCTCCCTAGAAAGGCCGGACATAAGGCCGACGGCAAATTCATCATTCGAGCAGATTACGGCGCTGGCGTCTTTAATAGACATGACTTTTCCAGCGCTATCCCTTCCATATATAAACATTTTATCAGTAGCGGGCATATCCACATCTATTTTAATTCTTTTCATATTGTGTTTTTTGAACGCGCTGTCAAGGGCCAGTTCCCTTGGTATTCCGGCAGAACCGGCGGTTATAATTTTCCGATGTCCGTTTTGCTCCAGATAATCAAGGATTTTGAGTACCCCGTCGGGTATGTCAGAGAGGACATAATGAAGATTTGGGCTTTCCGTATCTCCCGGATACAGGCTGACAATAGGAATGTTCTTATTTTGTCTCTCGCATATCTCCAGTATTTTAAGCACTTGATTTCCATAGAGGCATATAATACCGCAGAGCAAATCAAGATTGCCGAAAATATTAATACCCGAATTTTCATTCATTTCTTCAGTAAAGGAAATCACTACAGGGGAATATCCGAGTTCTGAAAGTTCCCTGAAACATTTCGGAAAGATTCTGAAAGTGGCGTATGAATTATCCGGTTGAAGCGCTATCCCCACTATTCTGGATTTTTTGGAACGGAAAAGACTGGCCGCGAAATTTGTCGAATACCCCAGTTCTTCAACGGCCGCAAAAACGTTCTGTTTAGTTTTTTCCGAAAAACTGAATTTTTTTTCATTGCGCAAAATTCTTGATACTGTCGAAGCGCTGACCCTGGCCCTCTTTGCGACATCTGACATTTTGTAAGACATGAACAAATCCTTTTATTCGTAATACCATGGTGGAAGATCGCCGTGGGAAGGCTCGGGCAGCGCGTACTTCTCACAATAGCAATGCCCGTCGATGAAAACAATATTGGCCCCGTTCAAATGGCGGTAGTCAATTGGATTGCCTCCAGTTGATGAGCTTAACCAACGGCGAGTATCGACTCCCGCATCTCCTTCGAGTATAACAGAAGACGGTTGTCTTATGAAGGATAATTTGATTCCGTTGCCGCCCCGATATGATGTATTAGGCAGAATGTAGAAATTTAT
>MHBF01000049.1:154-1091 GCA_001803225.1 Lentisphaerae bacterium GWF2_44_16 | reverse complement strand
GAAATTTTCACGCCGCCATTCCATCCGGGAGCTGGGTCTGAGGGGCATACGAAAGCGCCGTCCCTGCTGGTGGCTGTCGCAGGTTTATGGTTGTTCAGATACGTGTAGCTTATCTCTGCAAACCAATAAGTAGCTGTGGACAAAGGCGTGGAGAAAACTTTGCCGTACGACGGCAGCAAATCGTTGTAGTCAGACGCGTATGTCAATGTGGCAAGCCCGACTTGCTTGAGATTACTTGCGCATGATGCCCTTTTGGTGAGTTCCCGGGTCTTTTGCAAAGCGGGAAGAAGCATGGCCGCCAATATCGCTATTATCGCTATCACGATGAGGAGCTCAAGAAGAGTAAATTCCCTATTTTGGGTTCTCGATTTCTTTTTCATTTTTTTCAAGCCTTTTAATATGATGTTACAGTGAAAATCACAGGCACCGCGTCATTGTCATAACGCTTCAGAGTCAGCTGTTTTATTTTTCTTGCCGGATAGGGATTCGCCCATTCTATCATATAGAGGGCGGCATTTGAAGCGCCTGCCGTTTTAATATCATGAGTGTATCTTGTTCCCTGCATGAAACGCGTACTTGGGACAGGGATGATATCATTGGTGTTAAATCCCATTCTCAGGGGCAGTATTTCAGTCGGCCCCTCTTCATATTCAATCCTTATTTCTCCGACAGGGACGCCATAAAGATACTTGAGATTTTTTCCTTTTAAAGTTTTTTTCTTATCCTTGGGCACATATGCAGCCTGGAGAATAAAAAAGCCTTTTGCCGTTCTGTCAAGCTTGACAGAAATTTCGGGCTTTTCAGGCGTTGCCGCGACAAGGTCATTTTCTCCGGCCTTGGCGAATGATACCGGAATAAAGGCAATTTCTTTTGTTTCCATGTTGATTAAAGGGGCGGATTGGGGATCGCCGAAGCACTCTTTCGTACTTGCGTTTGC
>MHBF01000049.1:0-142 GCA_001803225.1 Lentisphaerae bacterium GWF2_44_16 | reverse complement strand
GTCGATTGTTTTAAACACGAGTTGATAAGCGGTGCGCCTTTCGGGGAAGTTGTAAAGGGCATTTACATTGTTGAGATAACGCCTGCGCCACTCGCCCAGAGGAAGCTGACTGTCCCGTTTGAAATTCCAGTTGTAATCGGCG
>MHBF01000048.1:538-5448 GCA_001803225.1 Lentisphaerae bacterium GWF2_44_16 | reverse complement strand
CTTTGTCCCAGTGGAAGATCAGGGCTATCTCATGATAGAAATCCAGCTGCCGGACAGCGCGGCCATTCCAAGGACCGAAAAGGTTGTCTCCATGGTATCTAAAATGGTAAAAGACATTCCCGGCGTAGCGGATGTCATGTCCATCACCGGCTACAGCATGCTTGACAGCGGGACCTCATCAAATTCCGCCCTGGTAATTGTGGTGCTTGACGATTGGGAAAAAAGAAAAGCCCCTCATCTCCAGCAGGACGCAATACTGGCTGAACTGGACGCGCGTCTTTCCGTAATACCATCGGCCCTGATAATACCATTCAGCCTTCCTTCAATCCCCGGACTCGGCACAACCGGAGGCTTTGAATTTGTTCTTCAGAATATAAAATCTGACGATCCGCAGGACTTGGCCGCCGCGATGGGCGCCCTCATTATAAACGCCAATAAACAACCGGAACTTGCGGGCGTTTACAGTACCTTCCGCGCCAATGTCCCTCAGCTCTATCTTGAAATAGACAGGGAAAAAGTCAAAAAACTTGGAATAAACCTTTCTGATGTCTTCACCTCCCTTCAGGCAAGCATGGGTTCCATGTACATCAACGATTTCAATAAATTCGGCAAGGTCTATCAGGTAAGGATACAGGCAGAAAAGGATTACAGGCGCTTCGCCCAGGACATAACAAAACTACATGTCCGCAACAGTAAAGGCGACATGGTCCCGCTTGAGACCATACTCTCAGTACAAACAATCTTTGCTCCACGCATTATGAAAAGATACAATCTCTTTTCTTCTGCCACCATAACAGGCAACACCGCTCCCGGACGCAGTTCAGGCGAAGCCATAAAAATAATGGAGCGCCTGGCTAAAGAAACACTTCCCGACGGCATGAGCTTTGAATGGACCGGCATGTCCTATCAGGAAATTCTCGCCGGAAGCAAGGTCGCTCTCATCTTCGCGCTATCCATTGTTTTCGTCTATCTCTTCCTTGTAGCCCAGTATGAAAGCTGGACGATTCCTTTCGCCGTAATCTTTTCCGTTCCCATCGCGTTTTTCGGAGCGCTTATGGCGTTGTGGGCGGCAGGACTTGATAATAACATCTATACGCAGATTGGCTTCGTGCTTCTCATAGGCCTCGCGGCAAAAACAGCGATTCTGATTGTTGAATTCGCCATGGAACAACATGCCGCCGGAAAAAGCATATTTGACTCAGCGATATTCGCGGCAAGGCTCCGTTTCAGGGCCGTCTGCATGACAGCCGCGTCTTTCATACTGGGCGTTATTCCTCTAGTCGTGGCAATGGGCGCGGGGGCCGCAAGCCGCCGTTCACTGGGCACAGCCGTTTTTGGCGGAATGCTGATAGCGGGCATAGTGGGAACTATTGTAATTCCAGCCTTCTATATGATAGTCCAGTCATTCACCGAATGGGCCTGCAAAAAAAGATAAGCTCTTTTCAGATGCTTTCTGTTCTTGTCAGTTCGCCATATACATCAGGACGTCTTTTAGAAAAAGCGGTGTCTCTGTCGCCCTGAAGAATCTTTTTCTCGTCAAGATCTATCTCCGCGGTTGCAAGACCAGTTCTCGTGCCAGTCTGGGCCAGTATGAAACCATCCCATGATACAATAGCTGTAGGCGCGAGGCTCTTGAATTTCGGAGTGTAGCATACATAGCCGCTGGCGACAAGCGTAAGATAATTTTCCATCGCTCTCGTTCTCATTGTACAGTCTATAAAATGCTGTGAAGGCCCTGTCCACATAGTCGGCCAGAAAATAATTTCAGCGCCTTTCAATGCGAGAATACGGCATCCTTCAGGCATATTCAGGTCATAGCAAATCTGCATCCCTATTTTCACGCCGTCAACCATATAGACGGGAAACTCATTGCCCGGCACTGTTTTTTCTCCGGGCGCGGGGTGTACTTTGTCATAAGTTCCGGCAAGCTTCCCCTTACGGTCAAAAATAAGGGCCGTATTATAAATATTACCTTTATGCTCCCTGATTATAGATGTAATGATATTAAGCTTATGCTTCCTCGCCATATTTGAACAAAAATCTGAACTCGGACCGTCGGGAACGGTTTCCGCCATATCTTCAGGCTTTCCCGTCATACCGTGAACAGAAAATATTTCAGGGAGGCAGAGAAAATCCACTTGCTGTTTTCCTGCCTCATCAATGAAAGGTCCCGCTTCGTCAAAACGTTCTTTTCTGTCTTTAACTCTGTTCTCCGGGTCTACAGAAGTATCCGTTTTCCTAAGCGCAATCGTCCCTATCCTGCGTTTTCTCATATTACCTCAAAATTTAAAATTGAATATTAATATGATTTCTCATGACGCTTCCTTCAAGTTTCAAAACTAATCTCTGGGAATATACCTTTGTTCCGTATTCAAGGGAAAGGAAGGCGGGTTCCGTTTTCCAGCAGCCGTTATCGGATATCATTTTTACTTCCACATTTTCGCGGCACAGATGGATTTCCTTTTCGCTGTAGAGAGTAATCACGCAATCATTATGCAACATGAAACCGAGTTCGGAAGCAGGCAGTTTCCCCTTTGCGTTAAGCAGTTCATCAAGGACTGTAATTTCATTCGCTGATTTTTTCCACTCAATAGTACGCTGATGCGTCGCGCCGTTTTCAAGTCTCTCATAGGCATGATGACTACCCGCAAAGATATCTTTTGCATCTGATGTTTTCCATTTCAGGCATTCGCATTTTGACTCTTCCAGAACGCCCCACCATGGGTTAGCTAAACCCCAGCGGTTCTGTTCCTCACCGCCAAGACAGAGCGCATTATGGGCCTTCACGGAACGGTATGAGTTTCTGAAATACTGGCTCGCTGTATATGTATAAATGCCGGGGTCGACAAAAATGTCCAGTCCGTCAAGCATCAATGTAAAAGCCAGTTTGTCATTATGGGCATGACCGCCTTTCCCGTCCGTGCCGACAGGTCCGCAGTTAATGAGCATATAATCTTTTTTATTTCTCATTATATAATAACCGACATCCTTATATGCCTTGCTTAACGGATATTGAGCGCCATGCTTGCTGTTACTTTTCACATCCAGGAGAAGTCTGGCCGTCTGGGAATCGCAGAAGTTCTCCGGATATAATGAGCCGTCCTCATAAAGGACACTGCCAAGCACAAGAAGGAAACGCCAGTCGCGCGCCGGAACACACGCGCCGCCTTCGAGAAGAACAAAACGTCCGCTGTCATTGTCGCCTATCAGAGGGATTTTTCCATCGGGCTGTGTGATATGACGCAATACTCCGAACATGTCTTTCAGGCGCGCCGCTTCTTTTTTGCCGATATTTTTTTCGAGCCATCCACGCACTGCGGCCGGCTTTTTAGCAGCATCAGCGACGGCGGCAAAAACAATAGATATTATCAGCATCTCCATGACAAGCCCGTGATATGAAGTCGCTCCTTCATAATTCGCTCCGTCGGGAAGACTTTGATTCAATATTTCGCCTGAAAGTGTTTTAAGCGCAAAATCATACCATGTGACAGCTTCCTTATGCCAATCTTTTATGTATGCCGCTATCATCAGAAGCCCTGCAAGATTGGCTATGAAATGATTCGGATGAAAATTATTCTGCGGATATTCAAGGTTTTCCATTATGAATTTGCCATGCTGAATAAATGAATTTCTTATTAGATCCAGAAGTTCTTTTTCATCATCAAGTCCAAGGATATCGACTGCGGCGACAAGATTGGCGGCCCTTATGGAGACATTCATGCACGCGCGCCATCCGGCCCCGTGTTCATAGGGGTTCGACGCTATCCAGTCTAGGAGTTGAGCGATGCACTCGTTTCTGTATTTTTTCTCTCCTGTCGCGCGATACGCTTTGGCGAGAACGACAAACTGATATCCCCTGCCGAGGTCTGCGGAAACTTTCGCGTCCACACCCTCTATGACACCGTATTTCAACTGAGTATGATGAACTCCGGCGTTAAAACGGAAGCCGGATTTGAAATCAATCTGCCAGTCTATCGGAATATAATTTTTCCGGATTTTTTTTGCAAACCCCATCAACTTTTTATGTTCATTAATTAAGTTTTCCGGAATTTCTTTCAGGAGCTTTTCATAGCTGAATTCAGGGGCGTAATTTTTCCCTTCAAAGCCGTCCACGTTCATTCCGTAAAAGACTTTCTTCCATCCGCTGCCGAGTATATTGAATTCATGCCTGCAATAATGTTCCGCATACTCTTTCAATTCTTTCAATGATGCCGCCGATTGTTTTTTCAACGCTGAAATATTCATTATTTTCATCTATTTCTTCCTTTTATAACTCAAAAACAATATTCTTTTTTACAGCCTGCGCCAGAGACAAACCCGCAAAGCCGGTTGCCTGCACGGCAAATGCTCCGTAGGATTCCTCTGACTCCGAAGCAACACCGCTCATTCGAGATTTAAGGGGATGGCTGAGAAATTTAATTCCGAGATCAACCTTTTCTCTCAGAACAAGATTGTCATCAATATTGTCGAGGTAATACTGGAGCGCGTGAATTATTCCATTGGATTTTGCCAGTTCCCAACCTAAACGAATTCCAAGTCTGGAAGACGGTATATCATCCGCCGGATTACGCTGAGGGGACTTATTATAAATGGAATCGAAATTGACAGAGGTATTTTGCATGGCGGCAGGCGGTTGGGCAGTACAGTTAAAATTAAACCATGAACTCCGCCATTGAGAAAGTATCCCCATTTCTCCGAATATCCATTCTTTCAGACGTTTCGCGATCGCGTCTTTAACTTCTTTATTTTTCGAAGCGAAATGTGTCCAGCACATACCTTCAAGAAGATAAAATATGCGCGAATAATCTTCCACTATATTCACTCCTGGCAGAGGGTAACAGGACAAATTAAGAGGCCGCCCGTCAGGAAGCCACTGGGTTGTCTGAAAAGCCATCAGCCGCTCCGCGTTT
>MHBF01000048.1:0-522 GCA_001803225.1 Lentisphaerae bacterium GWF2_44_16 | reverse complement strand
CACCAGTATCTATACCGAAAGCTGAATACGCGCTGGAGATATTTGCCATTGCCATTGTGTATGCCGAGTTAAGTTTATGCCCTACCCATATGCCGTTCCCGCATCCGTCCTTCAACTGCCATATTGCCGCCCAGTCATCAAACCACCTTCTAACCGCTTCAATGTATTTCTTCTTTTTTCCGGCATCGAGAAATGACAAAGCCTGTATCAGACCAAGAACATTAGACCCGGCATCGGCTATATTCACTTTTCCGGAACGAAGAATCTCATGAAACTCTTTTTTACTGAGTTTTTCAGTCGGCGTCTGTCTGTAATTGGAAGTAAAACCGCCATTGGGAAGCTGTTCTGAAATGTAATTATCCATATATTTTATTGTAGCTTCGGAATAACGTTTTTCATTTAAGACTTTTCCACCAAGCATCAATGTCCGCAAGGAATAAAATATCATATACCATTCATATCTCTGCTCGCCATTTTCATAACATTTTAAAAATGGGGCCGCTCCTTCCACCTCCTGCTCCA
>MHBF01000047.1 GCA_001803225.1 Lentisphaerae bacterium GWF2_44_16 | reverse complement strand
CACAAGCGACTGGCTTTTCCCCACATATCAGTCAAAAGACATAATAACCGCCCTCCTCAATAATGGAAAAGACGCTACTTACTGTGATATAAGCTCAAGTTACGGCCATGACGCGTTCCTGCTGGAAGTCGATACCCTGGGCAGACTGATTTCAGATTTCACCCATAACCAGTACATGGAGGCGCTGAATGGTTGAAAAACTCAGACAGAACCTATCCCGCCGGAGCGACCTTGTCATAATCGCTGACATAATTCCGAAAGACGTACGGATACTTGACCTCGGCTGCGGCGAGGGAACGCTCCTCAGACTGTTGAAACATGAAAAAAACGTCAGAGGCCTGGGCGTGGAAATTTCACAATCCAAAATACTCGAAAGCGTCGAAGGCGGTATCAACGTAATCCATTGCGATTTGAATGAGGGACTCAGTCTTTTTGCGGATAATTCCTTTGATTTCGTAGTCCTGAGCCAGACGCTTCAGGCACTGAAAAATCCCGATCTGGTAATGAGCGAAATGGTGCGTGTCGGCAAAAAAGGCATCATCAGCTTTATCAACATCGGCTATTTCATGGCCCGCTTTCAGTTGCTTCTCAGAGGAAAAATGCCGGAGACGAAAACAATCCCCCATCCCTGGTACAACACTCCCAACATCCATCTGGCGACAATAAGGGATTTCAGGGAATTATGCAGTGAAAGAAAGTTGAAAATCGACATGGAAATCCCCACCGGCTCGACCTTTGACATTTTCGCTGGAATATGGCCTAACCTTTTCGCGCAGAACTGCGTCTTTGTCATAAGCAAAGAATAGTTAATGTCGCAAATCTTGTTCTGATGCTTCAAATTGAACTGAAAAAATTGCGGGGCAAGAATGAACTGCCTCATGAGCTTTGCCCCGAGATATAAATAGTCAGTTATGAGAAATTAAGCGGAGTCAGGCCCGATACGAGTCATGATCAGCAGGTTCAGGGACGTTCAAGACACAGGGATGCGGGACGCCAGATGCCACCGGCGCCACCAGAATCATGAACCGCGACCGCAATCAGGTGTTTTCCCGGCGTCAACATATTCGTAAGATCGAATCGACGTTCGGTAATCCATCCATTTGGTTCTTTCTTCGCGTCCCATGTGTATTTTGCGACGAGCTTTCCATCACAGAAAAGCCGATAGCTTTCGTCCACGGCTCCCAGCACGAGGATGATTCGACCGTTTTTCCAGTTTACCGGGACCTCGACACTCCGGCGATAAAAGCCCCATCCGTCATAACCTCCAGTCATCGGATATTTTTCGGTCCCAAACCCCTGCTTTTCCCAACTGGTGCCAGTGGTGATGGAAGTCCACTTCGAAGTATCGAAATTCGGCGAGGCAAAGTGTTCCATCAAACCGGGAATGTCAGTACTGAACTTCCAGCCGTCGAGCAGTGAAATCTGGTCTGCCGGAGGCGGACGGCACAAGCTATCGTAAAGATTATTTACGCTTTGTTCCCAAGAAAGATTATCACCTATCTTATCGAACGGTGCAGAGGGAATCCCTTCGTGATTCCGATAGCAGGTCATGAAAGCCTTGCGCTTTTCAATTGCCTTTATCGCCTCTTCCAGAAGCGTTTTCCTGTCCCCGTTCTGATCGGCCTGGCATATGTTCGTAATTGCACCGGCGCGGATCAATGCCTTGTAATACTCGCAGTCGATTTCCGCAGCTTCGAGTCCAACGCTGATAAATTCTATACGGGCAAGTTCAGCGGGATTGCCTTTGGCCACCCTAGCGGCTTGGTCAAGAAGTTGTTTCCCGTGGGCAATCGCTTCGGGCGACATGATCGCAACCGAACCGAGGAGGTTGGCTGGCCAATAGTTTCCGCCAGTCTTTTTGATTTCGGCAGAACGCTTTTCGAAGTAGTCGTAGTAGGCACGGATATATTTTTGCGATATGGGCCAACCCGCTGCGTAGTATTCGTCGAGAATCTTTTCAAGAGATGCTTCCGGATTCCATAACAGCCGGGCGTAGACATATTGCGTTGGCCCCCAGAGAGCATAGGCCCGGGCGTCGTCACCGCAATTGGTAATGCCCTGAAAATTTTTGAATGTGTGATAAAGACTTTTGATTACGGAATCGACTAGATGTGGATAGGGGTAAATAACCATTCCTCGTCCACTGCCGGGATAATCCCGGAGTACCAACTTCTCAGTCTTTTTGCTCCAGAGTTCCATGAGTTCGTTGAAGTGGATGGCATCGGACGGCACATAACACCACGGAATACCTTTGGCGATAGCGATGATTACCTTGTCGTCCAGCTTTGCAATATGTTCCGGCGGGTCAGTGTAAAGGCCATATGCGTGAAGTGCTACTTCTTTGGGAGAATTTCGACGACGGAGCTCGGCGGCAATTCGGTTGGCCAGTGTGAACATACGACCTGAGACACAAAGCTTCTCTCCCATGTTGGTGAAACGTGAGACCTGACCGCCATCAAGAGCTTTGCAGGCAGCACATTCGCACCAACCACTGCCGTCATTGGCATCAGCCGAAAAGAAGTCCTCATAGACCGGGTGCTTGATTCCCCAGTCAGTAAAAAGCCCCGGCAGGTCGGGATTGGAATGGCAGAGCTTCCAGCGGGAACGGCCACTGACCGGAGGCGCTTTACGGATCCCGTTTACAAGCGCATAGTATTCGGGATGAGTCTTAAAAAGTTTCGTGCCGACCACCCTGGCAGATGCATGGGAAAAAGTCCCAAGTTTGGTACACCCTAAACCGTTAAAGCGTCCCCAACGCACTGCGGCTTGAAGCGACTCTTTGCTATAATGCTTACCGTAACCGTAATAGGAGCTTCGCATCAGTAACTTTGGCCCATCGGACAGATCAATGTTATTGAGCTGAAGTGAATCAAGACAAGAATAAACGATCCCTCCCTCTCCTGGCCATAACATTCGAATGCCAAGCTTGTTGCGCATGAAATGGTAAACTGCGTAGAGCGTTCCAGTACGGGCAAGAAAGTAGGTGGCAAGCGGATCCCGTTGATCATCGCAACCGGCTAATTGAAGAGTCCGTTCATCCAGCGTCTTGATGATGAAATGGTCATACGCCAAACCTGTGGGAAGCTGGTTTGACTTACCCGGTCCGACCAGAAAACAGTATGACGCATTGGCTGGCTGTTCTTTCTCTGAATAAATGGAGGCATCAATGTCAAGTGTTTTTTTCAGTGCGTTTTTGAGTTCTTTGACGGCGAACAACACCGTCGGAGTCGGCTCTTCGGCGGTTACGATCACAACTCCTGCCTGCCCCCGGTGCAATTCGACGTTACGAAAATCTGCCGCATGCAATGTGCCCGTGAACAGGGCAAATATTAAAAAGATTTGGGTTTTCAACATTTTCATTTTGCTCGTCCCTTTTTTGGTCTTTACGTTATGGATTTTGGTAGCCATTTCATTTTCCTCCCACTCCTCCGGCGCGGCGGGTGCAATATTTTTTAATTTTACTTTATCTAAACTAAAATTTCTCTTTTTCTCGAACTACTTTTCCGGTAATCACTAAAAGTTTTTTTATCCTTAAAAAAAACTAAAAATTTTCATAATTCATAAGATCTAGCCTGATAGGTAATGCCACCAGTCCATGCGTCGCCGCCATTACCCAAATCGTAATATACATTATTAGGGTAATTCCCGTAATATTCCATTTTGCTCATTTTAGGAGTAACGTGTCCATCCAAATAAAGTATATTCAGACTGTTATTGTGCCTGGGAGAAGGAGCATACTTCATACTGGAATTCGGAACACCCCTGACGTAAAATGTTCCATCCGACGGATTAGGCAGACCATATAAAACTCCATCCATAGCTAAATATACTGTTGATGGTTTTTGGCTCCTCTCTCTTTTACAAGTATCTGTATCAGTGTTACTTATTCTGCCCGCAACTCCCCCGGATATTACTATACCAATGTAAGTGCACGCTGTTTTAGGGTAATTTGTTCTAACTAGAGCAGGACAGTTCATCACATTAATATTGCTATACTCATATTCTATGAGTGCTGCTGACCAAACTTGTTTACTGTTAGTATAAAATGGATAACCGGCTAAATACGGTGGCACATATGAATTATTATCATTCATGTACATATCAAGGCCTAAGCCGACTTGTTTATGGTTACTTACGCAACTTATGGCTTTAGCTTTATCCCTTATTTTACTAAGCATCGGCAGCAAAAGGCCTGCCAGAATTGCTATTATCGAAATCACAACGAGGAGTTCGATTAAAGTAAACCCTTTCCGCCGCAATCTTTTGCGTCTCATCGGACTCACCTCATCGAACAACCCGTGCATGAAGTTTTCCCTCACACGGCTCCTCCTCTGTCTTTTCTCACAAGCCATTTGTTTACATTCGGATGAATAGTTTTCCATTTTACAATTTCCTTCTTTTCCATATACAGTCAGTTTTGCTTTTCGCCTCCCTCTCATGAGGGCAATACCGACTGTTTTCCTCGAACTCCACTTGGACTTGCGGTATAGCATTCCCTACCATGTCTTGACCCAACTTTATGGATGTTTTTGAGCGATTTCCACCTCCTTCTCGGATGCGGACAGACTCTAACTATGTATTAGTTTACTACATTTACAAAAATAAACCTTAACTTTATTCCCAAACAATAGCATTATCTTCCCAATTGCGGCAAAAATAGAAAAAAACTGGCAACGGACTGATAGATTTTTTACTTAATGCTTTTATATTCAGACATAAAAATAACCCTTCGCCGGAGATCGTATGATTGTCAAAACTAAAAATGTGATGTTTCGCAACGACGAGGCGTTTCCCCTGCGGGTCAAGTTTGAAATGCAGCCCATTACCGCCATGCACAGCCATGAATTCGTCGAGATTGTGGTGGTACTCAGCGGCAAGGGAATTCATACCACCAGTTTTGAAAGCCGTCCGATCGAACGTGGTGACGTCCTGGTCATACCGCCCGGCGGCGTTCATGCCTATGACGAGGCTGATAATCTGGAACTGATGAACGTCTTGTTTGATCCATCCCGTCTGCCGATGCCTATCCTCGACATGAACAAACTGCCCGGTTTCCATGCTTTGTTCGCCATTAATAGCAATTTCTTCGAAAGCAACCGTTATTATCCGGCGTTCCATATCGGCGCGGACGATTTCGAGCCAGTAAAAGTTATATTGCAACAGATGAAGACCGAAAGCGAACTGATGAACCCCGCTTACCGGCTCTGTTTTCTGGGGTATTTTATGGCTTTGCTCGGTAATTTGTGCCGTTTCTATGTGGATAACCACACTGCCGCTCATGAAACAGCCATGAATATCAGCAAGGTCATCAATTTTCTCAATACCAATTACTCACGGAAGTTGCGGTTGGAGGAAATCATTGTCAAGGTGGGAATGAGCCGAAGCGCGTTTATGCGACAGTTCGTGCAAGCTACCGGGACTTCGCCGATCGACTATCTATTGCAAATCCGCATGGCCAATGCTTGCCGATTATTGCGTAGTACGGAACAGAGTATCTCGGAGATCGGCTATCAGGTCGGGTTTAACGACAGCAATTATTTCTCCCGCATGTTCAATAAAATCATCGGTCAGACAGCCCGCGAATACCGCAAACATCAAAATTTATAAAATTCTTAACTACACCGTGTAAAAATAAGTAGGGAAAAAAGCGGAAGGACTATTGACTTTTTAATTAAAAGTGTTATACTTGTTATATAGATACAGGATAACAATAATGAATTGTATTTACAATCTTGATATTGGGCAGACAGGAAAAATTCCTTTAACGGACATAGTAGCTAGTCATATAAGAAATCTTGTTTTCTCCGGCGGCTTGAAAGACGGTGATGAAATTCCTACGGTAAGGGATTTGGCAAAACGCTGGCCTGTGAGCCATGTAGTCATACAGAGGGCCCTCGCGAAATGTTCCGATGAGGGGCTTCTGCTCCGTTCTCCTGGCCGCAAATGCATAGTGCGAACTAAGGAAAACAAGTCTTCCGGGTTCAGCTCTGTCTGCTTTGTGGTGGAACAAACGCCAGACGAAGCGAAAAAAAACGATATGAGCGCCAGTTCTTATTTTATGGGCTTTCTGAACGGTCTTCAATCCGCTATGGAAAAAAGCGGGATTGCCGTGAACGCTTTTACTGTTACAGGAAACTCGCAACAGAAAAATTTCATTGACAGAATCAAGAAAAATCCGGTTGACCTGATTGTGCTGATGCGCTCGAAATCACAGGCTTTTATCGATGAAATAAACAGTACCGGCAGCACTCTTGTGCTGGTTGAACCGCATGTGTTCAATGAAAAAGGTTTTGTTGTACACCATGATGAAAAACGCGCGGCTGAAGATATGATTTCGGCTTTTGTAAAACATGGCTGCGAGCGTCTGGCCCTTCTTTATTTCGATGACGGCAAATGGGTGACGGCAGAGAGGATCAGGTGCCTTGGCGATGCGTTGAAATCATCCAGGCTCACATCAAATCCGAATTGGTGCAAAAAACTTCCTTCAAGAGAAACAGGGACTATTTCCTTTGCCATTAAAAATATTTTCAAAGGTCTGCTTAAACCGGATGGACTTATAATAATGAACGTGACTTCATCTATCCTCGAAACTGCGTTCTCTCAAATCGGGAATCCTTTACCGGATTTGAAACTTGGCATTTATACCGATGACGAAAGAATCGGTAATGCTTCTTTTGTCGTAATAGTGAGCTCTTACGATTTTGGAAAGGCTGCCGGGGACTTCCTTTATAACAGTTTTTACAGGAGACAGATAAAGGGCAAAGTCAGAAAACTGGTCGTGCCATATAAATTCAAAAATTCTACAGCAAAATAAATATCAGGAATGGAATATATGAAAGAATTTTTCAAAAAGGTATTGGAGCAGTCCGGAACTGATGAGGAAAAGTTGAGAGAACGCCTGCGTCTTGCCTGCGAATGGATTTCGGATATAGCACAGGTTAAGAGCGAAAATGATCCCGTAGAAAAAAGACATCTCCAGAAAAAATGGACAGGCGCGGTGAAAGGCGAATATTCCGTTGCAAACAGTAAATGGTCTTTCTTCTGTCCCGTCTGGCATAGCGGACAGGCCGTCAAAAGTTTAACTATGGCGTACGCCATACTGAATGAAAAGAAATTCCTTGACGCCGCCGTTCTCGGGGCCGATTTCATAAAGGCAAACACGATTCCGGGGGAGACGTCGGATGAATCGCTGATACTGGCATTTGAAGACCATCCCGACAAAGTCAATACTTCAGCGATAATGGAATGCATGGACGGACTGCTTCTGCTGAACGCATATACGAATGACGCTTACAGAGAGACTTTTCTGAAAGCCGCCGAATGGATTGTTTCCCATGCATGGCTGAAAGGAAAGGGACTTTACAGAGATCTCTATGACCCGGGGAAAAAAGTTTTTCTTGAAAAGGCATACGGAGGACATGAAGGGCGTCCATTACTTGAAGACGGAGTCTTGCTGAAAGCTTTTAAACTGAGTGGTAAAACGATTTTCAGGGATGCTTTTTTTGAAAGCACGGACAGACTTCTGAAAGATGAATATCCGGAAGGAAACTGGCTGAATTACGTGCCGTGCAGAAAAGAAACCGGGACTATCCATCCACGCCATGCGTACTGGTGGGGATATCCGATGTTTCAGGCATATAAGGAGTGCGGAGAAAAAAAATATCTCGATTGCGCTCTGCGTTCCTGCCGCTGGTACGTGAAAGCCCAGAGAAAAGACGGAGGTCTTATCAGAGGAACCTATCTGGATTTCAGTACTGATTCTTTCGGACACGCCACATCCGGAATAGCCGCCGCCATGTCAATGTTCTGCGACGCGATGAAGATTAGCGGAACTGACGAATTTCTTGAGCCTCTTGCCAAGGCACTCAATTATTGCATGAAGATGCAATTCGTCAATCCGCAGGATAAAAATCTGAAAGGCGCGATACTGGAAAAAGTTCTTCCTCCCGATGGAACAGACCGGAGCCCCTACCATATAAGGGACCTGGGAACGATATTTTTCATTCAGGGCGCATCTAAAATACTTGAGCTTAAATAAGAGGAGTTTTTTATGAAGGACTGCGGAACTGTAAAGTATGTCGAATGTCATGGCAAACCCTATGATATGGGTGTTCAATACGGAAAACAGGCAAAACGTGAAATCGATAAGATGCTTAAAGGCGAGGCATATAAATGGATAAATCCGAGAATCGTCGAGGATAAGAAATTTGTCTGTAATCTGAAAG
The DNA here is from genome assembly GCA_001803225.1 of Lentisphaerae bacterium GWF2_44_16. GTDB lineage: Bacteria > Verrucomicrobiota > Lentisphaeria > Victivallales > GWF2-45-14 > GWF2-44-16. The sequence continues at coordinate 23,478 of MHBF01000047.1, read as the reverse complement.
ACAAACTCTCAAAATTATTACCCAATGTGTACGAGGAACTGAAAGGAATTGCGGACGGGGCAGAGCAGAAACTTGATGCGATAATGCTTCTCAATCATTACAATAACCCGGTAGATAAAGTTGAGAGATGTACTCCGGTTGGACTTATTTCAAAAGAGGACGGTGTGCTTATTTCAAAAAATAACGATGGCGCGCCGGGTGAAAAAGTAAAATATCCCTTTGTCATAAGAAAAAGCGTACCGGATAAAGCCTATGGTCTGCCAATGATACAGGTAACTTACGCCGGATGGCTGAGCGGTCTTGACGCAATGAACGGGGCGGGGCTAGCGAATACTCACGGTTCTGTCGGTTCGGCTTTTTCCAGATGCGCTTCCGATATAGATATAAGGCTTGCCGGGTATCATGCCATGCGTTACTCTGAAAATATTGAAGAGTTTAAAAATTCTCTCAGGGAATTCAATCTTTCAGGAAAGGGTTTCAATATACTTGTAGGCGATGCCGCAGGAAATACATTAGTTATAGAAGCGGCTGTTCCACTTCTTATTGAGAGAGCGCACAATCAGAAATTCCTTTATACCACAAATCATTATATTTCAGAGTGCATAAAGAATTCCGACGGCAGAACGCCGAAAGGAAAAGAAATATCCACATACCGCTTCGGCTATCTGAAATGGCGCGAAGAGAGCAAACCTCCTGAAAACATGAAGGACCTGAAGGCGCTTCTTTCCTCACATGAGCCTTGGGCCCCGTGCAGACATGCCGGCCCTCACGTTTCGGAAACACAATGGTCCATGATATGCAGTGCTAAAACAAAAACAGTTTTTCTTGCGGACAACAACCCTTGTAAAAACAAATATATGAAGTTCAGTATCTGACTTAAATAAAGGTATTGATATGAAAAAATATTTTCTGGAGTTATGCAGGTTTACGCTTATTGAGCTCCTCGTTGTGATTTCTATTATTGCCATCCTGTCCAGTATTTTGCTTCCGTCATTGGGTAAGGTACGGCAGAAATCATATCAGATACAGTGCATGAACAATCTGAAAAATATTGGGCATGCGGGTAATTTGTATCTTATGGATTGGGATAATTATTTTACTTATTCCGATACCGTTGCCGGAAAAAGTCCATTGAACTTATGGTGTGCCCAGTTATTGCCTTATCTCAATATGCCGGAAGCTCCGGATTTGCCGCAGTACAGAAAAAGCAGTATTTATATATGCAATGAGTCCGCGAGGAAATGGCCTTTGAGACATTATCCCGGCACTTGGGATTTCACTTATGGGCAAAATAGTTATTTGAGGCCTGATGTGGACTGGTGCACTTCCAAAGTCACTCAAGTGCTTAAACCGTCCGGAACTGTTTTTTGGGGTGATCAAGGTACAAACGGTGTTTCCCTGCAGGGTGGTTCTTATCCCGGATATTATTATGTTTACAGGCTCAGCGGAAGCTTGAAGCCTTTTGATACCCATTTTGCCGGGGCCAACTTTGTGTTTATTGATGGTCATTCTGAATTTTATAGAGATACAAAAATACCTACGTCAGTTGACGGTTTCTGGAATCCGAAATTGCAGTAAAAAGGAGAGATGGAATGATTTTGCCAAAAAGCTGTTACGTTATGATGTTTTTTTGCTTGATTTCAGAGGTCTGTTATTCTCAGAATACCGAGAATAAAGAAATGTTGAAACAATATCCTGTTCCTTCAGCTTTTAAGGAAATTCCATTTATTGAAAATAATCCTGAACCTGGTCTTTCTGAAACTGAAAAGGCGAGAGGATATATGGTTTTTTCGAGACCCATAACAGATGTAGTTTATCCAAATACAAAACCATTGCAATCGGAAAGAATTGATAGTCTTTACGGCTTTGGTACTTTGGGTGAGTTTGAGCCCCTTAACTTGAGCGTTTATCCTGTACGGGATATCAGAAGAATGCAGGTTTCCGTTTCTGATTTGAAACATGCGAACAATAGCTCTGTGATACCGGCGATGAACATTGAGACGAGACTTTTGACTTACTGGAACATACGTTACCCGTACTATAATCAGACATGCACGACATACCGGAGAGTTCCGGAATTACTTGAAAAAGTCAGTTTCAACAGTTTTCCGACAAAGGAGTCTCAGAGATACTGGTTTACCGTCAAAGTCCCGGAGAATTGCATTGCCGGGGATTATAAAGGAACGGTAAAATTGAAAGACGAACTTGGGGAGTTGCTTATTCCTGTAACGTTCAGAGTCTTTGCTTTTAAGCTCCTGAAAGATCCCCGAAAACATTTTTCGGCATATACCTCTGTCGATCTGTATAAAAAATACAGCGTTGCTAAATCTCCTGAAGAAAAAGAATTCTGGGAAAAAGCCGCCATGCTTGAGTTCTCAAAAATGCGCGACTACGGATTTGACACGGCCCCCACAATAAGACTGGAATATGACGAGAAGAATGACTGCTTGTTTTTTCCCGGTGAGGGACGTGAAATTGATATGATTTCAAAGGCGGACATAAACAGGCTTGTACCTGTACTGATGGATCATGCCGTAAGAAGTTTATATATGAAACATACTGGAGTATCGGATTTCAAAAAATGGAAAGTCCCTGTTATGCCGGATGAGAAATTTTACTCTCATCTGTCTGAACTTGTCAGAAAATTTGAGGAGAAAAGGAAAAGCAATAATTGGCCTGAATTTGTTTATTCGCCTGCGGACGAAATAGATACCCAATCCGCGGAATTCGGGGCAAAAGCCTGCAAGGCTGTCAAGAACGCCGGATGCCGCACGTTTATAACCAAAGACCCGGAACTGAGGGTTTATGAATACAAAACCTATGAAAAATATGTGGACATGTGGTGTTCACAGCCATTCTCTGTACCATGTGAAAAAATAGCGGCGGCGAAGAAGGAATACTGGTGTTACCCCAATCCCATAGCGGGAGAAATAAGAAGGCCGGAAGTCATGAGCAGGGCTGGAAGAATGACTTACGGTTTCGGTCTGTGGAAAAGCGGGTATTCTATGTTAATGCCATGGGCATGGAGGGCTAATCTGAAACCTTTCTTTGATTTCGATTACCTCAGGAAGGATAGAAGCAGCCCGTGCGGAAACAAAATAGCAGAAAATGGAGAATTTGTTCCGGCCGTGTATTGGGATTGTTTCAGGGAAGGCTATGACGACGGAAGATATATATACACTCTTCAACTTTTTATCGCACAAAGGGAAAACTCAAGTGTAAAGGAATGTCGTTTGAAAGTCGAGGAGGGAAAAAAGTTATTGAAGGAAATATGGAACAGCTTTAACGCGGAGAAAATATATGATGATAAAAATTCCTTCACGAGTTCCGATTTTATTACGCTGAGATGGCAAATGGCATCTCTGATAGAAGCGTTATTAAAATATCCGGCGGTGAATAATACTTCGAAAACAGATTCTGTTTTATCCTCCTCCCTTGAGCACAGCGCGAAAGAAAAATCAGTTTCCGTTTTGAATTCTGATATAAGCGAGGGATATAATCTGACAGGTATCGGGGATAACAGTAAATGGACAAGTCCGATTAAAGAAGGTTCCGTTTCCAGGGTTTCTGAAAAGGAATTCGGCAGAGAAATTATGCTCTTCAATGTCGCAGTGGATTATGCTCATGATGGAGAATTTGAAAATGGAAAATATCCTGTGGGCTGGCCGCGCTGTTCCTGGAAATTTGATAGTCCGAAAGATTTTTCAGGACATGACGGTTTATTTTTCCGTGTGAAATTTTATTCAAACCGTGACGAAGTGGCTGACGATTACACTTATTTGTTTCTTGAAGGGAAAAATCTTAAAAATGAACGAGTTTTCGGTAGTGAGATGTTAGGTGAGTATCCCGAAAATAAATGGATACCGGTTTCTATACCTTTCACGGACGTAAAATCAGCAAAGTTGAAAGAAATCTCATCTTTAAACATGATTGTTCCTGAGAGTTATTATCCTGATAAAACTGATATCTCTTTTCTGATTGACGGTCCTTATCTGTATTCTTTCAAAGACGCGTTTCTTACAGCGGTAAGACATCCACACTTTATCAGGAAATCAGGGAACACTGAAATTCCAGTTGAAATTGAAGCGAACGGCATATCTCAGTCAAGGTGCTTACAACTTGACCTTCAGATAAATGATGATGAAGGGAAAACTGTTCATTCTGAAAAGTTTTCCATGTCAACGTTGGATATGAAATATTATCTGCCGCTGACAGGCTTGAAGCCCGGAAAATACATCTTGAAACTCTTTCAGAGGGATATTCTGAAATATTCCTCTGAATTCAATGTCTATCAATAAATAGCAGTTTTATTGATTTATATGGACGACTTTCGCGGGCGGGAAGCCGTTGAAATATGTTGATGAGGCGTGGCTGTACGCGCCGATATTTTCACTGTAAACCAGGTCGCCCAGTTTCAAGTCAGGCAGTTCTTCTGAAAGTGATATGGTATCCAGCGCGTCGCATGTCGGGCCGAAGACCGCGGAAATATGGCGGGGGCCTTTCTTGAACGCCTTGATATGATAGTGGCAATGGTCGAAAATTATTCCCGAAAATGTGTGATAAACGCCGTCATTGATGTAATAACATATTTTGCCGTCGCGCTTTGCCTTGCCGACTACTTTTGCAACGAGGGTGGCCGCTGTTGCCACCATGAAACGGCCGGGTTCCGCGAGGATTTCGATTTCCTTCGGGAAGAGCCTTTTCAATTCGGCGTTCAGTTTCTTGGCAAGGTGCTTGAAAGGCTCGACATTTGCATCGTAAGGGGCAGGGAAGCCGCCTCCGATATCAAGGAGTTTCAAGGTGTAGCCTCTGCTTTTGGCTTCCTTGAAAATATTTGACGCAAGATTGAGCGCCTGGACATAATTTTCAAAATTGGTGCACTGGCTGCCCACATGAAAACTGAGGCCTTCGACAATGAGGCCTGTCTTGTGAGCGGCTTCAATAAGATCAACGGCTTCGCCCGGTGCGGCGCCGAATTTGGAAGACAACTCAACCATGGCCCCAGTGTTCGGCACTTTCAGGCGCAATGCCAAACCGGCATTGGGAGAAAACTTCTTAATTTTCTTTATTTCTTCATAGTTGTCATAAGTCATCAGCGGTTTGTATTTGTCCAGTTCTCTGAGGGTTTCCTCCGCCTTTATGGGATTGGCGTAGATTATTTTATCCCAGATATAATCCTGACGGGCTTTCTCGGTAAGGTCTTTTATGTTTTCATGGACTATGAGAAATTCCGGCATGGAAGCGACATCGAAACTCGCGCCTGATTTATAAAGAGTCTGGATTATTTCAGGGTTGGAATTTGCCTTTACCGCATAATACGGCTGTACGCGCGGCAGATATTTTTTGAAAGCCGCGATGTTTTGCCTGAGGGCCTTGTGGTCTATGACAAAAAGCGGGGTCCCGTGTGTTTTAGCAAGTTTCAAAAGTTCTGATTGAGAAGGCATCTAAAGGCCCTCCTTCTGATTTTATGTTGTTATACTACGCTGACCATGAAGTTTTTGAATTGCCATGGGTCCTGAGTGTCAATATTCTGTTGTTTAAAGTCGGCGAAGAGTTCTTTCCTGTATTTGAGGGGCGTCCAGTCGGACGCTACCGATAAGGAGTCGCCGAGATACGGATTGGCAACAGCAAGGATTTCGTCGTGCGGCAGATCATCGGGAATACATACGCCCATAGCCGGATTTTTAATCATCCACATTGAAGCGGCGAGTACCGATATGGCGACCTGCATTGTAGTGGCGTTCTGATGCGGCACGAGCCTTCTGGATTCTTCAATCGTCAGACGGCTGCCTGTCCACCAGGAATTATACGGATGTCCCATAAGGAGCGCGCCGAGAATGTCCGCGCCTGTTGTTATTTCATCATTCATTATGCGCAGTTTGGGCTGTAGCTCGTAATTGTAGCCTTTGAATTCGTTCAATGAGGCTATGGCGCTGTCGCAGAGGCAGTACGCATAGTGCATTGTGGGACGGTAAACGGCCTTGCCGTTTTCCCATACCGTAAGTTTGTCTGAAATAGTGAAAGCCTCTCCATGTCTGATGACCATGCCGTTGATGCAATAATCCGGGACCCATGAACGGACGAGGGTGTTTATGCCCATTGCGGCAAGGCATATCTGATTCTGGGGGCCTTCCTGATGCTGATAGGCAAATGGCGGAAGTTCTTTTTCATGAGTGCCCCAGCCGAGTTCGGAAGTTGCCACGCCTTCTTCCCTGAGCCCTTCAATGCTCCAGGTATTGACGAATTCATCCGGCATTTTGGGTTTATCTGTAACCTGAGTGTCGCGTTCGCTGCAATGAATGACTTTGACGCCTGTTTTCATCGCGAGGCGGTTGAACGAACGGTCTTTGATGTACTGTTTTATTTCATCGGCGTCAGCGCCGGATGCTTTTTTGTCATCAAGCATTTTTTCGGCTATATCAATAAGTCCCTTTTTTGTCCAATGAGAGATGAGTCCCGGATTCGCGCCGTGTTCTATTACGGCTGTAACGCCTTTTTCCTTCCATCCCGCTGTCATTTCGCGGAGCTTCATGTGGCGCCAGTAAAGGGTGCGCTCGACGGGATGTTTTTTATCGGAGTTGGAGTAAGGGTCCCAGAGTTCAACTGAAGTATTTATGTAGAGGACGCCATTGTCATGGCACCACTGAAGTAATTCACATGCGTCGATGTTCCACGCGAGGTCTATGAGGAGGTCGCCTGCTTTCAGGTATTTCGGGAGAAGGCTGCCCATGTTTTTTTCAGTTATTTTATCGCGGACAAAACGCAGTCCTTTTTCAGTCCACGGTTTCAGCAGTCCCGACTGGTCTTCAAAGTCCATTACCGTTACATTCTGCAATGGGACGTTGATGAGTTTTTCCAGCATCGGCAATGTGCACTGCGCTACTGAACCATAGCCCACAAAAAGAATTTTGTTCCTGAATTCGACCATTTACTTTACCTCCAGTTCCGGCGGCGCTTGGCCGTCATAAGTGTTTTGTCCTCTTTATACTAAAAAAAACTTATTAAAAATTACGCTAAAGAATACTTGTTCTGCATGTAAAATCTAATACTTTTTCAAAAATATCCGTTATTTTTCTGCAAGCTTTGTGTTAGCGGATTGTCCCCCGCTCTTTTTTAGCGGTAAAACTTGCTGTAAATATGATATACTTATCGTACACGGCTTACGCATTCCCCTGAGCAACTGCGCGAAATGTTTCCACTTATCAAAACAAGGGATACGGAAAAATAATCAAAAGCCCATTGACTGATAAATTCGCGTTAGTATATTAACAATGAACATAAAACAAAAAATAAATTTAATTGAAGCAGTTTTGAACTATCGTTTCCTATCTTGAAAACTGCTAATTTTTAATATGCGGGAAACGGATGTTGAAGATTGCGCCGATTTTAATTTAGATTTTATTAGAACATCTGTCATTCGAAGCAGGCCCGAATGGAATGTAGGATATACCCGGAGGAGGATATGAAGAAAAATATTTTTATTGCATTGCTCATTCTCGGGACAGCTGTCCAATTGACAGCTGACGGTTCCAACGTTTTAGAGTTGACACATGAAAACATAGATCCGCAGGAGAGAAAACTCCAGGAACTGGCAAAGGAACAAATCAAAAAGCTCTCGTCTCTTTCCACCCAGGTTGTCAAGGCGAGATTGACAAAGAACCGCTGGATTGTAGTGGCGGAAATCAACGGCCCTTCCGTAATGACACCTGAACAAGCCGATGCAGTCCAGTCAAAACTCAAGAAATCCGTAAAAGAAGACCTCCTTTTCATGGCATTTTCAAGGGCCGAAGCAATGATCGGAGGCAAAGGCGCCGAAGAAGAATTCAACGGCATCGCCAGTAAAAAGTGAATATATAGGAAACAACTATGAACCTTCAAAATATTGCTGCCCTTTTTTTGCGTCTGCTTTCGCTGACTTTTTTAATTAACCTTATTAATTCCTTTGTCTATTTGTTTAGAGTAAAAAATGATTTTATGGAGCTGCTTTTCGTATTCTGTTTCATTATAATATTTGCAAGTGTTATGATTTTGCTCTGGGTATTCGCATTACCGCTTGCCACGTTCCTGACAAAAAAAATACCAAAAGATGTTTCATTCGGCGCGATGTCTTTGCGAGATTGTTACACAATCGTTTTTGTCGCTACTGGCCTTTTTTATACAATCCGCGAAATGCCGGATGTTATATATTGGGTTTTTAACATTTTGAAAGCAATTATATCAACAACTGGCGGAAGTTGGAAAAGCCACGTTTCTTTTAGTTCAGTATTACATGCATTTGTTCCTTTCATTGCGGGAATACTTCTCTTGCGTAATGGACCTTCATGGGCAGATGTCCTTACTAAAAAGCAGGGAAACAAAGAAAGCCCTGAGGAAAATAAGGGAATATGAAGAAAAACATTTTTATTGTATTACTTATGCTTTGTGCGGCTGTCCAATTGACAGCTGATGGGAAGATGTACTGGCGTGAAAGTGTTCCTCCGAAAATTCCATATCAGCGCGCGTTGATTATATTCAAAGACGGGACTGAAACTCTTGTCATTCAAAGCAGATATGAAATCCCAAAGAAAGAAAACGAAGCTTCTCTGGGCTGGGTAGTCCCGGTGCCGGCTGTTCCGGAAATCGCAAGCCTGCGCGCCGATTTGGCAGAAAAGCTATTCAGACATTTAAGTTTTAACTCGCTTCCAGAGGTAAAGCGCATCTTCCCTATCGTCTTCTTTACCCTCTTTTACGGAGTAGGAGGCGCTTCTTTGCTTATTCTTCTATTCTGTCTGATTTCATTTGCGCTTCCACTTCCTTTCTGGTTTAGGAAAAAGACCTTCACCCTTGCACGTTTTTCGGTATATGGTCTCTGTCTCTGTTTCACAGCCGGCGTGTTCTTTGGCATGTTTTCAACGGCCGGAGTTAGAGCCGGAATCGATATCATATCAGAAAAACATGTCGGCATATATGATGTGCGTGTAGTAAAATCAAATAATTCAACAGAACTGATTTCATGGCTTAAAATCCAGAACTTCAAATTCGACGATAAGGACAAATCAAGTTTTGAACGCTATGTATCCAATGGCTGGTGTTTTGTAGTGGCAAACATCAATCCAAAAGACGGACAAAAAAAAGAAGAAATCGTTTCAGAAGGTTTAGCGGCGCCGTTAATTCTCTCTTTTCGCTCCAAGCGTCCGGTCTATCCTCTTGCCCTTACCGGAACAGGCGGCTATAATACGGAAATATTGATCTACCTCGTCACTATGACAAAAATGCAGTGCGACGAACGTCTGAAATTACGCTTTGCGGGAAAACTGAGACAGTACAATTTCCATTTTCCACTCATAGAGGCCGAACCGAAAGATTTCTTTAATCCGGCAAATATAGTCATGGATTACATCTGTAAGTTCAGAGACACTTTATCGCCCTCAGAAATGAACCGGGATATCATATTCACCCCAGCTAAAGACAGTACACCTTACCGCGAACATCTTATAAGATGGTAAAATTAAATTCTTTCACCGTACAGTTCCTTTTTCAGCAGGCATTTCCTGTTTGATATCTTGCATCTTCCGATTTAAGAAAAGAACAAACATAATGACAGATAGTTGCAATATACGAAACTATGTGTTATTATAAAAGCATGAAAACAGTATTGAAAATTTCTCAAAGTTTACAGAGATTCTCTGCCTCACAAGGCGGAGTATTTTCCATAGCTGAGCTGAAAAATCTGATCAACCCGGCGAACAAGGCGGTTTTATATCGAACATTGAAACTCCTGGAAGAAGCCTCTATAATCAAATTGTTCTGCCGGGGGTTTTATGTGAGCGGAGATTTTGATATTCAGGTTTTAAGCCAGCGCATCTGCGCCGATTCATATATCAGTTTTGGAAGCGTTTTGGCAAAGAAGCTAATTATCGGGTCAGTGCCGAAATACCGTATCCAGGCCGTGAAAAAAGGCCAGAGCCGCGTATATAAGAACTCTGAATACCGGATTGAACACTTCGGTATTAAACCTGAACTGTTCATTGGTTATGAGAACACTAACGGGGTCAATACCGCCACAGCGGAAAAAGCCTTCCTTGATGTTTTATATTATTATCAGAAAGGCATGAAATTCAGTTTTGATATTTACACCGATATTGATTATAGTGTCCTTGACCGACGGAAAATAAAACAGTATTTGCTGTTATATAAAAATAAAAAATTCGTGGCTTTCGCGGATGGAGTTTTAAATGCCTGAAATAAAAACAACAGACGACCTGATGCTTTTTCTCATTAATCTGTTTGGCGAAAAGTTTCCACAATCCGCAATTTTAAAAGGCGGCATGGCCCTGCGTCTGCTGGATTGCCCGCGTTTTACCAATGACCTTGATTATATCTTCATCCCATTCAGTTCAAAAAAAGATATTGCAGGTGATATTTGCGCGCTCCTTGATGAACAGGAAGGCTTGAAATATAAATATAATCTTAATTCAAAGTGCCTGAGAATTCATGTAGAGAGCAACGGTGTCATGACCCAGATTGAAATAAATGTTGCGAAGACTTGTCCTGCGGTTGCGATTTCGACCTCCGCTTTAGCTTCCGGAACCGGGCAGTTGAGCCGAATAATCAACATAATGGATTACCGCGCGGCAATGGCGCATAAGCTTGCTGCCTGGAACGAAAGAAAATTGGCGCGTGATTTGTATGACATGAATTTTTATTATACTTATTTAAAGGTTTTGCCCGACTTGGAAATTTTATCCTGGCGCCTGAAAAAAGTATCATCAACTAAACGTAATGAAAATCCAAGATTCATGAGTTTTATACAACTTATAGAAACCTTGCGTTTGACGTTGAATGAACTGAGTTCAGAAGATATTAAAGAGCTGGCTGATTATCTGCCGGTCGGAAATTTACCGGGACTGGAGCTGCGCTTAAGAGCAAATCTGCTGAAATTCTGTGATGAATTAGAAGCGGAAATTGACAAGCATGAAAACCGCCCTCCGAAATGAACCGGGATATCATATTCACCCCAGCCAAAGACAATACACCTTACCGCGAACATCTTATAAGATGGTAATTTTCAGATAGTAGCACAGCTTTCGGTATATTGATTATTTTCCCGCAATTTTTCTCCTTTGTATTTTTCATTTTCCATTTCCGGGTTAAAGTGAATACAGGGCTGAAACTTAAATATAAATTTTCAGGAAAAGAATTAGTCATATCAGAGTGATTGTTTTTAAAAAGAAGATGAATCAAGAAAATGATAATGTCATAACACTAAACTATATTTTCCCTGAAGAACGTTTTTATCTGACTCTGAGGATAAAACCTGTCTTTTTTCGAAAAAACTGAAATGAATAAATATATAAAAATAGAAGCTCTCGAAAAGGCCGTAATTGATTTGATATTGCAAAAAGAAGACACTTTGCTTAGAAAGCAGTTTGCCAATTCCCGGGTATTGTCAAGAGAATTTACCGGAACAGGTTTTTATACAAATTATGAAGTTCCTGATCTTTCTCTTTGTTCCTCACCCCAACTAAACACTGTTTTGCCTGAAAATGCTTGTGTGGAGGCAATTATTAATGGGCTTACCGCAATGGGCTTTGTTCTTTTTATAAGAGATGGTAAAATATCCTTCCTTGAAGGATATACCTACGGAGAAGAAATGCCTGAAAATATTGAGGGTTTCACATTGCGCCGATTTTAATTTAGTATTTTATTATATAATGGATTCTGTTGATCTGCCTCAAGGAGAGGTATGGCTTGAAATTCCGGGAAAAGATTTGAAGCGATTTTATGACAAAGATATTTCTGAAGAATACAAAGAGTTAAAAATAGAATTAGATAATTTAAGGATGCAAAATGAGAATAATATCAATGCTTAGAATAATCACATGTGCAGTGTGTGTAATGGTAAATTCATCTTGCATTGGGATAGGTGGGAAAGATCAGCTTGAATATGAGAATACGCCGTACAAAAAATATAGTTTCGGAGAAAATGATGAATTGTCTATGTTGCTTCCAATACCTATTTTAAGTGGAAGAGGAAGTCTTTATTCTAATCTTCTCAGGCGAGAGTGGGTAGGGGGTGGTTTTATTGATTATTTTCCCATTTCAAGTATGAAAGTGATAAAAAATAAGAATATTGATGTTAAAAATATGATTTACATTAGATATAATACTGCGGTAGATAACGGGTATATTTTATCAAGAGAGTTTGTTGTAATTATAAATAACATGCCAATAATGCTAAATGTAGTAACTTGCCCTTCTTACGGCAAAGAGCATATTGATAGATATATCACAGAAGATGATGCCCTATTCATAAAAGTTCTTGAATCAGTACGTGTAAAAGGTGATGATGGAAAGATTTATAAAATTAAAGTTGACTATGATAAACTTGCAGAAAAGATGAAGGAAATCGCTTTTAAGCCGAACAAACCTTCAAACTTGTTTGAAACCCCCTATGAATTGATTGAAACGGAGCCAATGCAGGACGTAAAATGAAAGTAATATCAATTTGCAAGATTATTTGCGCAATAGCGAGTTTGCCCATCGTGTCTTCCTGTGTTGGCGGGAAAGACCAACTTGAATATGATAATACGCCATACAAGGAATATAAATTCGGTAATAATAATGAAATATCAATGCAGATGCCAACGCCTGTAGTTGCCTATGATGATTTGTATTCTAATATAATCAGGCGAAAATGGGTAGGTTCTGGATTGATTGACCATTTCCCAATAACAAGAATAACAGTTGCTCAAAAAAGTAATGAAGACTATCCCCAAAATAGTATAATGATTCAGCTTAATAGTGAAATAAACTACAGATTTGTATTATATAGAGAAATTGCTATACATATATGTGATGGGCCAGTCGTTATAACGCTTATGACCTCAACATCGCCGACAATGAAATATGGACAGGAAATGTTTGACCGATTTGTAACAGAAGATAACGACTTGTTTGAAAAAATTCTAAAAAGTGTACGGCTTAAAGGTGAAAATGGAAAGCTTTTGGGAATCAAAGTTGATTACGATGCATTAAAAAAGAAAATTCAGGAAATCTATTTTGCACCGGACCGCCCATCGGCAACTTTTGAAGTTCCCTATGAATTAGTTGAAGCGGCACCATTACCGCCTATAAAAGAAACCGTGCAAGCGCAAGAACCAGCCGTTCAAAGCGTGCCCATTGTAAATCCCGATGCAAAAGATTATGACCATCAGCAAGGGGTTACATTCGTGAAACACGGAAAACTATATTATAAGGTCTATGCCGAGGAAAGAAAGCGGGACAAACAAATACAAATAACAGTTGACCCGCTAAATGATAAAACAACACTTTCCATAGAAGATTGGCAGGGTGGGATAGATGCTAACGGCGTTAAATGGTTTACCGTATATCTTGATGCAGAATATCATCGTGAACCAAATGTTACGGAACATTACAACGACAGCGCATCCATTAAGATAGCCGAAGTTGAAGAGTTTTCACAAAAAGGAACATTAGGCGGTACAATACCAATTCCTAATGGAAAAATTACGATGCTTTATAACGGAGCCGTTACCTTTGACGAAAATTTCAAAATGAAATACTTTAAGACTACAAAGGAACCTCAGGTTAAGGACGAGGGAAAAGATTAAAATGATTTAATTTTTAGATAATGCCGCAAAAGCTGTGCTGATGGAATTATGATTTTCCCACAATTTTTCTCCTTTGTATTTTTCATTTTTCATTTCCGGGTTAAAGTGAATACAGGGCTGAAACAAAAATTACAAAATGAAGAAGGAGTTTTTTATGGGAGAGCAGGTACGCCGTTTTTTCATGCCGTGTGTTTCGCTGATGGGAGAAGGTTGCCACAAAGAACTTGGACAGGTGATTAAAAGTCTTGGCTGTAAAAAAACATTCATCTGCACCGATGCCGGAATGACAAAAACCGGAATGAGCTCCAAAATCGCCGAACTAATCAAAAATGATACCAAAACCCAGCCTGTAATTTTCGACAAAGCAGTCCCGAACCCCACTGACAAAAACGTTGAAGAAGGACTCGCGTTATTCAAGAAAAACAAATGCGACATGATAATAACCCTTGGAGGAGGAAGCGCGCACGATTGCGGCAAAGCCATCGGCATAGTGGCCTCAAACGGGGGGAAAATCCATGACTATGAAGGCGTGGACAAAACCTCCAAACCCATGCCTCCCTTCATTGCCGTAAACACCACCGCCGGGACCGGAAGCGAAATGACCCGTTTCTGCATAATAACCGACACCAGCCGCCATGTAAAAATGGCGATTATCGACTGGAGAGCGACTCCCAATTTTGCCGTAAACGATCCGCTTCTGATGGTGGGCATGCCTCCATTCCTGACCGCATGCACAGGCATGGACGCGCTCACTCACGCGATTGAAGCGTATGTTTCCACAATCGCCACACCCATCACCGACGCCTGCGCGATTGAAGCAATAGAACTCATTGCCGAAAATCTCCGTCCCGCCGTCGCCAACGGCAATGACATGAAAGCCAGAAGCGCGATGGCCTATGCGGAATTTCTCGCGGGCATGGCCTTCAACAACGCCAGTCTGGGATACGTTCACGCGATGGCGCATCAGCTCGGAGGTTTTTACAACCTGCCTCACGGCATGTGCAACGCGATACTTCTTCCACATGTCGAAAAGTTCAATCTGATTTCGAAAATGGAACGTTTTGCCGATATAGCGATTGTTCTCGGGGAAAATATTGAGGGCCTTTCCGCAAGAGAAGCCGCCGATCTCGCCATCGACGCCATAATCACGCTTTCCAACGATGTGGGGATACCTTCAGGGCTGAAGAGCCAGGGCGTCAAGGAAAAAGACCTTAAAACAATGGCCGAAAACGCCATGAAGGATGCCTGCGGCTTCACCAATCCGCGCGTCCCGAACCTCAATGACGTAATAAATATTTATAAATCGGCCCTGTAAGAAAAATCCCCCCGCACGCCCTCTGAAAAAAGTCTTCAGACGGCGTCGGGAAACGCGCTTCTTGAAAAAAATTATTAAAATGAAAATCCCGTTCAGGAAATTGGCTGGAAAAATATTACCCGCAATCGGACTCTTGCTAATCTGTTCCTGTGAGCATATACAGATATATTCGCTCAATATACCGCCCAGTCATATAGTCAAAACGGAAGAGAAAAATCTCCCGCCGCCGCCACCGCCTGTTCAGGAAAAAAATGTAGTTGAAACCCCGGCGGAACCGGAACCCGCGATAACGCCTCCCAGTCCGCCGGAAGAAGAGAAGGCGGAAGAAGAAAGAAAACCGTTCTTCGGCCCCGATATACCGGAAAATAAAAAAATATCCTACGAGGTGAAGGAAGACGACACCCTCGCCTCAATCGCGGAAAAATTCAAGACCACGGCGGAAGCCATACAAATGTTCAACGGGATGGATGAAAATGACTTGAGGCTCACACCCGGGCAGAATATCCGCATTTACAAGGGAAACTGGAAAATAAAAATAAGCAAAAAAGAACATAAACTGCACCTCTGCGACGGAAACGAAATTTATAAAACTTACGGTATATGCACTGGGGAAAACGGCAGAACGCCTGTAGGAACTTTCGAAATATCCTCAAAGATGAAAAACCCGACTTGGCTTTGCAAAGGACGCCTTTATCCGTTCGGGCATAAAGAAAATAAGCTGGGAACTCGTTGGATGTCGCTAAAACCGACAGAAGTAACTAATTTCAAGTTTACAGGCTATGGAATACACGGCACCTGGCGGCCCGAATGTATCGGGAAATCCTGGAGCAATGGCTGTGTCAGGATGAAAAATGAGGATATTCAGGAGCTTTTCGCTATAATCCCTCATAAAACTGAAGTGATTATTGAAGAATAATTTGACAGAAGGGCTTTCATAAATCATCTTATAGGAGTTTTTACATTAAGAGAGGACTATGGCAGACGTAATACTTGAATTTGAAAAACCGATTGCGGAACTTGAGTCTAAACTAGCCGAATGGAAATCATTGGGAGCCTCAAATAAAGTTGACATGTCGGAAGAAATCGCCATGCTGACGAAAAAGGTGGAAGAGACCAAGAAAAGTATATACTTGGCCCTCACTCCCTGGCAGAGAGTACAGCTGGCAAGGCATCCGAATCGTCCTTATGTGCTTGATTATATTTCGCTTATATTTACTGATTTTCTGGAATGTCACGGTGACAGGCGTTATTCGGACGACCCGGCGATAGTCGGCGGTTTCGCCAAGCTGGACAATCAGCCGGTAATGCTTATCGGTACGCAAAAAGGTAGAAACACCAAAGAAAATGTTTTCAGGAATTTTGGTTGCCCGCACCCTGAAGGCTATCGCAAGGCTTTGAGGCTCATGATGCTGGCAGACAAGGCTAAAATTCCGATAATTACCATGATAGACACTCCGGGGGCCTTTCCGGGCATAGCGTCCGAAGAACGTCATATAGGCGAAGCGATAGCAGTGAATCTGCGGGAAATGTTCAATCTTTCAGTGCCTGTTATCGCCGCGGTCATAGGAGAAGGCGGAAGCGGCGGGGCGTTGGGCATTGGAGTCGGAAACCGCATTCTGATCATGGAAAATGCCTATTATTCGGTAATTACGCCCGAAGGATGCGCGGCGATTTTGTGGAAAGACAGGGCGTTTTCGGCAAAGGCGGCTGAGGCATTAAAGCTCTCGGCAAAAGATCTCAAAAAACTGAATATAGTTGATGAAATCATAGAGGAACCTCTCGGAGGGGCCCATAAAAATCCCTCTCTCGCGGCTGAACTCCTTAAAAAGGCTTTCAAGAAAAACCTCGCTGATTTCTCGGGTATTTCCGAAAAAGACCTCAGGGAACAGCGTTACAGAAAATATCGTGATATAGCGTTCTTCAAGGAAGAATAGCTCTTTTCAGATAAAATCCCGCTGTACAAATACATATAGACTTTTTCATGAAAACCCCGGGGCTTTTTTATAAAAAAACAATTTTCAGGTAAAAGAAATGCTGGAAATCCTTAAAATCAGGAAAGCGGAAGAGAGAGACGTGGAAAGCATACGACTGGTGCTTGAACGTTACGCTCTTGAGCGACTCCTGCTGCCGCGCTCATCAAAAAACATACTTGAAAATATTTCAAGTTTCCTTATAGCCGACATAAAGGGCACGTTTGCCGGATGCGTGGCCATAAGAGACTTCAATTCAGGACTTTACGAAATACGCTCACTGGCAGTGCCGCCGGAATTCACAGGCCACGGAATAGGCCTGAAACTCGTGCGTTCCACAGTGGAGCTTCTGGAAAAAAAGGGTAAATGCCGGATTTTCGCGCTTACACTGAGGCCAAAACTCTTTCTTAAGCTTGGCTTCAAACTCGTCTCAAAAGACCTTTTTCCTGAAAAAATATGGAGCGACTGCGCCGTCTGTCCCAAGAAAGAACATTGCGATGAAGACGCCGTCCTCATGGAAGTAAACTGAAATGAACAACAGTGCTGTCCCAAAGAAAAACGGGGAAAGAAAAAAATCAGGAAAACACCAGCGTAATAACGATAAGTTCGATCTTTTCGTTTACGGTACGCTTCTGAATGACCATCACGTAGAACTCCTTCTTCACCGAAAAGTCGAAAACGTCCCCGCGGTGCTTTACCACTATATGAGAATTGTACCTAAAGGCGGCTTCGCGTTTCTCGTGAAGAGAAATGATGCCAAGACAAACGGGCGCATCCTCAAAAACCTCACAAAAGAAGAAATCGAACGGATTGACAGTTTCGAGGACGAGGGGCATCTCTACTTCAGAAGGTCTGTTTATGTCAGGGTCGGCGAAAAAAGAGAGCGCTGCATGACATATATCGGGAATATCAGCGCGCTTAATGAATCGTTCTGGAATGAAGTCGCCTTCGAGGATCGCTTCGGGATGTTCATAGAAAAGAAAATTGACGGTATTCTTGCGGAAATGGACACCGATCGTCCCGACATAACCAGGCGCGTACTTCATGAGCTTATGAGCTCGGAGGCGGACAGCATAATTCAGTCTCATTTTGAGGGCAATTACATATGCAACTACATAATGATACAAGCTTTTGAAGATGCAAAACCGCCAAACCTGTCCCAACTTATTGAAACAACTCCGGAAGTATTGCCTTATGCCGGAAATTACATGCGCCTTGCCTGCCAGCATATAGTATTCAATCAGTTTGTTGAACTTATAAGGCATCAGTTCCCTGACGCGGTAAGGCTCTCCCATCAGTATTTCAGGCACGGGCTGGCTGTGCTCATGGGCTTCATTTACTACAACGGGAAAAAAGCCGCGATAAATAAACTTTTTGAGGAAAAGGAACTTGATAAAATAGTAAGCGGAAGAAGCTACAGGGATTATGCCAGGATAGCCATTGATATAGTGGATATTGTTTATCATAAGAAAGAAATAAAAGAGCTTGTGAGTTTCATAAGAAGAAAATGGTATTCAACGCCGACGCCTCTGGGGGCGGAATTGGAATTCAGTTACCTGGGAGTAAACGCGATAAACGCGGCCCCCGGGGCGGATAAGGTTTACGACAGCTTTTACTGGTTCACTGACTTTGACCTGCTGAGGCGTACCTGGCGGCTCGGGGGACATGTTGATTCCCACAGGACAATTCTAGCTGGACAGAGACGGCACAGAGGATTTTTTGAATACGCTTTGGGCAGGTATCAGATACTCGGAGACCTTTCCCGCCCGCTTTTTGACTGTCCGTGGGGAATGTCCCTCCTGATAAATGAGGCTGTTAAGTTCCTTGACATACCGCCTCACAGCCTGCATATTTCACTTGAGCTGACCGGTTCTCATTCACATATTACAGACCGTCCGCATAAAGAAGAACATCTGGCGTGTCTCATGATGCTGGGCGGGGACATCAGGCCGGACGCGAATGGAAAACTCCGCGAATGGCGCGTTTTCAATAACGAGCTGGATACTAATTTTCAGAAATCCATACACTTTTCAGACAGAAAATGTCACTTCAGCAAGCCGGAGCAGGAGCAGAGCGAAGCTTCCGAAGTGATGGAGTACAAATTTCTCAGACTCCATAAGGAGGAGACTGATTATGAATGCCTGATAATAGGGCTTAAAGGATATCAGCGGGGCACACACGCACGGCCTGTTTCAATCCGTAAAAAAGGCGAGCCGGAGATGCCTGAACAGATTTTTCTCCGCAAATGGGCCGCAAAGCCTCAACCCCTTGACAAAACCGCTATTAATGATTTCTTAAATACAGTTGAAAAAGGCCTCCTTGAGGAAAATAAGGCAAGAAGGCTGGAACCCAGAAAAATCAAAGTGCTGGAAAAACTGGGAAAATACCTCTCCGCACGTAATAAAATGATAGCAGAATATGAAAAAAGATAACCGGCCGATAGGAATATTTGATTCAGGGCTCGGCGGACTAACGGTAGTGGCGGCATTACGTTCTGTCCTTCCCCACGAGGATATCGTGTATCTCGGAGATTCCGCCAGAGTGCCCTACGGCAATAAATCGGTGGAAAACATAAAGCGCTTCGGAGCGGAAGACTGTAAGTTTCTCCTCAAAAAAGGAGTGAAAACCATCATAGTGGCCTGCAATACGGTTTCCGCGGTCGCCATTTCGGATTTAAAATCCGAATTTACAAGCGTCCCCATTCTTGACGTGCTCACTTCAGGTGTAAACGCCTGCATAAGGGAAAAGCCCGAATACGTGGCTGTAATAGGAACAAGGGCCACAGTAAACAGCGATGCCTACAGGATGCAGATACATAAAATCATGCCGGAAATAGCCGTGAAAAGCATAGCATGCCCATTGTTTGTGCCGCTCGCCGAAGAAGGCCTGACTGAAGGCCCCATAACCGCCAGTGTCATAGAGCATTACCTGGGAGAACTTCTCTCAAAACATCCCGATCTTCTCCTGCTGGGCTGCACTCATTACCCGCTCCTGAAAAAATACCTCCGGACTTTCATGCCCGAACCGGTCAAAATTATTGACAGTGCCATAGCCTGCGCGGAGTTCGCCGCGGAATACATAAAGGAAAACAAGCTGCTTGCCGGAGACTTGAAAAAAGGCGAAGAACGTTATTATGTAACTGACATGGCGTCAGACTTTTACGTTCAGGCCAGCCGCTTTCTAGGTTACAGGATAGGACATGTGGAAAAAGTCAGTTTATAGCTCCATTCATATTGGCATACTATCTGCGAATATCATTGCGGGAAAAACTTTTAAATTAAAAATATAAGGATTTTATTGTTTGCCGTTAGATGGGAAATATATTACCCCAATATCAGGCGGACTGTGTGATAATGCAAATAATACCGGAAAAAATCGATTGGCAGACAGGGAACTGGATAAACCAGGTACTCTTTTTCATCGCGGGCTGCCTCTTTCTTTCACAGAACAGAGGTACCGGGAATACCCAGGAAACATTCTGGCTTTATCTGGCGGTAAACCTTATTCTTCTGGGAATCGCACTTGCCAATATAATAGTACTGAAGAACAATATAAGGTATTTCATATCTCTGACAGTTGTCCTCGCAAATACTTTTCTGATACCGCTTTCCTTCTATTCCTATGGCAAATCGCTTCCTTTTTCAGTCGGAGCAAGTCTTTTTTATGTAATAATAACTCTTGCGATATCCCCCAGACTGGCCGGTGTCGGCGTACTTATCTCGGCAATTACTTTTTCGTGTTATCTTCATTATGACAAAAACATTTTTGAAAAATACCCGGTGTTCAAGCAGGAAATAGCGAAGCTTGAAGACAAAATAGAGAAGGCAGGCTTCCCAAACCTCAAACAAGATGAAAACATTAAATATTATATTGTAAAAAAAGATGAAAACCTCAAGGTTATCAGTGCCTTGCCCGAAGTTTACGACAGCCCTGACTACTGGAATACCATTTACGTTGCCAACAAATCCCAGATCAAAGACCCCACCCAGATGATACCCGTCGGGACCAAACTGGTTATCCCCGAAGTGAAAGGCGTTTCTTACAAAATAAAATATTATACCGTTCAGCGCGAAGCCCGCCTTGAAAAAATCAGCGCTCTTAAAGACGTTTACGGCAATCCCGACGATTGGAAATATCTCTTTGAAGCTAATAAGTCAAAACTCAAAGACCCTTCACTGCTGGTGCTTGCCGGAACAACCCTTATTGTGCCGGAAATGCCCAAAGTCCCATACGCCGATTTTTTTAAAATATCCCTGGCCTATATAGCGGCCGCCGGTATCGCCTTCTGCTGGAGAATCCTTGTCGCCAAGATGTATCAGATATACATGATGGCGCTAAGTAAAAGCTCCGGTACTGTCAAGAAAGAAGTTTCTGACATAAAAAAGAAGCTGGAAGAGACAAGAAATGAATACCGCCTCTTGAAAGAAGAAGCCGCCATGCATATCTTAGAGATGAACAAAATAGTCGGACATCAGAAAGAAGAAGAGAAGAAGTAAATTTTAGAAATGACTGACGGCGCCAATAAATACCCTGAAGGAAATATAGACTTCCGAAAAATGGACCGCGTTTTGCGCCATCGCTTGAGAAATCTCTGCGCCGGCGTGAAAATGACCATAGACAGAATAGCGGAAACAACCTCAAAAACCCACCCTCAGATCGGTAGCAGATGCGATATTATCAAGTCCGAACTGGATAACCTGCTGACTTTCACCGACAGACTGGACATGCTTTTTGACAATTTACCCGATGCTCAGAGAAAATCCCTTTTTGAAACAGTTTCTGAACTCCGCTCTTTCTTTGTTAAAAATTTTCCGTTGTGTTCTCTCGAACTCAATGGCCCCGAAGTTGCCGTAGTTTTCCGTCACGGCTCCTGGCTCATAAGTGTACTGCGGGAACTTCTCCTCAACGCCGGCGCCGCCGCGGGCCCAAACGGCCTTGTTAAGTTTGCCTGGACTGACGGCCCGCGGATTTCTTTTACCATCAGCAATCAGGGGAAAAACATACCCTCTGAAATACCGCTTTCGCCGCCTCAACCTTTCAATACCCCGCAAAGCAGACATGACGGCATAGGACTGGCAATAGCATTCAGGATTTGCAAAGAAACTGATTCGGAACTAATTATAGATAACAGTAAGGAAAATTCCGTTACCGTGAACATGAAACTGCCTAAAGAGGAAATATGCGATGAATAAACCCGCGATTCTGATAGTCGAAGACAACCTGCTGGTAAGCACCGCCGTACAGGATATACTGAAAGAAGAAGGTTATGATACCGCCGCCGCCGAAAGCGGAAAGGCCGCCAATGAAATACTTTCAAAGAAATCTTTCAATATCGTCATTCTGGACATGATGCTCCCCGACACAAACGGGCGCGAACTCCTTACCGCATGGCAGAAAAGCTTCCCCGAAATGCTCGTCATATTCATGACCGCCCACGGGGACATACCCACAGCCGTTGACTGCCTGCGTCTCGGGGCCTTCGATTTTCTCACCAAGCCCGTTGAAAAACCCCTCCTCCTCAAAACCATTCAGAACGGCCTTAAGCATCTGAACATGGCAAAGGAGGTCACAGTCCTCAAACAACTTACGAAAAGAGGCTCTTCCTCGGATTATTCGCAGATGGAAGACGTCATCGCGGGTTCTCCGGTAATGCTCAAAACCCTTGATATGATAAAACTGGTAGCTAAAAGCGATTTTTCATGCGTACTGATAAAAGGTGAAAGCGGCACAGGAAAAGGCCTTCTTGCCAGAACAATACATAAAATGGGCAACAGGGCCGACAAGCCTTTCGTCGAAGTCAACTGTTCGGCTATCCCTGCCACTCTTATAGAAAGCGAACTCTTCGGACACAAAAAAGGCGCTTTCACCGATGCCAAAGAAGAAAAGATAGGCCTTTTTGAGATGGCCGATACCGGTACGCTGTTCCTTGATGAAATAGGCGATATGGACTTTAATCTCCAGGCCAAGCTCCTGAAAGTAATTGAAGAACAGAAATTCCGCAGAATCGGAAGCACCGGTGACATATCAGTCAATGTCGCCATTATCGCCGCCACCAATCAGAACGTGGAAAAGCTTGTTGAACAGAGCAAATTCAGGCTTGACCTCTTTTACCGCCTGAACGTGATACCCGTTGAAATCCCTCCGCTTCGTGACAGGACAGAAGACATAGAGGCCCTGGCGGAACATTTCGTTAAATTCTTTTCCAGAAAATTCGGGAAAAACATACAGGGTTTTTCTCCTGTCTCAGTCAGCGCGCTCAAAGCCTATTCCTGGCCGGGCAATGTACGTGAATTCAGGAACGTCGTCGAAAGAGGCTGTATCCTTTCCCCCGGAAACATCATAGACAATCCCGAAATACTTTTCCCGTCCTCCGGTTTCAGCAAAGCGGTGACAGCGGCAGTTTCATCCTCCCCGTCACAATCAGAAGCTCAACCGGGAATTGTCCATGTTCAAACGACTGGCTCTCTCGATGAAAACACTTTTCCCGCAATGCCGCTGGCAAAGGCGGAAGAACTCGTAATAAAAGCCGCGATGCGCGAAGCAAAAAACAATAAAAACAAAGCCGCCTCAATACTCGGCC
>MHBF01000046.1 GCA_001803225.1 Lentisphaerae bacterium GWF2_44_16 | reverse complement strand
CAAGAACAACAACATGCACGCAGAAGTCGTATGCGGCATGGATGTCATGGCTGTACGTGATGCCATCCTGAGAGCTAAAAAAATAATCGCCGAAGGAAAAGGCCCTGTTCTTCTCGAACTCGACACATACCGCTATTACGGGCATTCCCTCTCCGATCCCCGTAACGAATACCGCACAAAGGAAGAGGAAGAACGCTGGAAGCATATTGACCCTCTGATAACTTTCAGACAGGCTATTCTCGACTCCGGCGCTTTCTCTGAAAAAGAAGTCGCCGCCATTGAAAAGAAAGTGGCGGACAGAAATGCCAGGGCCGCGCGCCGCGCCGTTGACTCTCCCGACCCTGACCCGGTTGATGTAATCAAATACATGTACACTGACAGCTTCTGCAATGAAGTCCCGGAAAAATATAAAAAAGTGCATCTCGTCGGTAAAGTCCCTGAAGTAAAGCGCGATTCTGAAGGACGCGTAAATTACAGGGATGCCATCAAAGAGGGCATCATGGAGGAAATGCTCCGCGACAACCGTGTCGTACTCTACGGCGAAGACGTTTCTGATTACGGCGGCGCTTTCAAGCTCTCCAAAAACATGCTGGAAGCTTTCGGGCGCGACAGAGTTTTCAATACCCCAATTTCGGAAGCCTGCATCTGCGGAACGGCAGTCGGCATGGCAATGACGGGTTACAGGCCGATAGCCGAACTCATGTACATGGATTTCGCGCTGATGGCTTCAGATCAGATTTCCAACCAGGCCGCAAAATGGCATTACATGACAGGCGCTTCAACAAAGGTGCCAATCGTTGTAAGGTGTAGCGTGGGCGGCGGAAAAGGTTACGGCGGTCAGCATTCACAGTCGTTGGAATCGATGTTTGCGCACATCCCCGGAACTTACGTGGCATATCCCTCAAATCCCTATGACGCAAAAGGCCTTATAAAGACGGCCATACGCGATGACAACCCCGTTGTTTTCGTGGAAGGTCAGCTGCTTTACAACGTGAAAGGCGTTGTTCCGAAAGAAGAATATCTGATACCGTTCGGTCAGGCAAACATAATACGTGAAGGTAAAGATATTACTTTCGTAGTGTGGGGCCCTGCCGTAGCGGACGCGATGAAGGCAGCGGACGAACTCGAAAAAGATGGCATAAGCGTAGAGATAATCGACCCGAGGACACTTGTTCCCTTCGACTGGGAAACGGTTTTCGCCTCTGTCAGGAAAACAGGCCGTTGCGTGGCAATAAGCCAGTGTGTCGATATCGGCAGTTTCACTGGGGAAATAGTTTCCCAGATAACAGCTGCGTGTTTTGACCAGCTCGATGCGCCCGTCCTGAAAGTCGGGGCCAAAAACGGAATAGCCCCTCAGGCATATACTCTCGAAGCGGCTTTCCTGCCGTCCGTTAAAGATATGACAGACGCGGCAAAGAAACTTATCTAAGAAGAGGACGCAAAACATGGCTACAAAAATACCTATTCCGAAACTCGGTCAGTCCGAAGAGACTGTCAAAATAGAAAAATGGCGCGTCAAGGAAGGCGACACCATTAAAAAAGGCGATATACTTTTTGAAGTTGAAACAGACAAGGCTGTCCTTGAAGTGGAATCACAGTTCGAAGGAACGCTCTTGAAAATAGTAGTGCCGGCGGGAAAAGAAGTCCCCGTCATGTGCACTGCCGCCGTAATAGGAAACCCCGGCGAAGCGCTTCCGGCAATAGATGAAATAAAAGCCCCCGCCACGAAAACGGAGGCCTCAAAAGCTGCCGCTCCAACTGCGGCGAAAACCGCTTCTGCCGCTCCTAAAGTGGAGACACAAAACGCGCCTGCATATAAAGCGCCGGAACCAGTATTCAGCACTCCTGCCGCAAAAGCAAAACCCAGCCCAAGAGCAAGGAATTTCGCTAAAGATTACCTGATAGACCTGAACAAAATAACAGGAACAGGCGGCGAAAACGGAAGAGTTACCGAAAAAGACGTTCGCAACTACCTTGAAAGCTCCGGCTATCTTTCCAAAAAGATAACGCCCGCCGCTTTCAATGTTGCCCAAAAAGAAAAGCTTGAACTGCTTTCCATAGAAGCTTCCGGCGAAAACGGAAGAATTACGCTGGCGGACGTGAAAGCCGCGGCCTTTGAAAAGCCGAAGGAGCTTTCCACAATCCGCAAGGTAATTGCCAAGCGCCTGACTACTTCAAAACAGCAGATACCTCATTTCTATGTTACAGTCAGCGTTGACATGTCCAGCATAATGGAAATGAGAAAACGCCTCAAGGAAGAAGGTATAAACTACAGTGTCAATGTTTTCATCATAAAAGCAGTGGCAATGGCTTTGAAGGAGTTTCCGTCACTGAATTCCGAGACGGACGGCAACACCATCAAAAATAAATCAAAAATCAATGTCGGGGTCGCCGTCAGCCTTGATAACGGGCTGGTTGTTCCCGTTGTCAGAAATACCGACAAAAAAGCCCTTGATGAAATACAGGACGAAGTAGCCGAACTCGCCGAAAAAGCAAGAAAAGGCAAACTTCTTCCGGAAGAAATGAAAGGCGGGTCTTTCACCATATCCAATATGGGAATGCTTGGAGTCGAGAATTTCGTAGCCATAATAAATCCGGGCGAATCCGGCATCCTGGCGGTTTCCTCGACAATCCCGACTCCCGTGGTAAAAGACGGACAGATTGTAATTCGCGACATGATGAAAATCACTCTCAGCGCCGATCACAGGGCTGTTGACGGTTCCGAAGGGGCTAAGTTCGTGAACTCAGTCAAAATAAAACTGGAAGACAAAAATTTCTTACTTACTTAAAAAGTAAGCAACCGTGAAAAAACTCTGTTTTTTCCGTACTGCTCCTCAGCTTCGCTTGGAGCAGAATAAAAGGGTCTCCGACCCCTTTGCAAACGAAGTTGAGCAAAGATAATAAATCGGACTTCGTCCGTGGCAAGGTTAATGCGAAGATAATCCTGTAATAATGAGATAAAACATTATGCGGGGTTATTTATGAATATAGCCAGGGGACTGCTTGCAGTCATATTGTTCGGGTTTTCACTTATGTCATGGGGCGGTATTCTCAACGAGGGAAACAAGCCCGGTGACTGGCAGCTTGAAGACAGCGGAGGAAAAGTTTTCAAGTCCGAGGCTTCCTCCGCCAAAGTCCTCATGGTCAATTATCTTGCCCCTGAAGAAGCAGACATGAATTCACATGTTACGGAAGCCATGGAGAAAGCCGTCAGAGAAGGCGTTCTGTCTCAGGATGAATGTATAAGCATGGCCATAATCGATTGTAAAGCCTCATGGAAGCCAAACTGCCTTATCAGGGAATTTGCCTCCAGTAAAATCGAGAAGTACAAAAAGGCAAAAATAAAACTGCTGTTCGATTATAATGCTTCATTAAGAAACAACTGGGGCTTTGAAAAAGGCAGTTCCAATATAGTTATTTTCGACAGGAACGGCATCTGCCGTGCGGTGATAAGGGGCAGAGTACCGGAACATAAAGTAAACGACTTGCTGGCGCTGGTCAGAAAACTCCAAAACGAAACCAACTCATTCGCAAGTCTTTATCCATAAATTATCTTCCGGTAGATTTTTCATCAAGTAAATCTCTGTCCTTCTCAACAAATTCTTTGGGGGAATACCCGAAATAGTTTGTAAATTCTCGTGAAAACTCATGTATTCTGGGATACCCCAGCAAGTCAGCAATTTGAGAAACCGAATTTTCGGAGTAGAGTAGTAAGCCCCTGGCTTCAGCCATTCGTATTGCCTGAATTCTCTTTGCCGGAGATAAACTGGTAGCACCCATACACAAAGCGGCAAGAGCTATTTTATTTATCTCAAATTCGTCACAAATTTCTTTCACGGAAATTCTGAATGCTCTTTTGCTTCTTATGAATTCCTCTATTTCCCACCATTTGCCATTTTTTGAACACAATGGATTTCTTTTAAGTTTCATGTTATATATTTCCATCAGAAGTTCAAAAAGCGTATGATAAAGAACAATACCTTGTATTTTATCTTCTTTTGAATAAATTTCATACAGTCTGTCGAAAAGCTTTTCAATTTTAGGGGCTCCCTTAAAAACTCTTGCCTCAGGAGGTAACGGCTCAAGGGATGGAGCTAAAAAAACAACACTTATAAATTCAAAGCCTTCTTTATAAGCAGTCGCCTCTTCTATTTCAGAAGAACCTAAATAAAGTATGTCACCTTTTCGGATATTATATTTAATACCATTGATAACTAGATCAAATCTACCTTTTTTGACACATTGAAAAGTATGCCCGGGCGGAGAGTTGGTGATGATATGATGATAAGGCTTTCTTTTTACAAGACATATCCTAAATATTTCAGTAACAGGGCATTGGAAACTGAGACGCGTCCACTGACCTCCTCTGCCTTTATGGATAAATTCGATTCTGTTTTTATTATTTATGTGGGCCATTACTTATCTTTCATCCAAATTGCCAAACAAAAATATCCAAATTGCTAAATACAAAAAAGGATTTACGGTATATAATATACGATATGAATGCCTTTTACAACAATCTGAAAAAGTCTTTGCTCTTCACGCTCGTGGAGCTCCTCATAGTGATTTCCATTATCGCAATTCTTGCGGCATTATTGCTGCCTGCCCTGAAAAATTCAAAGGAAAGAGCCAAAACTATAGCATGTAAAGGCAACATGCGTCAGACAATCCTTTTGACAATCAATTACGCTACGGACCATAATGGGTGGACGCCTAAAGGTTATGAAGAAGGAACTGGACTCAGATGGTATTCCACATTACAGAACGGATTGGATCTTAAATCATTAAATATATTTAAATGTCCTTCTGCTAATGATGGTGGCATGCTATACTTAGGTTTTCGTCAGAGAGCCGGATCTAATAAAGCTTCTATTAGAATACTTGCGGCTACACCTGAAATGATTACTGGAGGCAGTCCTTCATATCAGTATATCTGGACCTCTCCATCAAAATTACTTCTTTTTGGTGACGCATGTGACAGTAATGGGAAATCCTATTATATATTCCATTTAAATTCCTCTACCACCTCTCTTCAGGACAGACATTATGGAAGAATAAACACCGGTTTTGCGTGTGGACGTGTCATTGATGTTGCGGGAAAAGAATTAAATGGCCTGGATTCGCGTGACGCTACATCTACGGTTTATCGGGATATTTCAGGAATTTTACATACAAATTGAAATTAAACAATTAGACTAACATAAAAAAGGAATTTGTCCATGCCTAACCCGTATCTATCTATGATTGATATTTTTGTCGAAAACATTATTGAACATGATGATCCCTATCTTTATGCGCGAAGCCTTCAGAAAGATGAATATGAACACTGGGAAAAGGATAATGAATGGGTACATGCAAGTGTGGCGAATTATGCCATAACCCTTGCATACTCTTATATCGGGCCGGAAAGCCGATGGTCAGGAAACAAGGATGTTCTTCTTTATGCTGAGAAAACAATCAAACACCTTGTTAATGCTGCCGTTGACGACAGATGGTATCACAGGAAGCCGAGAATGGGTGATGCCAATATTGACCGTTTTACCGCCTTGCCGCTCATTGAAAGTATTCACCTGTTGGGAAATATACTCTCGTCCGAAATACGTGATAACGCATTAAAGAAACTTGATGCCGTACTTCAGATTCAACTTTGTGAATATGGTGAAAGAGGACGGATTTATCCCAATATGGATGCGTATTACTGTTTAATCATGTGGCATGGACATGAGTTGTTGGGACGGCAAGAATACAGAGATGAATATTTGCGTTTTCTTCAGAAGATGGAAACCGCACAATTTGAAGAAGGAGCGTGGACATATATTGAAGGCACTAATGAGTGCCCTGTTTACCATGACATCAACGTATTACTCATGGGCAGGCTTGCAACATTTGCCAAATCGGAACGAGCAATGGCGATGATAAGGAAAAGTATTCCATACTATCCTCAGGTAATTGCTTCCTGCGGTATGGTTGAATCATACACTGACCCATGGTGGAAACATATGTGGAATTCTCCCTGTTCCTATGGCCCCGATACAGTGTCCAGTCTAACTGGCGATGGTCATAACCGATGGATTGCTGATCTTCTGCGTATCCAGACAAATCAGGAAGCTGTTCAGCCCAGCAGTAATATCCGTTCAATCTTCCTTGTTTATGCAGCCAGTATGTGGAAGGATGTTTTGCCTGAACCTGTTTCGGATGAAACTATTACTTATGACAAAAATATAGAAGGACCCCGGGGACGTTTTGCCAAGTGGTTATGGGCTGCTTCAGGACGCTATGGCTGCGATACCGTTGTCGGTGCCATGTCCAATTCTTTTCATGACGGAAAAATTTCTGCGTTATTAGGTATTCGTCCCGAAATATTTTATCGCCCCGCAGGAGGAGAAGATCACGGAGTCGATCGTCATGCTCTCGGCATGACGCCGCGCGGCTCTAAGGGAAATACCAAGATTGATGACAGGGCGGCCAGGTTTGAAGTAATTTATGGAATGGCTGATCATCGCCTCATTTGGAATGAAGAACCTTTCCCGCGTGCGTGGGAATGCATTCAACGGTGGACTATGGATGCAGAAAAACTTTGTGGTCATATCGAAATTATTTCGCTTAACGACCAGGAATCCCATTTCCCTATTATTCGTATCCGCTGGGGACGCAATGGATGTATTGAAGAAAAGGGTGATGGTCGCTTCATCTACGGTCCATTTTCTTTCACTGCAAAAGGGGATAACTTTCCTCTTTACGCTATTGAAAAATCGAAAACAATGCCTTGCCGTAAGGAATTGGACGCCTGGGATATTGTTTTTTCAACAGGCCAGTATCAAGGCTTTTGCCAAAAAGGGTTGAAATTTAATTTTTTTATTGATATTGCATTTACAGAATAGTCTGAATAAATATTATGAAAGGGTAGGATTTTCATGAAGTCTCTAACATTTTCTTTTTTTACCGTCTGTCTGCTTCTGGTATCAGTTACAATTAAATCGGAAATTTCCAGCTCTCCAACCACAATCAAAAATCCAGGATTTGAGGAAATTGACAAGGAAAAACAATTGCCTAAAGATTGGACTGTTTCATGCAACAAAAAAGAACAAGAACTCGTCCAAACGACTCATGAACATTGTTCAGGGACCTATGGTGTAGAATTGCGAGGAAATGGAAACATGCCAAAAAACCGTCATGTTATGATTTCTCAACCTTTTCCAGCAAAAGGAGAATATTCGTTTATTCTACGATGTAATTTAAAGACTATCGGTAACGGACAAGCTTTATTTGATTATGCCGCTTATGATAAGAATAATAAATTAATTAAACGTGAATACTCTACTGGTTTCCGTAATGTAAATGAATGGTCTTCTCATTTTTGGCGCTTTAAAACTCCACCTGGCACAGAGAAAGTCCGTGTTTCCCTGCGCAATGCTATTGTTGCCGAAAAAGGTCCGGGCTCTGTGTTTTATGATGATGTTTCTATTCAGGAAGTTGGCGATGTTCTGGAGAATAAATACATTAAGGCTGTTATCGACCCGTTAGTTGGGGGACGTATCAACAGTCTTATATTTAAGAAAACAGGTACAGAGATGACACATTGGCAGGGGCCGTCTCGCGCTGGAGGACTTGCCGGAGATATTTTTCCATCCGCGTCATATCCGGGAGAATTACGTGATGTAATATATGATATGGAAACTGTTAAAAGTAATTCCAATATCCGCCTAACACATACCTTTCAAACCTTGGAACTGAAAGGTTTATTATTTGAAAAAACAATATCCCTAGCTGATGACGATGCACTTATAAACATACATATTACTATTAAAAATCTTTCTGAAAAAGCAAAAAAAATTTCATTCCGCACCCAACAGTGCATTCCTGCTCAAAAATATATTTTTACATGGCCGTGTACTGAAAATATCCTTTTTTGCAATCGCAAGGAAAATTTTACAAGTACGGATCTATGGATTGAAAATATGAATGAGGGTTGGATTGGAGCTGTTGACCCTGTCTCAAAGACTGCCGTTGCTTTTCTTCTGGATCAATCCAAATTACTTAAGGCATACAGTCATTTTTCAACAAATACTGATACTGTTGAATGGTGGTATAAGGAGCTTGAAATTCCCTCCGGAGCTGCTTGGGAAACTGCCTATGCAATTGCTCTGACACAAGCAGACAATCCCCTAGTCTCCGTATCGCAAAACTGTACCTACAGTCTTTTTCCATTGAAGTTTCGAGTCAAAAGCGATTACTTGTTAGGCATTGCTCCTTTCAGAAAAACCGTCCCCTCTGAAATCTCCATCAAAGGCATTACGGCCGAGGATAAACAATTGTTGATCTCAGAAAAATGCGATAACATTATTGAGCAAATCAAAAATATAACCCTTCCATGGAAATCAGAAGAAATTAAAAGTATAGAGATTAACGATCAGGGAAAAAATATATTTCACAGCGCGTATTTCTGCGAAATTTCCCATTGGTTTCAGGAAGAAAAAGGAGTTACTCTCCCTGATCCGTTGCCGGAAACTCGTCCTTTTCATGAAATAGCCGATTATTTTCCTTTGGGTGGATACATTGATGGCTTGGTATGTTTACATGAAATAGGCTCATATCCTAAAGCATGGAACAGACTCCTTCGTCAATTTCGCAGAAATTACTTTAATACAGCGACTGGTACTCTTATTATGCAAGCCAATTGGCTTAAAGATTTTCAGAAAACAGGACTTTCATGGATGGGGGATTTATGCAGGAAATATAATATAAAATATATTCCAAGAATGGAAACGATGCCTTTACTTTTAAAACGTGGCAAAATACCTTTTCTTGAAAAAATAACTCCAGAACAGATACGTACAGAATGTTTTAAAGAAGGTATTTATGAATATGATCTGATAAAGAGCTTTGCTAAAAAATACAATGACATAATACTTGCTTACGATATTTCTGATGAACCTAGGGCACAGTGTATTCCAATGTATATGGCTGCTCAAACAGTCTTTAAGGATATCAACCCTGATCGGCCGGCCATCCCAATTCTTAATATGTCCACACAACAATATCTTCCATATGTACCAATATACTACGGAGACCATTATCCTATCCATATCAAAGATGACCGCAATCCTTGGGACGTGGCAAGAGTTGTACGCACTACAGCGTTAAAGAAGAAGGCTTCCGTATGGGTTATGCTTCAGGCTTTCGGATGGGGACGATGGACACTGCCTTCATCTCATGAAATACGATATATGACTTGGGCTGTGGTTGTTAACGGAGGCAAAGGAATTACCTATCACGGTATCACTGGACATCCCCGATGGCGCTATAACGCAGGATATGATTTAAATGTTTTGGATCGTACCGGTACATATACTGAACAATGGAAAGAATTAGGTACCATAGGTAAATATCTGACGGCAATAGCACCTGTTTTACTTGAAAGCGACATTGAGGAAAATAAAGCTTTTACAGCAGAGGCAGATGAAATAACAACACATAAATCATATTATCGTGGTCCTGCTATAACAGCATCTGCACTTAAACAGAGAAACGGCAAAGGTTACTTCCTCGCTCTCCAAAATCAGGATATTGAAAAAAGCCGGAAAGGAATACTTCATATAACGAAAGAAATGACAGAAGGAAAAATCCTCTATGATCTCCATAATCTTAAAGAGGCCAACTCTACTAAACCAATAAATCTTGAAATCACATTACGCCCCGGCGACGCACACTTTTTCTATTGCGGACCGAAAGAAGAGGCCCTAAAAATATCCATGCAGGTACATAAAAACCATTATCTTAATGAGAGCGTGCTGTACAATATTGATGCTGAACTTGCAGCTTCAAATGGTATAAACATCACAGCGGCCAATGCAAAATCTGAACTCGCTTCATCTGCATACACAAAAGAGCAATACGAAGATGCACACCGATTAATACTTGAAGCTCATCAGAATATTAATCTAGCTATCAAGAGCAATCCAGATTTTGCACAGAAGCTTGCAGATATAGATACCATTCACAGTCTGCTTTCAGAAATCATATTTAAATATAATCAGAATCTTAAGATAATAATTCCCCCGGAAGTCCAAAAGGCAACTCCCAAATACAAGCAATGGGCAAAAAATGACAAAGACCCTCTCCTCCAAAATTATCTGGATAAAACAAGCGATTATCTTCGTGAATCTCTGGAACTTGAAGATCGCATATATGCCGGAGAGCCCGTTACAAATAATGCCGTGACTGAACTTCTTAAAAAGACAAAACAACTGCATGGAGATGCCATTCCATACGTCTTAAAAAAGAAAACTGATACAGATAAGGAAAAAAATGAAACAGTCCATCAATAACTTTTTAAAATCCTCAGCTTTTAAGAAACGTAAGGGACTGTCAAATTTTTTCTTCAAAATGAAAAATGGTCAGGATGTCTGCATCGCTTACCTTGGCGGGAGCATTACGCTGGCGGAAGGATGGAGGGTTAAAACATTTGAGTGGTTTCAGAAAAAATACCCTTCCTGCAGAATGAAACAAATTAACGCGGGGATAGGAGGCACCGGCTCGGACTTGGGAATTTTCAGATTGGAAGATGAGGTACTTCAATATGACCCTGATCTGATTTTTGTGGAGTTCGCCGCAAATGATACAGCTGTCAAGGCATCAGACAGTTCAGAGACTGAAACAGTATATGCGGCAATGGAAGGCATCGTCCGTAAAATATGGCTGAAAAATCCCAGTACCGATATATGTTTCATTTATACTGTGAACACTCCGATGGCCGAATGTCTCCGTTCAGGAAAACCATGCTGGACAGCTGACATCATGGAAAATATCGCTGTACATTATGGCATCCCTTCCATAAATGTGGGAATTGAAATAATCAATCAGGAACTCGCGGGAAAACTTGTTTACAGGGTAGAAAGAGATTCTGAAGAAGAGAAAAAAATCAGAGAGACAGGGAAAATGATTTTCTCCTATGACGGCGTCCATCCCACCCTTGATGACGGGCATAATATCTACACTGAAATAATTACCAGTTGCATATCTGAAATGGAAAATTCCAGAAATCAATTTGAACATATACTGAAAAGTCCACTTTCTCCAAATCCATGGGAAAATGTGGAAATCATTTCTCCTGATAATCTGAATCTCTCTCCTGAATGGGAAACCGTAACATGGGAAGATGAAGGATTTAAATTTGAGAATTCCAAAAAGTTCAAGAAGTATTTCAAGGCCGATAAAGCTGGAGCAAATATTAAATTCAAATTCAAAGGAACAGGCTTCGGAATATATTGTGTTTTTGGTCTGAACAGCGGACAGCTTGAGATCTCAATAGACAATGACAAGCCTTTTAAAGTCCCTCTCTTTGACCGTTATGGACACAAATACAGAATACATTATTCCCTTCTGAAAACAAAACTGCCGGATACTGAACACAGTGCCATAATAAGGCTGGACTCTGAAGAACCAGATCGCGTGAAATTACTTGGCAAGCCGCTTGAGGATCCTGAAAAATACAAAGGGCCGCTGGCTTATCTTATCGGTTTGCTTCTTCTTGGTAAACTTAATGCCCGCTGAGCTTACCGCTGATTCTCATGGAACAGAAATCGGGGCCGCACATGGTGCAGAATTTGTTGTCGCCGGATGAAGAGTGGTTTCCATTTTCATTCTGTTCTCTGAGGGCATCTTCTCTGAATTCGCGTGCCCTGTCAGGATCTAACGCCAACTCAAACTGTTTGTTCCAGTCAAATTCCATCCTGGCTTTGCTTATTTCATCATCGCGTTTGCGGGCCTCCGGTTTTTTCAGTCCGACATCGGCGGAATGCGCGGCGATTTTATAAGCTATCACACCGTTTCTGACATCTTCCTCATTGGGCAGACCGAGGTGTTCCTTGGGGGTTACGTAACAAAGCATAGCGGCACCGTGGTAAGCGCCGAGCGCCGCGCCGATGGCGCTGCTGATATGGTCATAACCTGGAGCGCAATCCGTAACGACAGGGCCCAATATGTAAAAGGGCGCGCCGTCGCAGATTTCGTCTTCTTTTTTCATATTCATTTCTATTTCATTCAGGGGTATATGTCCGGGGCCTTCAACCATGGCCTGCACTCCGGCGGCCCTGCTTCTTTTGACGAGTTCGCCCAGAGTTTCGAGTTCCGCAAACTGCGCTTCATCACTTGCGTCAGCAAGACAACCTGGCCTCAAGCCATCTCCCAAAGAAAGCGTAACATCGTGTTTCACGCATATCTCAAGGATTTTGTCGAAGTTTTCGTAAAAGGGATTTTCCTTATTGTGCTTTTCCATCCACATTGCCAGAAGAGCGCCGCCTCTGCTTACTATTTTCAAGAGGCGTTTCATCGCCATCGGAACATGTCTGTGGAGGAGTCCGGCGTGAACAGTCATGTAATCCACGCCCTGTTCGGCCTGTTCCCTTATTACATCAAGTATCAGTTCCGCTGAAATAAGCGCGGGGTCTTTAATCCTGCTGACAACCTCGTAAATGGGAACAGTGCCGATAGGCACTTTGCTGTTAAGAATGATTTGCCTGCGAATTTCCGGAACATTTCCGCCGGTACTCAAATCCATTACCGTATCGGCGCCGTATTTGACTGCCGTATTAAGCTTGGCTATTTCCTTGCCCGCACAGCTGGAAAGAGATGAATTGCCGATATTTGCATTGATTTTAGTAAAAAGTGACTTGCCTATTCCTATCGGAATAAGGTTTTTGTGGTTTACGTTTGCCGGGATAACTATTCTGCCTGCGGCGGTTTCAGTGCGTATGAATCCAGCATCGCGCTTTTCGCTTTTGGCAACAATCATCATCTGAGGAGTAATTTCCCCGGCCTTTGCTCTGCACAGTTGGGTAATGCCGGAAGAAACGGAACTGTAACTTTTATTGTTTTTCATTTTAATGAATTTATCTCAATCTGGTGGCGGACAGGAGTTAACGCTGAAGCTGTTTTAATCTGAAGCGCTTCCTCTTTGTCCATTAGTTTTTTTCTTATAATTTCCTTAGCGTTCATTACGTCCTTATCATCCTTGAAATCCCTCTCCAGGTTTGGGAGATTGGTAATTATCCCTTTTATCATCGCAGTTTCATATTGCTGCTTGACAAGCACCTGTCCCATTAATTCGTTGAATTTAGGAAGAAACGGATTATCAATGAATTCGTCGGCAAGATTGATTCCTTTTTCAAGCTGTTCCTTTGTAAAAGTTTTCTTATTGTTTCCCCATTTTATCTCGGCTTTTTCAGCAGGAAGATTTTTCACAACAAGCATAAAACGATTCAACTCATTCTGGAATGAAACATAAGGAAGTATGCTGACAGTGCCGTTCGGAGAATCTTTTTCGCCTGAAAAACAGAAAGGATAACGGAAGCTTTCCACTTCAATTTTGCCGTTTGAGGAAGAAATCACTTTATGTCCGTCAGACGCTTCAGTTTTACCTTTGTAATCGACTGTTACAGTCCCAATATTTCCATCAAGGCCCATTGCTTTAAGAAAAGCGTATGCCATTCCGAGGTGACCATTTGCGCCAGGATGAACGCCATCCGCCCCGGCAAAATGATATTTATTTCCATAGGCGGCCTGAGCTTTTTTCATGGTGTCCATCATGGGATTGTGGAGGTCGGCGAAAGGCATACCGAAATCAGATGCTATTTTTCTGTCGATTTCGCCAAGTTTTCCCAGGTTTTCGTTATAGACCGCGGCGGGAGCGGCAGGCCTTTTATAGGTAATGTTGTCAACTACTCCCGGAGAACCCACGATAACAGTCGCGCCTGCCTTTTTCAGGCGCTCGACTATTTCCCTCATGGCATTCTCATAAGTTTTGCCGATAACGTCAGTATATTTGGTATAACTGCCGTCATTCATGCCGTAACAGAGAGTAACCAGATCCGGTTTCCAGAGGAGAAGGTCATTATCCATTCTTCTAAGAAAACCGGGTGCCCTTTCGCCGCCCCAGCCGAGCTGAATCACCTTTACATCAAGGTCCGGTCTGCAAGCCCTGAGATAAGTCTCGATGAACTTGCTGTAGATCAGCTGCTGAGTAATTGAATCGCCGGCTATAGCTATCCGGTCTCCTTTTTTAAGTTGCGCCTTTTTCGCTTCCTGCGCGAGCGCGCCATTGGATGCTGAAACAAAAAAGATTCCAACCGATAATAAAATAGAAAACCCTTTAAGCATTTTCCGGAAATTCATGGTATCTCCTTAAAAGTTTAAAAATCCGAACAATCGGAGTGTTTACTAATTATCGCATTTTTCCGGTAAAATTCAACCGTCATAAAACAAGATTGCAAAGATTTATATTTTTGTCAGTGGTCACAGTGGATTTTACGTGAGTCAGAACTTTTTAAATCTCGGATTTTAAGAAGATATGGGATGATATTGAAAAAATAAGACTCTTTTTCCCGGATGGGAAAAAGAGTCAGGAATAAGGGAGAACGAGAACTAAGATCATACTAAAGCTGTCTTTTTCTGATAGGATTAGACAGCTTTTTTTCAGTTATGTTCCATAAAATTAATTAAATCTGTGAAAAAAATCTTTTACGAAATCCCATGTTATCGCGCCTACTGAGAGAAAAATGGCAATCCATGTCCTTTTTTCGGTTTCAATCACAGTAATGCGCGATGAATGGTCATCATACTTTTTGAAAAGAGTATCGAATTTTTTATCAATTCTCTCCAGCTTGCTGTCAAATTTTTCTTCAATGATAGATAGCTTTTCATTGAGATACTTGACATTCTGTCTCAATTCCGTAAGTATTTTTGAGTGAGAGAGTATTATGTCCCCTGAAAAATCCCCTCCGCATGATTTAGGTATGGCATCTATCCTCATGAAGATCTGATTGAGCAATTCGTCCCTGTCTTCGTCAGTCATTTGAAAATCTCCCTGTGTTCGCGCCAGTCTTTCGGTTTCTGTTTGCCTTCCCAGAAGGACTTTGCCCCAAAAGTCCGGACCATTTTATAGTAGAACCACGCCCTGACTTTCCGCGTCTGCCTGAATGCCCAGCCCCATGAAGCGTTAATCTGCGTCAGCATGTTTTCATAAAACCAGTCATCGGCAAGCTTCTTCCATCGCATTCCGTCCTCCCAGCTTTCAAAATATTCCGGGAAATTATACATCCAGTCATGAATATGGCTTGAAGAATTTACATTTAAAAGTTCTATTGTATCGGGAGTTGCATGGTATGTGATACTTTCCTCACTGCCGACTCCATTAACAAGCTGTTCAACAGCCTCCGGATTTTCTTTAAGCGTCCGCATATAGTCATCAGGAGCTTTTAACTTCAGGCGTAAAGTTTCCTTACGAACTTCATAAATATTCATTTTCATGTTTTCCCTGCTTTTTCCTTTGCGGTTGCGACGAAGCGCAACCCTCCACCGGGGAGGGATTTGCTTCGTCAAATCCAGTTATTTTGTTTCGGATGCTGCGGACGAAGTTCCGGAAGAACTGCTTACGCCAGTTGTCGAAGCGGAGACGGAATCAGTCTGCTTTATCGCTTTGACGATATCGGCTACCTTGTCGAGGTTCTGCTGATCTTTCAGAAGTGATACGACGCCGGTATTTTTGTGAATATAACCGATATCGAGAGCAAAAAGTGTTTCAGTAGATGGTTCGGCACGGAGGACTATCCCGTACCATTCACGGAACGCTACGACAGTTTTTCCCTTGGTCGAGGCAATTATCTGTTCGACGACACTCTCTTTAGTTGTAGTTTCTTTGATCAAATTGCCGCTTGAGTCAAATTCCTTGATTGTGGATGTTGAGTTACATCCTGTCATAATTATGGCCGTTGCGCTTACGAGTCCTATCATTGTGAATGCTTTCTTCATTTGATGCCTTCTTTCTTTTTTAACTTAATATTTCATTTTTGCGGGCTTCCGTTAAAAGCCCGGCTGTTACAAGACATTCCATGCCGTAAATTGTGTCTTCGTTGTCGATTTCGATCACGGTGGCCGTGGCGAAGTCGAACCATATCCGTTTGACTGTCGCGTCCGTTGACGCCAGTATCGCGTCCTGTTCTGCTGTAGTGAATTTGTTTTTGAATTCGCGCGGCGCGTATGTAACCGGATCGTCAAGTATCGACAGATCAGCCGTGTCGATTACAGCCTGCGCTACGGCTTTTTCTTCGGTAGTGGCTTCGTCTTTGAACGAGATTGACCAGGTTGCCTTATCAGCCGTGTCCACGATTGAAACGCCGTGTATAGGACATAGCGCCGCGATTGCGTTGTGTAATTTGTTTAAGTTCATTTTTTATCTCTCCATTTCTGTTATAAAAGGAAGGGACGCCCCCCCATAAAATGTTGTTGTCGCCGCTGACGAAGCGCACTCCAGCGCGGCGGCATATCCATAGCCTGCGCCGAGTATGGCATGTCCGGTTGTGAATTGTGAATTTGGCGCTGTACTAGAAGAAAAAGCACGGCCAGTTTTCGTTCCAACTTCCGGCGTTGTCGAATTGAATCCAATGCTAAGCCAGGGTTGAGCGCTGCCGGCGACACCCAGACAATGGTATTCCGCAGAGACAAGGGATGCGTCAGTAAGCCCGAAAACAAATTCATGTTTTGCCGCCGTTTCGTTTGCGTTCCTGATTCTATTGGTAGTTGACGCATACGTCCATGAATTCGTTGAGTCATAAGATATGTTTCTGCTACGGACGCGATTGTACATATTCCACACAAAACGCTTAATCGGCCCTGCCGCGCCGGCATCGGCACAC
Organism: Lentisphaerae bacterium GWF2_44_16; assembly: GCA_001803225.1. Lineage (GTDB taxonomy): Bacteria > Verrucomicrobiota > Lentisphaeria > Victivallales > GWF2-45-14 > GWF2-44-16. The sequence goes on along the minus strand of MHBF01000046.1, from coordinate 15,137 downwards.
TGCCCTGTTGTCGCTGTCATGCGGATTGTTCCGAGGTAGCAGCGTGTGGCGTCTCCGCTCTTGACATATATGCCGTCTTGAGTAGTCAAAGCCGTGGCGCGTGTTGTCGCGTCCGTCCACGCCAGGGCTTCCAATGCCAGAGCGGAACCTGTGTAATATCCGAATATATCGTAATTAGTGGAAGCCGTCAGGCTTGAGATAGACAGCGACGTTTCGCTGAAGGAAGTTATGAGCCACGCGCTGTTATAATAGAGAGATACTTTGTTCCCATTATAAGGCGTGAAGTAGAGAGTCGACGCCGCTGTGACGTCGGATGTCGTAACGGGAACGCCAGTCGAAAGGGTTAAGCGTCCCTGGCTGATATGGTTAAGAACAGTGCCCGATCCCGATGGAACAGCCCATGAGCCTCCGCCGTTAAGAAATTTCGTAATATCACCGGAACTTTCTAATTGTATTGCGCCCTTTGCGGAGGTCAAGGCGGCGGGAAGATATGCCGCGCCCAATATTCCTGAACTGATATTTGACGCGTTCGTCTGATCAAGGTCCTGAACGTTTCCGAGGCCGAGATTTGTCCGGGAAGTAGACGCGTCGGACAGATCGGACAGGTTGGATGTTTTCATAAGATAAGTATCATGCGTGTGGCTGATATCAGCTTTGGTGCTAAGGAGGGAATCCGTTTGTACAGCGTTGTAGTATTCGGGGTCCGCAGATGCCGGAGTGCCTTCGGTCGTTTTCAGAACATTTCTGGCATAGCCTTTATCCCTGAGTATTTCAGAAGGATAGGAAGAACCTGAAATATATCTCTTTACCTCAAACCAGACATCCATTTCTTCATCATTATCTATTTTTGTAAGAAAACCTTCAGTGAAACAGTCTATCCTTATGGATATATTGCCATTATTTCTGTTTATACTTACCCAGTCGCCGCTAATGTCCGCCATGTCGTTGGCGGAATACGCCATCAACGGGTCTTCAGCACCGTCAGTTTCATGGACAAAATCTGAATCCATAGCGAATTCAAAAAGATCATCCGAGTTGAATGAAAAAGCATTCAGTTCCGAATCCACAAAGGAAAGGCAAAGTATGGCTGTCTCTCCATAGCAAAACGCCGGAAGTTTTTCATTTGAAATTCTAGCTCCATCGAGCGGGTCAATTAAGTACCCTGTGTCAATGTTTACGGTCAACGGTATCTTTCTGTAAGTTGACATGTTTTTTTCTTTCTCTTTTAGTTAAAAGTTTTATTACTCTATTCATTAAAAAAAGCGTCAAACAAGATTTGAAAAATTTATTATTATTCCTCGCTTTTGAATTTAAAATCGTGTTCTATGAGAACAAACATATAAGAGGGAATGCCGAAAGATAAGAATGGAGAACAGTCATGAATACTCCCGGCCCTTCCGTTATAGGGTTCTTCCGCTGATGGCTTCCCTACCAGATTGGCCGTGTTTCCAAAAGTTAAATTATAGATTCTGAGTCCCTCGCTGAAAGTATCTGTATATTCGTAGAAATAGAGCCCTCCGCAGTCCACATCAGGAGAATTAAATCTCAAGAAATAATCTGCTCCCGGATTGAAATCATGAATGTATCCAATTATTTTCCAAAATGTTGGTTTAAATAAATATATCGGGACTACACCTTCATCGCTTCTCTGAGAGAGCCCTATTTCCGTCTCACCATCAAAGCTTATTTGTGCATTTGTAACAATTCTTGAAGCATCATAAGTAGCCCAGTCTCCTATGGTATCGGATGAATTTTCCGGGTTTATGTAATCCGTGTATTTGTTTCTTGTCCTTCTTTTTGCCGATTTGATTGTCGCTTGTTCTGCGTTGCATTTTAATAGATTGAGAATGTTATAACTCTGTTTGAGCCATAGAGAGTTGTCATAAGCATAAGGTTCAGGAGAAATTATCTCGGACAATCCGAGCTTTTCGGCGACTTTCTGCACGGTAAGAAAGTTGCAGCACCTGTAGTAATTGAAAGATGATTCTGACGGCGGGCTTGTCTCTGTTTTATTTGTGAAAACATTGCCGTAACTGTAATCAGACTGATATTCCACTTCATCGTATGTCTCTTTTATTTTTCCGATTTCGGTCGATGTTAAATCATCAGAATCAATAAAATACGGAATCAGACTGATAATATGAGAATGCAATGACTGGAGATTTGAATAGCTGAGTTTTCTATCGGAAGATGGCTTATCCGGATATGCTGAGTATGCCACATAATTTACAGCATTTTGGCGTTCCAAAAACGCCATAAGCAGAGCATCCACATAACAGGCTTTTTGTGAGTTAGGATTTTTCCCAGTCCATGCCTAAATCAGTCCACGAAGCCGGAGAAACGTATGTATCTATATGCGCCATTATATCCACCTCGAAGCTTCGGTTAGAAAAACCGTTTGCGTATTTTCACCCTTTACATATTTGTCAAAGGTAACTGTTTTATTTGTCCCTGTAATTTCTGAACCCTCGGGTACTTTAAACGTAAAAGTTACGCTTCCAGTTTTTGACGGTTCGGAACCCTCGTACCAGCCGGACGCACTCCCGTAAGCGCCGATAAGCCATTTAGAATAAGTAGTGTTATAACTGATAGTTCCATAGGTGTATTTTCCGTCTGTCTTTGTAACGCTTCTGATATAAGTGTTACCGTCTCCGTCTGTCCATTGAGGCAGTCCGCAATATTTAATTCCGGACGCTCCTCCGGCGGCGGTATATTCTCCGTAAAGTGTTGCTGATTCCCATCTTTGGTATTGCGTTGTAAGAGTAATTGCAGTACCGCTGTATGCGTTTTTTACTGAACCCCGTATATTGCCCCTTGCCTGAAATGCAGCGGAGCCGCCAAGGGCCGGGGGTGTACCCGTATAAAATACTGTACCCTGATAAGTACCAGCCCCTGACGGGTCATTTATCGGGTCGTTGGGACGCCAATATTCGATTGGTTTAGCGCCCAGATTTCCCAGTGTAACTACCCAGCCGTAAGTTAAATCATACCAAAGAGAAGAATACTTTGTGTACGAAGAGTACCCGTTGTAATTAACGTAATCAGGCGGACACGTTCCGCTGTAATATCCGGATATAATGAAAGACATTCCCCAGTGTGCCGCAATAACCCATTTAGAGAGTCCGGAATGATAAAAGAGTTTATACCCCTCATCATCCGAATCGTCAATGCCGATATATATAGTCTTTGTCTGGTCGATAACATTATCGCGCAATGTTGGAATTCTGACAGCTGTATTATATGCTTTCCAAGTCATGCTTCAGAACCTCCGGTTATTGTCAAGCTTGTGGAGTGTCCAAGAACGCGTGTCCCAGTAGGCAAATCATCAGATTGCGCTAAATCCAAAACTTGAAGCGTCCCGGTATCCGTAGCCGCCGAATCGTATCCATTGCCGTAGATATCGACAGTGTAGCCTGCCGCCGTTGTGCCGCCCGTGATTTTGCAAAGGTAAACTTCTGAAGAAGAGGATGTGGAAGTTTCCTCTTCCTCTTTACCTTTTATAAGATTAAACCTGTATTCGCTTCCTTCCCTGGCAACACTTATTGTGTCGCTATTCACAATTTTACTTCCGAATAACGGGCATTCCGTTATATTGCCTGCGTTCTTGTCCGACATTATAATTCTCCTGTTTAAGATTGATTTTTCCAAGAAAGCGGAGAGCGTCAAACAGAATCGGACGAAGTAAGGAAGAAAAGCTTTCAGTATTTATTTATAAGTTCCTGCTGTCAAGGAGATATCGTTTTTAAAAAAAAATTATTTTTTTTATTGACAATTGCTTTTCAGGATATAATGTATGCAATTCATTTAGTAAATAGTAAATGATCAAAACGAAAATCTGTTCATTGGGAGCAGAGAAAAAGAAAGGAAGAGTAGAAGAGATGAAGAGAATGTTAAAGGGTGCATTTGTAGCAGCAGCAATGATCTCATTAATGGCAGGCGTATCTGCCGCAGACAAAAAAGCCGCAGCTCCGGCCGCAAAAGACAGTGTCTATGCTATTACTTTTAATGAAATGGACACAGACAAGAACGGCAAAGTAACACTCAGCGAATATACAGTTTACTGGGCAAAACCTGAAGCGGCAAAAAAAGTTGAAGGCAAAAACAATACTGACAAGAAAGCTCAGGAAGCTACTTTCGGTAAGATCGACAAGAACGGCGATAAGTCTGTTGTTGTTGACGAATACGTAGCTTTCTACGCTCCGGCAGCTCCTGCTCCCGCAGCTAAGAAAGATGCTAAAAAAGCAAAGTAATTTGTTTTTTATAGTTTTAAAGACCCTGACATTTCTGTCAGGGTTTTTTTTGTTTACGGTCATCAGATATTTGTACCGCCCCTGTATATAAGGTGGGGGAATGAGAGGAAAGCTTCACCTCTCGCGTCAGTACCGTAAATGTATTCTTTTCTCATGAACACATTTTCGTCATTATCCTTGTCCATTCTGGTCAGTTTCGGGACCTGTCTCTGCTGTACGACACATGGCTTGATGATTCCCTTTGTATCCGCGAGGAACCAGTAGTCATCGTAAGTGCCGGAGAGTTCATTCAGGATAAGCAAATCGCATACGTTTTTATTTACGTTCTGCACCTGAACTTTGTCCGTGGCGTCATAACTGAATTCATTTTTCAGTATGTTCCAGGCGCCGACTCTGAGTTTAGGGCCGACGATGAGGAGACTGGGCTGAACGCCAAGGGATTTGCCGTTGTGTCCTTTATACTCCATCATAGCCTGATATGCCGCGTTGAATGTGCTTTCAGAAAGAGCGCTGTCAGCGGAGTTTACAATGGCGTTTGTACCATCATACTTGCGGCTGTCGCCGAAAAACGCGCTTCCGTCAATCCAACTATCTGAGCTTTTCAGGGCATCGACGGAAATTTCCTGCCAGAGCTTTCCTGCATTCTGCCCCATCTGCGCTATCATGGTCCCGTAAAAACCATACTGCTCATCCTCAATGTCATTGCGGCGCACGGAAACAGTATCTTCAAAATCCCTGTTGACGACTTCCATTTTTCTGGAAGAAAGGTTTTTGACCTGTCTGTCGCCGAGCCATTCGCGCATGCCGCCGAACTGTTCAAGGAAGGGATAAATGGTTGAAGCTCCGGCAGATGGTATTGCCACCGAAAACTGTTTCCACGAATCAGGGGCCATGCCGAGCCCGTTTTGAAATTGCATGTTGAAACCCTGAAAAAGGGCATTCATACTTGTTCTGTTGATATCCATAATAATTATACTCCTGTTTTTTCTGTTATGTTGTTCTGATGTTTCCTATTTCGGCCCATACGGTACCTTCGCTGTCCAGATAGCGCATGACACCGGCTTTGATGCTGTTGGAGCCTGCGCTTGTACCTACGGTGTGGTCGTCCTCAATATAAACAAGGTTGTTCATGTTGGAGCCGTTCGTGCAGGCATGTGCACTTGAGTTATCCATGCCGAAGACGCCGGATTTTACGGTAATCTGTTCTCCCGCGTCGGCATAATGCTGTGCCACGCCCACAACCAGGAGGCCGGAAGCGTCGCTTGCCGCTACCGCGTAACCGTCCGCGTCCACAGCCGCTATGGAGCCGGCATATATGGTGTTTGCCGATTTTACTGTAAAGACCCTGTGCATATTCAATGCGTTGCAGGCCAATTCTCTTGTATTTCTGTTTTCAGATAATGCTGACATTATTTTGACTCCTTGATTTTCATGATCTGTTCTTCATTCAGGCCGAGATTCCTGAATATGCGTTTCTGAATTTCGCTGAACTGCGCCTTAAAAACGCCGGCATCAGCTTCTCCAATCTGTTCATTGACCGGGACAATGACAGGGGCCGCGTCTGCCCATTCACTGAAAGCTTTGAGGTCCCTTTCGGCAAATCCTACAGCCCATCCTTTTGACTTTTCAGCCAGTTTTCCATCGGAAAAAGCCTTGGACACGGCTGTTTCCGCATCGCGTTTCCGCAATACTTTTTCGAGTTCCGCCTTTTCGGACGCAGGGCACATTCCCTGAATTTTTCCGGTCAGTTTATCGAGTGAATCGCAATTGTGAAGTTTCAAAAATTCCGAGACTTCCTTTTTAAGGTCAAGGAGTTTTTTCACTTCTGAAGCTATCACTTCACTTTGTTCTTCTTCCGAAGAATTCTCAAGGGCCGGAAGCCCGAGCATTTCGAGTAATTCCTTCATTTTCTTTTCCTTTGTTATTTTGTTATTTTGTATATGAGCACCTGAATCGGCATCGGCGGACGTGTCGTCGGCGACAAGCGCCGGAATGTTGTGCAACGCCGGATGATTGGTGATTGCCACGCTGTGAAGAGCTGAAACGCTCCTGCCTGTTCTTGAAAAATAAAGCACTGGCGAAAAGTAACGGTACTCACCGTTAGCCAGATAATTTTCGGCTTGTCCTGTCCAGTATTTGATTTTGGCGACAAGTCCTTCGGTGTTTTTGGCAAGTGCGCTTATCCAGCCTGCGGCCGGTGCCGTTCCGCCGCTGAGTGTCTGATGTTCGTAATCTATCACGACATCTTTTCCTCTCAGCCCGAAATCCGTTATTATGGAGTCGGCGTCTTCTTCCGAAAACTCGAACTCGCCCTGTTTTCCATCTTTTGTGAACTGGTTTTTACCGAATTTTACCAGCAGCATTTTATCAGGAATTGTACGGTCCGGCATGTTTTCGGACAACGCTAACTCCTTTGTTCCAATTAACGCAAGTCTGTTGATTTTCATTTTTATTCTCCACTTTTTTATTTTAAAGGTTCTTGTTCTTTAAAAATAAAAAAAGCGTCAAATAAAAAAGCGGATTAAAGCAGGGTAAAAATTAGAAAAATAGGGATAAGTTATTTATTTCAAAGCATTTAAAATATTTCAAAAATATTTCAGGACAGGGCAATATTACCCTTTGTGCCGGAGGAAAGGAGCAGTTGGAAAGAGATAAAAAGAACCCTTCAGCTCTTTTTCTTCTCGTAATATTTATTCATGCGCGCGGAAACATCAAGATAATTGATGTTGGCCTGATAAATCTGTTTGAAGCAATCCATGGCTTTCTCGATTTCATTCATCTTTTCAAAGGTGACGCCGAGATAATAAAGGGCTTCCATCTTGGTCTTATCCATTACATGCATTTCAGCAAGAGCGTTCTGAAGCTGGTCAACAGCCATATCAAACTGGTTTTTTGAAAAGAAACATCTTCCCAAATATACAATTGACGCAAGTCTGCGATGAGGATTTTTCTTGGCATATTGAAACTGTTCCAAAGCGTTATCAATGAAATTCCCATCCCAGTAAACAATGGCCAGGTCATAACGAAGCTGCATGTCATTGGGATACTTGTTGACGCGGTCAACAGCCCTTTCGAGGCGGTAATTATATTTTGTTTCCGCGAGTTTTTTGATATCGTCTTCTGAAGCGGAAGCTTTTTTGAGTTCTTCAATCTGTATTTCATATTTTGAAACTATTGATTTTTCGATGGAGCGATCAATGGCAGGGTCCATGGTACCGAGCTTTTCAATTATCCAGTTATAAGTCGCTATAGCATCGTCATGCCTGTTGGCGCGCTGATAGAGTTCCGCAAGTTTTTTCCGGTTATCTATGGATGTGTCGCCTTCGTTTACCATCTTTTCATATCTCTCAATCATTTCCGCTATGTCATCCACATCTCTGACAATGCGGTCCTCCTGTTCGATAGCGACGGCCTCGTCTTTGCTCTTGAGCTTATCCTGATAAGAGCCTTCCTCTTCCCATTTGCCTTTCTGCATACTGGCAAGCGCCGCCGCCGCGCGCAGTTCCTGCTGCACCTGAAGGTCATTCGGCTTCATGGTGGATATTTTCTGCCTTATTTTCAGCACTTCCATGCCTTCTCCGGCAAGTTCATAAATCCTGGCCAGATTTCTTAAGTTGGTTTCATTGTCCGGGCAGCTTTCCCTGAGTACTTCAAGAGATTCTATAGATAGGAAAAGAGCGTCCAATGCCTCAGCCGCATCGGAAAGAAGATTCAACGCGGAAGCCGAGTAAAGATAAATCGCCAGCGCCTCTTCAGCTGCTTTTATCGCATCTATGGGCTTCTTTTTGAGCGCGGATTTTCCTTTGGCTGTAATCATGGCTATTTTGATGTTCGCCATCATTTTGGCAAAAGAACCCATTTTGGAGGCTTTTTCTTTTTCAAGCTTGCGCAGTGTTGTGCGCGCATCGGTAAACCCGGGTTGAGACTGTACTACGCCTTTCAGAATTTCTATGGCATATTCAGTGTTTTCCTTACGTATAGCGTCCTGAGCTTTCTGAAAAGCCGAACGCAAAGCTGAAGAAACTTCATTAAGCCCTTTCTGCTCCATAATAATCCCTGTCATTTAAAATTGGGAGTAAGAACTGTCTTCCAGTAAAACATAATTAATAACATTATTTTGCTGATTTTTCAAGTAATTTAATGTAAATAAGGGTTAAAATGTATTGTGCAAGTAAGTTACTTATAATATATTTAGGCATAAATGACAACAGACGAAGAAATTTTATGAATACTGTTGATACCATAGCCGCGATAAGCACCGGCACCGGCGGGGCGATATCCATAATAAGGATATCCGGCGGCAAAGCGCTGGAACTGCTGAACAGTGTCTGGAAAGGCAGGGAAACTCACGGCAAACACAATTCCAGAAAAATGATTCTGGGAAAAATGATTTCCGGCGGAGAACCGGTGCTGGCTGTATATATGCCCGGACCAAACAGTTATACCGGAGATGATATCGCGGAAATTCACTGCCATGGAGGCTCTCTCTCAGCAAAAAACGCCCTTGAAAAAGTTCTCTCAGCCGGTGCCAGGAGTGCGGAACCCGGTGAGTTTACTTACAGAGCTTTCATCAATGGCAAGATGGACCTGACTCAGGCCGAAGCCGTGGCGGATATTATATCGGCTCACAGCGAAATGGCCCTGCGCCTTGCCGAAAAACAAATATCAGGCCTCCTCAAAAATTCCGTCGATGAAATACGGAACGGGCTTGTAAATATTCTCGCGGAATGTGAATCAAGAATGGATTTTCCCGAAGAAAACCTCGATTGGACGGACAAGAATACACTGAGCGAAATGATAAGGGATTCCCGGGGAAAAACTGAAAAACTTCTGCTCTCCAGAAAAGAGGGCATAGTCCTCAGAGAGGGCATAAGGGTTGTCATAGCCGGAAAACCAAATGTGGGAAAATCCAGTCTCATGAATCTGCTCCTTGGTTTTGACAGGGCTATAGTTACAAAGATTCCAGGCACCACAAGGGACACCCTTGAGGAATTCGCTAATATACGCAATATCCCGGTAAGGCTCATCGACACCGCAGGCATAAGAGAGGCCGGTGATATCATAGAAAACATGGGCATCAACCGCAGCAGGGCGGTAATCAGGGAAGCACAGATTGTCGTCTGGATGCTTGACGCGTCTTCCGAAAATCCGGAAGACGAAAGCGCCGATATGACAAAACATATCGGAAATGAAAAAAATATCATAGCTTTATGGAACAAAATTGACATGATGAAAAACTCCAGTCTTCCTGATACCGGTTTTACTTCCGCTTCCATTTCAATAAAAAACAACTCCGGCATGGACAGTTTTCTTGACATTTTTGAAAAAACCGTCTGGGGTTATCCTCATGCTCAGGGCCCTGAAGTCGCGGTAAGTTCACGTCACGCAAGCCTCCTTGATGAGGTTTTGAAAGAACTTCCCGAAGCCGCTGAAAAAGTCCTCTCCGAAGATTGGGAGCTTGCCGCTTCAAATTTGCGTTCAGCCGTAAACGCGCTTGGCAAAATTACAGGCCAGACCGCCGACCCTGATATCCTCGAAAACATATTCAGCCGTTTCTGCATCGGTAAATAAATGAATTCTCTCTGTTCAGTTTACATGCAAGTGCTTGCTTTTTGATTTCGCTCTGTTAGATTATCAAAAAGGGAGCCTCTGAATTTTTATGCTATATCTTCTAAAGGCCTTGTTGCCTGTCTTCGCTGTTCTTTTTTTCTTCTCAAATTCAATTTTATCCGCGGAAATTTTCGCGCATAAAAAATACCATGAAGATTTAACTGACCACGACGACTCTCTGTCCGCCATTGAAGAATTCTGCCAGACCTATATAGAAATAGCTTCCGAAAAAATAGACTCTCTCAATAAATCCAAAGATGTTGTGGAAAAAAATCTGCATCGCCTGAGTTTCACGATGATGTCATCTCTTGATATTCTCGAATTCAGGCTCTCCTATCACCAGTTGGACAAAGAAGTATCAAGCTTCAAGGCCGATACTGAAACCATCAGAGACTTCTATAACAGCGTTAACCGTTTCCTGATCCATCTTGACGATATGGAAAAAGAAATAAAATTCATTCAGAAAAAAGACTGTAATGAAAAAACCACTGCCGTCACGCTGAATATTCTATCCAGAATAGCCGCGATAAGAAAAAGTCTGGAAGAACATAAGCTGAAACTGGAAGCGGCGTTGAAACCTGCCAATGACATCATAGCCATTATGGAAGAACAAATGATGAAACAGGATAAGCTCTTCAATGTCTCAATGCATGAATATTTCTTTGAAGCTGATGAAACATTGTTTTCAAGGGAATTCATGGCGGTGCTTCCATTTGTATTGAAACATTGGTTTGACGGCATGGGCGAATTGATTAAAAAGAAACTGCCGGATTCCAAGGAGGAATGGAGAAGCTTTTTCATTATTTATCTGCTCCTGATGGGTTTAATATTTATTCCTTTGATATGGGCTTTAAAACTTTATCTTAGGAAATTCAGAAATTTCACATTTTCTTCCAGAAAGCTTATCGTCTTATCGGCAATATATCTGTGCTCCGCGCTCTCGCTTTTTATTGCCATATCACAGGTAGTTTTTCCGGAATCAATAATCTTCAATATGATAGCTGTGATTTTTATAGCCCGATGGGGAATGGACCTCGCATGGGCTTTGAAAAATATTCATGAAGAAAATCCAGGCAAATCACCTATTTCACATCTCTTTTGGATATATGTAGCTTCCTCTGCCTATCAGTTCATAAACATGCCTTATCAGGTACTTGCGGTAATATGGCCTGGAACCCTTATTCTCGGAATAATCTATTCTGTAAGACATTTAAAAAGACGGCTTCCAAAACTTGAAAAGCACATTCTTATATGGACTGTGCTGTTGCTTCCATTTTTCCTCTTGCTTTCCATTATAGGATATGTCAACCTTGCGACCCTTTTTACCGCGTTATGGTTTATGCTCGCTGTCGCTTTTCAGTTCAGTTACACCCTGAGCGTTTTCTTCAAAAATTATGTGGGAAAACTCATTGCCTCAAACAATATAATTAAAACCCTTGTCGTAGGAATAGGCATTCCTCTGATATGGGTTTTTGTCATATTAAGCATGCTCCTCTGGATCGGCTACCAGTTTCTGAGCATTAAAATGATAAGCTCTCTTCTCTTTAAGACATTCGAGTTCTACGGTGTTTCAATAAACGCCATGTTCTTCATTTCAGCTGTTTTCCTTTTCTTCGTTTTCAGGACTGTCCTGAATATTATGCGGAATACCATTAACAGCAAATATGGCAATAAAGACGGCAGCGGAGGTGTGCTTCCTGTCTTTCATACTCTTACTGAATATGCCGCATGGGCCTTTTATGCGATGATCGTCATGAAGATGTTTGGTCTGAGCATATCAAGTCTGGCGATAGTCGCCGGCGGTTTGAGCGTAGGTATAGGTATAGGCCTTCAGGGCCTCGTTGGAAGTTTTCTCAACGGCCTTACAATACTTCTTTCCCGCACCATCAGGGAAGGAGACATAATCCAGATAGACAACATGTTCGGCAAAGTCCTAAAAATAGACCTCAGAAGCACAATTATTAAAACTTATGACAATGCCATCGTCGCTGTCCCCAACACATATATTCTCAATACCAAATTGATTAACTGGACCCTTAATAACAAACTTGTACGTCGTCAGATAGACATCAAAATCAAGGCTGGTTCCGACGCTAAAATCGTTAAAGACCTTATCTGCTCAATAGCGCTGAATTCCAAAGGTATCCTGAAAAATCCCCCTCCCGACCTCCTTCTGAATAATTTCACGGTCGATGCCCTGAATTTCACACTTTATGTGTGGCACGACGATATAGACAATGAAAACACCATTCTTTCAGACTTGAGATTCGAAATAAACAACGCCCTCATCCGCGAGAAACTGCTTTAGATGTTCTTCTATATGCAGTTTATGCAAAATTTTCTTTCTTCATATCTACAGGCTTCTCAATCCATCCGAAATCTATTTCTTTTTCAATAAGTTTCTTTTTAAATCGCAAGGGAACAGCAACGACAAGTGTATTGGATTTGCTATCTTTTGCTATATGTAACCCATCAATATTTTTAATATATATATTTTCAGGGACATGTAGAAATACCGTTCCCATTTCTCCCTTCGGCCTCTCCGCAGTGAAACTGCATTTCATTTTATCAGGATTATATTCAAAGTGCCGGATTTCCATTTCACCCATCATGATGTGCATGTCAGTAGCTAGAATTTGTGGCTGATTATTATCTTCCGTGAATCTCAATATCATTACGCTTTCCTGAGTTACGTCCACTTCAAATGTATCATTTATCTTTCCAAAAAATTTCTCGTTCCAGAAATCCCAGACAAGATAAGTTTTTTCTTTTTCCAGTCCCATATTTTTAAAAGGAATTGTAATCCTTTCAGAAACAGGGCCTAAATTATAAATCGCGAGTATTTTGTGATTTTCCCAGCCCCTGTTTACAGACCTCAGGAAAAGCCTCGGATAATCAGGTGACGGCTTTGTAAAAAGATCAATCGCAATTGCGCATTCTTTGCTTCTGGGAAGGGTTTTCTTTATAATGCTTAACCTTTCCTCGCTGATATGGCGTATGTCATCGCCAAGCATGGTTGACCCTCCACCAAAAGCATGTATGCTGGCATTTATCTGTGCATGGGAAAGTGGTAAGGGTTTATCAACTGTAAGGACATTTCCAGAATCATTTATATAAAGTTTCCGATGTGTATGGTAACTTGCTGCCTGGCAACAGAGGGCACATTTCGGGCCGTTGAAAAAATCACAGTTGTTTATCACATAAGAAGCCGGGTAAAAAAACGCCTCCCTGCTGATGGCCCTTCCTTCCCCGAAGTCATTGCCTACTCTGACGCCGTCGAGTATTCCGGCATTATGGATATTAGGACCGCAGGAGCTTAACAGGTATGTGTCTTTTCCCGCGCTTTTCTTTACCGTTTTCAGAAAATTCCTATAAACTTCAGGCCCTGCCACAAGCTTTTTATTGAAATGCTCCTTATATGGGAAACGCCATATATTACCGGCTCCAGACTCTAAAAAATCCACCATAAAATATCTCAGCCCCCATTTATGGTAAGTGCTGAAAACGTTTCTGATAAATTTCAATACCTTGGGGTGGGACGGGTCCAGCGCATAAAGCCATGGACGGTCTTTTTTCGGTATTGTCCCGGCGTCTCCATGCTGCCACTCGGGACGCACTATCATATCTTTCCCTTCCGGAGTTTTGAGAATTGTGTCACCCAGTTCTATCATCAGGTCTTCAAGCATACTGCACAGAAAAAAAGGCCCTATCCAGAAACCGGGAATAAATTTTCTTTTTTTCACAGATTTAATGAATTTCTCATGTCCGCACGGGATGCGCTTATAATTCCATTTCAGCCAGTTTCCAGGCAGGCTGCCTTCAAAATTTTTCATGCTGGTCCACAGATATTTAAATCCAAATCCTGCAAGCCGCTTGTTGACAGCGTCCAAATTTCCAAAGATGACTTCTGAATAGGTTTCTTTCCCATTCATAGTGTCGGTCCAGGCGCCTCCAATATAACCGAGAGGGGTTTCTTCCCAGATATCCGGATTTATTATATTTTTCACCGCTTCCGCCCAGCTTTCAAGCTGGGCAAATGGATTGTCGCCCGCAATCAGGCGAAATATTTCTGTAGAAGTAGATTTTCCGCCTCCCAGTTCCCATCCTGCAAAATCACAGGAAGCCTCAATCCCCGAGAGCCCCTTTCCAGAACGCTGTATCATTATTTCGGTGTTGCACCTTTGAAATGTCAGAAATGCCGCCTGCAACGACAGATGTTTTGTATTGTTGCACAATTGCATTTTCACTTTAGCGGGCAAGGGTATCTCTGGATCGTCTATTTTATGTATTCTTTGCCTGCAGAATGCTTTCCAGGGTAATACCGTTATCTCGTCTCCTTCCGAGCCGAACCCTTTTACGGAAGCGCACAAAGGGAAAATTTTACCGAGTCTGACTCCTCTCCTGCCGTAATTGCGTATCACGGATTCTGCAAACATTTCTTCATTATTGCTCCTGAGTGTCAATTCCCATTCAATCTTTTTGTCCTGAAATTTGTATTTTACAATCAATGCGGAAGAATTATCGAGAATGACTTCAGGCGATTTTGCTTTAAAAAAAATACTGTCAAGCTCAAGTTGCATAAGACAATCAAAATGAACATCGCACAGTTCGAAACCAATATGATCATTACAGATATTAAACATCTTAAATCCTTATATTACTTCAATTGACATTATACTGCACATGTCTGTGATATTTCTCTTGTTGTCGCCATACGAGATTATATAATGCTGTCCCATGACTTTCCGAATAAAATCTTCAACAGGTGAATCAAAGATTATTTCCAGACTTGGCAACTGCGGAGCGGGCGGCGCCCATCCGGCTTCTTCCCATTTTGCAGGGGTGCGGGCTGTTCCGGTCATGATGTGCATTGTGTATTTTTCTCCCGAATAGCCCAGTCGGCAAAGCGTTACTTTGCCCGTCTTAAGTTTTGAAACATTCAGGAGTCCTTCGCCGAAATCGCCGAACGCATTAGGCATCACCGTCACTTTTCCGTCAACTATTTCAGAAGGGACATAATCGGGAACTCCCATCAGCGCGCCGTCTTTGAGAAACTCGTAAAATTCCAAATATGCCGCTGCCTGCCCTGTAAGATATTTTACTATCAATTGGGTAACTGCCCCCATGCTGTCGTTTTCAGGAACTGAACAGATATCCATTTCGTCATGCAGGAGCGTCATACTGCCCGCCGGTGCGAATTTAAGCAATTTTTTTACCCCGTCAACATCGCTGAATGAAAATCCTTGATAACCCCGTTCCTCTATTTTAGCTTTGAAT
>MHBF01000045.1 GCA_001803225.1 Lentisphaerae bacterium GWF2_44_16 | reverse complement strand
GTAAAACTTTCGCCAGCGCCAAAGCGCAATTCAGGATTATCCTTTATTTCAAGAAAATCTTTTTTCCCGTCAAATTTATATGCTCCATTGTATTTTTCATTGCTTATCCATCTTGCAGTTCCATTAACTTTTTCCAGTGGAAACACATTTTCCCTGTCAAATGAGAAATACAATTCATCCGATGGAGATGTATTATCTGAGAGAAGGGGCATCATAGGAAAAATGGTGCATGAAAAGATGAAACCTTTAGCCAGCAATGCTTTCAGTTTCGATTTGAACGGATTACTTGTCATAATAAAATCCTCCTGTTTCGTTTGAGTCAATTGGTACTTTTTCCCACTTCCATAATTCTATGTGATTATCAGCAAACAAGATGTTTGCCGCGTTCCGATGCCTGAAATAGAAACGCTCCCGGCTGTATATTCCAGAGCCGCCCCATGTGGTGTCTGTCATCAAAAGCTTTCCAGCTGGATTCCTGATTCTATCCAGCTTTATTGGAGGAATTGAAAAGCCGTAAGCACTTATAGCGGCGTTGTAACCATAACTGAAATTACGGACAGAATTGACAGAAGCGCCTTCATCATCATCGTAGCGCTTTCCTGAAGGACATATTGCCAGATACGGAAGTCCATTTTCTTTATGTGGTCCTGATGATATATAATCATAAAATGGATTTTCATAACTGTCTGAAAACATAAAATTATGACCGTAATACCAGTACGGAGCATAATTCAAATAATCATCGGCATAGTTTGACGTGCATAAACCCAACTGTCGCAGATTGCCTTTGCAGATGGTTTCCTTTGCAATGTTCCGTGAATTTCTCAACGCTGGAAGGAGCAGACTCGCCAATATGGCTATTATTGATATTACAATGAGGAGTTCGACTAAGGTAAAGAAAATAACTTTTTGTAAAAGCTTAAAGCACTCATAAAGTTCATTTTTCTGCCCAAAAATCGAATTTCCTCCCTGACCTCTAATTTTTATATTTATCGCTTTCATTTTATCAGAGCCATTCTTTTTTGTAAAACATTAAAAATTTTTATATTAAAAATCAATGTTTATTGGCAATAGAAACATGTTCTTACAGCAGGAGCACTTTCATTTACTCCGGGTATTTCCAGAGTTTTCAAATATATTTTTTCTGCCTTCAGCAGTCTTTCCATTGTTTGGTATCCTGCGACTGCACGTCTTTGTAATTTTTTCCCATTGAACAGTGGCTTCAATGCGTTATCGACTATTTCAGCAAGAAAACAGCCCGGGTTTTCAGCGACATATTCAAAAAATGCCTGTTCAATTCCATACGGAAACTGCTCTTCTGGCTGGAGTTTTTTTTCCCATGACAGAGTTTTCAACTCTATCCCATCCATACTAACCTTGGCAACTGTATTGCCGGGGATTTCGGTAAGCCAGTTTGTGCTTTCAGGGAAAGCCAGGCTTGATGTTCCCAGATATGTTCCGGAAGCATCTTTACCTATGACGATACGCTGATTTATATTTCCCAGATAGATAGATCGGGGATCGTCTTTAAAAATAAAAATAAAAACACTTTCAAGAGGAAGTTTGGCCAAGATTCTGCATATGGCATCTGTATGATTGCCGCAAGTTTCGTATTCGACGGCAATGGCTTGTGTTATAATTTCCGTAACATGTGCCTCTTTTCCGTCATTTAACAGCGGGTAGCGTCCACAGGGTTTGGCTGAGCTTGTGAAGTATCTACCGAGATCAAGCATCCTGTTTCCAGACTCAATTATAGGTTCATCTGAAAAAAAACCACGGCTCCCCTGACCGACAACAGCCAGAGTTTTTTCAGGAATAACAAAAGGTTGGGCCCATTCGCTTCCCCCTCCGCTGTTTGTCCTGCTGTGAAAAAGACCGATATTACCGGTAAAGCCGGATATTATTCCTTTTTCTTCCAGACAATTGATGTTGCCTATGACCTTATCGTAATGAAAACCTTTATCATCAAGAGTAACTATCCCACTATAAAAACCACTCCAGATACCTTCAACTTTTTTCCCCATCTCAACAAGCGTCCGGCATGCATCTTTTTCACCTATATATCCTGCCCATGTACACATTTTTCATTGCCTTTTCTAAATGTTAATGTTTTAAAAACTTGTCAGTCAGAGCATTTTTTTGTTTTTTCGAACTCAGATTTAATTATTTTGATTTTGCGCATGACGCCCTCTCTATTAATGATGATGGTATAATTATATCTCCGGGATATTTGCCTGGGAATAGAACGGCTTTCGCGGCCATTCTGCCCATTTCTTCGGTATTTATCCTGACTGCAGTCAGGGGAGGGGATAGATGGTTTGATATATCAAAGCCGCCTATACTTATTGCACTGATATCTTCGGGAATTTTCAGGCCGAGTTTATGAATTTCGGTGTATGAATTACTGACGATCCAGTCGGAACCTCCGATAATCGCGGTTGGATTGTGGAGCTTTAAACCTTTTCGAGCGGCATCCCGGTAGCTTTTTCCGCTGAAGTCTTTTTCAGTTGCCGGAATTATTATCAGGTCAGATTTTTTAATATTATATTCAATGGATAATTTTTTTAGTTCATCCAATATTTCCAACTGGTTCGGGGCTTTTGTCTCGTAGATGAATAATAACTTTTTGTGTCCGAGTCCCAGGAGATATTCCAATATAAGAGATACGGATGATTTATTGTCGGAGACGACTGACCGTACAGCTTTGACAGGGCTTTTTCTGTGCAGGAGGAAAATCGGGATATCGGGGCAATTCAGCTTACTTATAACGGAATCCGGGACTCTTTCGTCAAGGACAAGGCCGCCGGCTTTTGTCGCCAGTATTTCCGAAACGGTTTCGATTATTTCATCTTCGCTGTTCATATTGTTAAGGCATTTGTAGAGCATGAATTTTTTATTTTTTGAAAGTTCATCCTCGAAGGCCTCGAAAATTTCCAGAAAGAAGTTGTCGTTTTCCGTTTTTGGACGGATATTTCTAAATATGCAGGCGATGGTATTGGAAGTGCCTTCAACTTTTTTCTCCGCGACAAAAGTGCCGCTTCCGTGGACCCTGTAGAGAAGCCCATCGTTTACGAGTTCCGTAATTGCCTGTCTTGCCGTAAGGCGGTGAAGTTTGAATTGATCCGCGAGCTGATGTTCGGATGGAATCATTTCGGCAGGTTTCATCCCCTTTATCATTTTCCCGAGTATTTCCTTTAACTGAAAATATTTTGGGACGTATGAGCTTTCATCTATCTTATATGTTCCAAGTTTGTTCAAAGCAAGCCTCATTTATATATATAACTATACAACTATTATATAAGACGAATCAATCTTTGTCAAGAGGGTAAAATAAAAAAATAAGAAAAATGTATTTTGGGAGACGCTGTTTGTTTTAGTGCTTTTTTTCTTCCTGAACTTGGCTTTTGCTTATGCGTTGTTATATTCTTTTTCTTTTCCCGGGAGGAGTAAAGGTCAAAGTGTTGTACAGGAAAATAGAAGATATAAAAGACAGTTATGATGTCGTAGTAACAGGCGGAGGGCTTGGCGGCCTTACCGCGGCGAATGTTCTTGCTAAGAACGGTTCCTCCGTACTGCTTGCCGAACAGCATTTTCAGCTTGGGGGGCTTGCCACTTATTTCCGGCGCAAACAGCATATTTTCGATGTTGCCCTGCACGGTTTCCCGATCGGGATGAAAAAAACTCTCCGCAAATACTGGTCCCAGGAAATGGCCGGGCATATAATACAAGTCAGACGGATACGCTTTGATAATCCGCAGTTTTCTCTTGAGACGACTTTTACAGAAGAAGATTTTACTGAAAAGCTTGTGAAGAATTTCGGGCTTGCCCTTGAGACCGTCAGGGCTTTTTACTCGGAACTCAAGGAGATGAATTACTATGACGACAGGAGAATGACGAACAAGGCGCTTTTTGAGAAATATTTTCCGGGCAGGAACGATGTCGTCCGCCTGCTGATGGAGCCGATTACCTACGCGAACGGTTCAACTCTTGACGAGCCGGCCATCACTTACGGCATAGTTTTTTCGAATTTTATGAGCAAAGGCGTATATACGTTTTCCGGCGGTACTGATCTGATGCTGGATATGATGGAAAAGGAACTTGTCCGCAACGGCGCGGATATTATTACCGGAGCGAAAGTTGATAAGGTCCGGATTTCCGGCGGCAAAGTTTCCGGCATACTCTTGAACGGGCGTGAAGTCAAATGCAGGGCGGTGCTCTCAAACGCGAATCTGCTTAATACCGTACATGAGATGGCTGGAGACGAGCATTTTTCCACGGATTTTATAGAGAAAGTCAATGCTGTCCGTCTCAATAACAGCAGTTGTCAGGTTTATCTCGGTTTGAAACCGGGAGAGCGTTTTGAGAATATCGGGGATTTACTTTTTACTTCGACATGTCCCTCTTTTGAGCCTGAAAAAATTCTTTCGAAGGAAATCAGCAGCAGGACTTATTCAGTGTATTATCCTGAAATAAGGCCGGGGAGTTCTGATTATACTGTTGTTGCCTCAATGAATTCCCGTTACGAAGATTGGGAAAATCTGAATGCCGAAGAGTACAAGCGCGCCAAACAGAAGCTTATAGACGACACATTGAACGCGCTTGACAAATACATACCCGGCGTAGCTTCAAAGATAGATTACGCCGAGGCCGCCACGCCAAAAACATTCAAGCGCTATACCCTGCACGGAAAAGGCTCCTCTTTCGGCACCAAATTCGAGGGACTTGACATAAGCATGAAACTTCCCGAACAGGTCGGCGGACTTTTTCATGCCGGTTCTGTCGGCATTATCATGTCAGGCTGGCTGGGCGCCGCTAATTACGGTGTTATCGTTGCCAACAACCTTGACAAATACCTCTTCAATTCCTGAACTGTTTTCAGGCGGGAATATTATTTCTCCTGCTCCGTATTTATGGATGCCAGCGCTTTTCTGAGCCTGTTGCTTTTTTTGCGGCGGTACTGGATGACTATTCCGAGCGCCGCGAAATAACCCGCCGCGGCAAATATTACAGCGAGAAAAGCGCCCCCTGCAAAAAAAGGAATAACCACATCGTGTCCCAGTTCGAAAAGAGCTTCAAAAGAAGGGTCCCGCAAGAGTGATTTGAACTGTCCGGTTAACAGTTTGAGTGACAGCGGAGACAAGAGGAGGCAACTTCCGAGATAACACTGAAACGGATATATGAAAGGGATTGTGAAATGATTTGTTACAAAAGTGCCGGTTACAGAAAAGAATTTGTTTGCCTTGAAAAGGATGGCGAGGGGAATGGCGACAATAAGCTGAAATCCGAAAGGTATCATGAAGCCTACAAATAAACCGACGGCTACACCCCGTGCTATTTTTTCAGGTGTTCCGGACTGACGGACCATCTTGAAATACCAGAATTTCAGCGTCTTTCCGCTGAAATATTTTTTCATCCCTAAACTTTTTGCCATCTCTGCCAATTATTTTTCAGTTCGAGGCAGAATTCCCCCTCACGAGAACGGAAACCCGCCGAGGTGCTTTTTTTCTGTTCGAACAAAACGTTATTTAATGGTCGAAATCAGGATCATTGAAAACGCCATTATGAATATAGACACAGTTTCGACAATACCAAGCACTATAAGATAATTAGTGAAACCTTGTCCGGTTTCTCCCATGGCATCGGAGCAGTTTGGTGAGAGTCTTCCTTGTATCCATGCACGGATGTCCATTAGAATCGCTCCATCTCAATATTTTTAAGCGGAAAGATTTGCCGGGATGCGTCCCTGAATGGCAAGGCATTAACAGTCAAGCGTTAATAAATCATCATGAGGAGCGTTAGAAATACCTGAACCATAAATAGAACATGGAAAGTATTATTTGGATGATGGTAAGCGGAACACCCCAATACAGGAACTGCATAAATGAGATTCTGTACCCGTTTTTTTCGCCGAGTTTACATGCAACCACGTTGGCGGAAGCGCCAATCAGTGTTCCGTTCCCGCCGAGGCACGCGCCCAGGGCCAGGGCCCAGAAAAGTGGATGGACTCCTGTTGTCGGCAGGTTAAAGCCTTCGAGCATTTTCTGTACAAAGGGGGTCATTGCTATGACGAAAGGTATGTTGTCAAGGATGGCTGAAAAGAAAGCGCTGCCCCAGAGTACAATCATACAAGAGAGAAAAAGATTATTTCCGCAGAGTTTGATAACTTCCGCCGCAAGCACATTGATGACGCCGTTGTGTTCAAGTGCCCCGATAATGATGAAGAGGCCGATGAAGAAGAGAATTACATCCCATTCAATAGCTTTGAGGAGACTGTCGCTTTTGGACTTGCAGAAAAGCAGCATCAGGCCCATGCCCCCCAGCGCGATGACCCCTGATTCAAGATGAAGCAGGCTGTGAAGAAAGAAGCCTGCGAATATCAGCGCGAAAACACCCAAAGATATCCACATTTTCTTCCAATCCCTTATCGCCAGCGCCGGCTCGGACAGGATAACTCTGGAACGGATACTTTGGGGAACATGAAGCTTGTTTCTGAGAATAAGGAGGGATATGCCTATAAAGATGATGCCGATAAAAAATACGCAGGGGCTCATGTGAATAATGAAATCGTTAAATGAAAGATTTGCCTTTGAACCTATTATAATATTGGGCGGGTCGCCTATCAGCGTACTTGCGCCGCCGATGTTTGACGCAAGGGCTTCAAGTATCAGAAACGGCTTTGTCGGAAGTTCCAGAAGCTGGGTTATGAGTATTGTTATCGGCACCAGCAGTATAATAGTCGTAACATTATCGAGAAAGGCCGAGAAAAACATCGTTATCAGAAGAAGCATTACCAGTATCAGTGCCCCGTTTCCCTTAGTGATTTTAGCCGAATATATGGCGACCCATTCAAAAAAGCCTGTCTCCGCGAGAATGGCGACGCATGTCATCATCCCTACCAGAAGGAAAATGACGTTAAGATCTATGGACGCCATCGCGTCATGGAATGGTATTAGCCCCAGCATCATTACCGCTACCGCGCCGATGATGGCAATAACTGACTTTTCAACCTTTTCGCTGGCAATTCCCAAGTAAACAAGCCCGAAAACTGTTAATGAAACCCACATCTCAAATCCAATTCAATTTAAAAGTTCATATTGTTAAAAGTACTTTGTCAACTATACTGAAACGGTCTATTACGCCGAGAAGCTTGCCGTTCTCAATTACATACAGCAGATGTTTATTATTCGTCGTCATTTCAAAAATGATTTCCATCAGTGTGGTATCCGGCGATATTACGGGATACTCACGATCAAATTTAATGTCCTCCACCTTAAGGTTCTGGTCAACCTGAAAATATTTTTCAAAGGGGTCCATGTGCCTTATAAAAGAAATTGTCTTCAGGCTGGAAAAAAAATTGGGCAAACCATATGAAAAAAGGTCATAACAGGAAATATCCCCGAGGAATCTACCTCCTTCTCCAAGTACCGGAAGAGAATCGATATGTGCCCTGTGCAGGGCAAACGCCACTTCTTTGAGCGACATTTCCGGGGACACGCTCCCTATCTGAGGCCACATTATATCGCGGGCCAGAATATCTTCATTTATCCTGATGTCACTTGAATCCAAAAGCTTCCAGATGGCGTCCGCCGAATCCAGTTCCAGTACGCGTTCCTTTATTTCGTCTGAAAGCAGGAAACGCATAAGCGCGGCCCTTGATTTCAGAAGCAGATTGGGATTGTCGCTTGAGACCAGCGAGAGGATGAAAAAGTTCACGGGCTTGCGGTCGGGACTGGCGAATTCGAGTCCCTGTTTACTGATGCCTAAAAGCATGTAAAAACCTTTCAGTCCGCTTATTCTGGCGTGGGGAAAGGCAAAACCTTCGCCGACTGCCGTGGAAAGTTCTTCTTCCCGCCGTATCAGATTCTGAAGTATGTCTTCTTTTGAAATACCTTCATCCTTGAGACTTGTTTTTTCAAAAAGCAAATCAAGTATGCCTGAGAGCAGTTCGCGTTTATTCTTGTGCTTGTTTTCAAGCCCGGTTAAAACAGCCTCTCTTAATATTAAAAAACTTAATTTCATCCTTTTTCCATTTCTCCTGCAATCCGATACCGTAAATTTTTATCAGCAGAGCTTGCTTTATCAAATTGAAAATATATTCTTAGAAATTGCCTGTTTCAGCATGGGGTATATGGCAAAAAAAGCGGTGCCATCTCAGCCCGAATAAAAAGTATCAGAAAGAATGAAAGATAGGCAGTGTAAAAATAAAATCAAGCTTTCTGTTTGATAAAATTGAAATAAAAACATATTTTCACAAAAGAAACAGGCCATCCGTGAAAGGAATTGGGCGTTGAAAAAAATTTTTATAACTGCGACAGGCACAGGGATAGGAAAAACATTTATCAGTGCCGGAATTGCGGGAATATGCCTTGAAATGGGTTTGAAAACCGCTTACATGAAGCCGGTTAGGACCGGCGCGGAGGCCGATGATGATCCCGCTTTTATGCGCTTGCTGCTGCCATCGCTTTACAAACTTCCGCCCGCGCTTGAATGCCCATATTCTTTTCCGCTTGCCGCCTCTCCTCATCTTTCGGCAAAACTCTCTCATTCCGAAATATTGCCGTCCCGGATAATCAGCAGTGTCAGGGAAATCGAAAAGATAAACGGCTTGGACCTTCTCCTGATTGAGGGCGCGGGCGGCGTCTATGTGCCATTGAACGCTGATTATACCATTCTCAATCTGATAAAAGAACTGAATGTTCCCGCTCTCATAGTGGGCCTTCCCGGACTTGGCGCTATTAACCATACCATGCTGACTGTCAGCGCTCTCATAAACTATGAAATACCGATAGCGGGAATTATATTTAATCAGCTTTCATCGGAAGCTTCGATTATAGAAAATGACAACATCGAAACAATAGAAAGGCTTTCTTCTCTCAGCGCGCTTTCAGCCGTCAGGACAATAAAAATTTCAGGCGGCGTCCCGCTCCTGAAAGATATCATGTCTCTGTTTGACGCGGATAAAATCGGGCAGATGATCAGGGACCTCTAACGAATAAGGCATGGAAAACATTTACATAAATTAACTTAAAGGCATTATGAAAAAGAAAAAGAAAAAAGGTATAATCGTAACGAATCTTGAATATTTCGCGGTGCTCTTCACTATAAGGTTTATCCAGGCGCTTCCTCTGAAGACGGCCTTTTCCTTCAGCCGTTTAGTGATGAAAATACTTTACCGTTTTGATACGCTTCACAGTATCAGAACGGTTCAGCATATAATGCACGCCGGTGTCGCGAACAACCGTGAAGACGCTAAAAAACTGGCGATGGAAAATTATTTTCATTTTGGCAAAGTACTCGTTGAAATCTTCAAAATGCACCAGTTCATAAACCGGGAAAATTTCAGGGACCATATCAAACTGAACTGTTCGCCGGAAACTTATGATTACCTCGTGGGGCATCCTAAGCAGGTCATACTTGTTACCGCGCATTGCGGAAATTGGGAAGTGGCGGGAATGTGCTACACTCTGCTCAGTCATATTCCGCTCCTCTCGGTGAAACGGCCTTTCTATAATAAAAAAATAGGCGATCTCGTTTTCAGGGAACGCGAGAGCTACCTGCACAGCGGATGCGAAAAAAAAGGCGCTATCAAAGCCATGCTGGGCGCGCTTAAAAGGGGAGAGTCCATAGCGATAGTAGCGGATCAGCACGCCAGCACTTCCGAAGGAGTGGAAAGCGTATTTTTCGGTCATCCCGCCCGCACTCACGCGTCTCCCGCCAGGCTTCATCTGAAATCCGGCGTTCCCATTGTTGTGTCCATAACAAGGCGTGTTGACGACAATTTTCACTTTGAATATGTTATAAAAGATCCGATATTTTTTAAGCCGACCGGAAACAGGGATGAAGACACAAAGGAAATAACCCAGATCTACACCACCCAGCTCCAGGAGCTCATAAGTCAATATCCTGAACAGTGGCTCTGGGCGCATCGCCGCTGGCTTGATATAAACAGAACAAAAAACAAAAGATAAAAAAACAGTTTGCTTCAGTCTTCAAAGTCCTGACAGCGGGCTATGAGAGTCTTGTGTTTGTTGTCCAGCACCAGATTGCCTGTTTTATCAAAAGTAAATGTGCACGAGTAATCGGTTTTTTCCGGAAGTATATGCATTACTTCTATGGCATCCCATGGAATTACTCTCTGACATAGAGCGCCTTCAAGTATGCCGTTTCTTGTGTTGCTCATCAGTTTTCTGAAGTGAAATGTTTTCCCCTCTATAATCATGTATTTTGAATTTTCATCGTGAACTTGTCCAATTATCACATGTGAGGAAGCTTCCTTGTATTTTTTGCTCCAGCGCATGCGTACTATTTTCCCTTCCAGAAGATTTTTCATGGTAGAATTCCTTTCTGTTTCTTTTATGCTTCAAGTTACCTGAAATCATTTTAGTCCAGTACTGCAAGATTACTGTCAGGTCCCCGTTAGGATTTCGTGAAATATCATGCGCTATATTTTTCATGGCAGTTCTCCTTTGAGTTGTTTTTTTGCCTATTATAATCAACTCTTGAACTGCCGCTTTTCCAAAATGTGCGCAATTTTTTATACGTTATCAAGGTTTAAGCTTTTCTGCACTTTTTATACCTTTGCAGATATAATTTTCAATCAGCATCTGCTTCTTATAAACCAGTAAAATTTTGAACATTGTCTCAAGTTTCTATCAGTCTTTATCCTTGCCCGGAACTCCTTGTTCTCCTACACCCTTTACCTTTCGATACATATTCTTATAATATGCTTGGAGTTCTTTAGTATCATCTGGAATTTTTTCTAAAAAAGTCAAAAGCTCATTTAGTACTTTTCTATGGAGCTCTTCATAGTTGCGCATATTATTTTTTGAACAACTAATATATAAAGATAGAAGAATCAAGATGCTGAAAAAATATAAATAATTTTCTGATATAGGAGCCTCTAGTATTATTGCTTTTGAAAAAGGATAATATTTGGGTTTTCCCCAATTCATCAAATATACATTTTTAATATTATTGTTAATCAAATTACGATAATGTATAAATTCATCTCCTTTC
>MHBF01000044.1:5633-9108 GCA_001803225.1 Lentisphaerae bacterium GWF2_44_16 | reverse complement strand
TCTTGGCGACTTTCTTAGTTATTTCACAGGTAAGCCAATCGCCGTTGAGCCTAGCTTTTCTGATATCCGACAACAACATGATGATATCGGATACCGAATGCTTGGCAAGCATATCGTTTTCGAGGAGCCGGCTGTAGATCAGCTGATAGATCTGAAGGGCCAGATGGTTTATGAACATCCATCCCTGCAGGGCTTCCTCGTCCTGCATGTAAGAACTGTCCGCGTCGAGGATATTTTTCAGGCTGTCGAACATGACTTCAATATTCATCCGGCTCTTATAGAGGGAGTAGATTTTTTCAGGCGGAGCGTCTTTTATATTTGAAACGATGGCCATCGTGCCGAAACGGTTTTTCAGCTCGTGGAATTTTTCTATGCTGTGGCCTTCCGGGCAACTGTCTATTCTCGCGATATAATCGGCTTCCTCCTGAACTTTGAGGCGCTCATCCAGAAAAAGCATGACCCTGTTTTCGGAAGACGGCATTTCATAGCGCCATATAACTCGTTCCTCGTGAATGAAATAATTACTGCCGCTTTTTATCAGGCCTTTGCCTATCAGCGAATAATCGGTCAGAATATTATTGCGCCTCAAAGGAATTATAAAACGGATATCTTCGTCGGAAAGCATTCCGGCGTTTTCCTTTGAATAGAATCCCTTGTCGGCGATCGCCACCACATTTTTTGCTCCGCTTTCCCTGATGCACTGTTTGAAAGCCTTCACTTTACGCAAATTACCCGGGATGATTCTGTAATAGGCCGGCATGCGGTTTTCCGCCGAATACAGGTACATCAGACCTATCTGCGGCTGATAGTCCATGTGATGGTTGTAACCCTTTTTCGCAAGCGTAATCCGTGATGACTTGCATAAAATATCGCTAGCGTCGGCAAGCACGAAGTCGCCTTCCTTGACAAAGCGTTTCATGTAGCTTACAGCCAGTTCGCGGTTCCTCCCCAGATCGCGCAGAAAAAGCGCAATGTTCCTGTCTTTCCATTCATCAAGTTTGAATTGATGTCCAAGCCAGCTCCGCTGCAGCCGATACTGCATGTTTTTCAGAGGGGATTGATACGCCAGGCGGCAATATGCCAGACTCAGAATTTTGTCCCATGTCGAGGGATATACCGATTGCAGGGCCTCGCTTATATACTTTGTTTCTTCACCCGTGAGAAATGAACTCAGGCCATACTCTCTGATGCCTATCGCCGAGCCGTTTTCCGGCATGACCATTTTCTTCGCAAGGCGGGCCAGCCGATATTTTTCTGACTCGACAAAGCCATTCTCTTCCGTGATTTTCCCCAGAAGCTTTCCCGTTTTTTTCCGGGCCCTCTTTTTTTCCTTATCATATACCGACGAGACTTCATAAAGATAATAATGTCCGCCGATAAAACGTAGTTCCGTTCCCGGCCTGCGGCATTTCACCGCCCACTCTGGATGTCCTGCTTTTTCTGATCTTCCCATCTTTCAACCTCCATATTACGCAAATACGTAATATATTTTATCAGAAAAATCCCGAAGTCAATACAAAAAAAAGAAAAATCGGAAAATATTACGTAATCCCAGCGGAGTTAGGGATTAAACAGTTCCCGCTCTCTTTCGCGCAGATGGAACTCCAGGCGTTGCGGCAAAGTCCATATTCCCGAGGAAAAGCGGCGTCACAAGACCAAGCTTGAACTGGCGCTGGAGATTGTCGCAAGGCAGAGGGCGGCGGGTATAGGATTTTCCTATGTGTGCGCAGACGGGCTGTACGGAAACAGTTTCGACTTCTGCCGGAGTCTTGAGGACAACGGCGAGAAATTCCTTGTGCACATACATTCCAACCTGAAGGTTTTCACGGAAAAGCCGCAGTTGGGGACGCAGGGAAAAACATGTAGAGGCCGCCCGAGGCTTAAAGCAGTTCCCGGCAGTGAAGCGGCGCGTGTCGACCGGATTGTGGAAACGGTCCCTGAAAAAGACTGGGAAAGAGTGTCCGTGAGAAATTCCACAAGCGGAAAACTCCTCATAGACGCATGGAGGAAAAAGGTCTGGTTGGGGAAGCTTTTTTCAATGATAAACTGGAATAATTTTTAAGCACGGAATACACAGAATACACTCCGTGCCCCTTCGCAAACGAAGTTGAGCGAAGACTATAAGAGGCACTCCGTGCCCCTGTAGCATTGAGTTCCGAAATGTTTCAGGTCTTCCCTGAAAATGAACATGCCGCCGCCTCTCAGCGGTTCGCCTGCGTCAATCAGTTCCAGCATCGCCCTTCTCAGGCTTGTGTCTCTGGGCGCTTCGGCAAGATTTTTGTATTCCCTCAGAAAAGCAAAGAAAAATCCGCACCTGTCCCCCGCATAAAACGGATAGAGATACAATTCTCTCATGAATTTGGCGATATTCGAATCGGGAAGTTTCTTTTCATACTGCGGGCTGAATATCCATGAACGGCATGATATTACGTCGGATTTTCTTTCCGGCAGATACCTGCCGAAAAAATCAAAAGCGCGTTTAAGCGAATCAAGGCAGACTTCTGGGGACATGTTTCCTCCCGCGGGTATGTGCATGTCAAGCACCAGCGAACCTTCACGCAAAACATCTTTCCACTCATTCAGTGGCAGTGTTATTTTATCTCTGAGCGCATGTCCGAATGCCGAAAGCGGATTGCCGGTAACGGACTTGGCGTCTTCCATGTATTCAGCTTTCCATATGCCAGGCGCGTCGGGGCCTTCGGGATTCGCGGCAAAACCGTCCTTGTCGAATTTCTGCCCGTCCATGGCAAAAAGAATTTTCCGCCCTGTTTTTTCATCGCGGAAAACTTTTCCCATCAGCTTGAGTTCGCGTGACCAGTATTCCATACGTCCGAGACGGAATATTTCGCCTTTGATATAATGCCTGATCCAGTAAAGCTGCTGCGGTATTACGCCCGGCATGCCGCCATAACCGTTCTCATAGTTCGAAGAAAGGCATCTCATATTTCCACAGGTATCCCTGCATACGTCATCCGGGACACCCAGCTCCTGAAACTTCGTCCTGATAAAAGGCACCATCGCGAGGGCCACGATGAGATAGAACGCTCCGCCAAGATCGCCGAGTTCATCTTCAAACAGCGGCCAGTCCCTGAAATTGGCGATCTTGTCATCCTTTAACATTTGATAATAACAATGCCACGCAAGAAGAAGAAGCTCTTTCTTTTCAGCGATACGGGCGGAAAGTTTATCAAGCACGTCGTCCGCCTCCGGCTTCATCCCGCAATATTCCCTTATCGGCTTGTATTCATCCGCACAAAGAAAAGACGGTATTCCGACGGGAAACTCTTCCATGGATTTTTCCCAGCCGGGGGCGACAGCTTCCCTGAAACCGCCATTCACCTTCAACGCCGACAACACATCATCAAGCTTCATTCAGTCAATCCCCTTGAACTTATCCGGCTTCGCCGGGACTTTAGACGGTTGCGACGACGCGCAACCCTCCACAATTATACGTTAATATATCTATCCCGTGGAG
>MHBF01000044.1:0-5569 GCA_001803225.1 Lentisphaerae bacterium GWF2_44_16 | reverse complement strand
CGCGCAACCCTCCACAATTATACGTTAATATATCTATCCCGTGGAGGGATTTGCTTCGTCAAATCCGTTCCCCCGGATAACAATTTCCTATACAATTAAAATATTCAATCCGTCTTCAAAATAAAATAACTGAACACAGACTGAAAACAACAGCGGAACAGAATTTATTTTTTACACTCTTCGACAAGCTTCATGATTCTCCTGCCGTATTCGATATAGTTGTCAACCCGCAGCTGTTCTTTTTTATCCTGGTTGTCAGCCTCATGAAAAACAACCGCCATGTGCGGCTCAATGGAAATGCCGCCGTTATAACCGCGTTTAAAGAGGTCGCTGAGAACTTTCTTCACATCGCCGTCGCCTTCGCCGGGAAAAGTATAATCGGCCTTTCCGCTGTCAGGTTTGAATTTTCCGTCCTTGATGTGCACATAAATCACATGGTTTTTGACGGCGTTGTAAAATTCCCACGCGCTCTGTTTCTTATACGGTTCATTTCCCCTGACATCATCGCTGAAAACAGGATTTCCCGTATCGAAAACCAGCTTGAAATTTGGGGATTTCACACGGTCAAGAATACGGAGAGTATTATTGTAATTCTGACTGCCCCAGTTCATGCAGTTTTCATGTACGCATATTATGCCTGCGTCTTCAGCCATCTTCACTATTACGTTCAGACGCTTCACTACTTCATCAAGAAAGTCCTTTGTGCGATTTTCTTTCGTTACCGCGAAGCTCATGATGCGCGCCATTTTTATTCCCAGCTTCTGCATTCTGGGAATTGCTTTGCGCATTTCGTCATAGCTTGACTCCGGCGATTCGGTTATAGGCTTGGCCCAGTTGGCGACAGCACTCCCGAAACAGTTGAAACTGACTCCGGATTCGGAGAGTTTACGGCAGACATCGTCAAACGCCTTATCATCCATGAAAGCAAGACTGCTGTCGCCTATTTTTCTCGTCTCTATGAACTTCCATCCGAGTTCTTTCGTGGCCTTAATCTGAATATCCAGATCGGGGCTGGCTTCATCGGCAAAACCTGTATAATACATTGATTATATCTCCTTAATTAAGTATTCAAGGCTCATTTTCAGCGAATCAAACGGATCTATTCTGCATACATCCTGTTCAATGATAAACCACTCTGTGCCTCCGTTTTCAGAGACTTCGATAATTTTTTTCCAGTCGAGATTTCCGCTTCCGACTTCAAGCATTTTTACGGCGTTATCGACGATGCCGTATTCTTTCAGGTGCAGGAGAGGCAGACGTCCTTTCAGGCGTTCGCACCATTTTACCGGACAGCCGCCGCCAAATTGTATCCAATAGGTGTCGGGCTCGCCCTGAAGATATCTGGGGTCGCTTTCGTCATAAATTATTTCCAGAGCGTTGCGTTTTCCGAAACGTTCGAATTCTATGGCGTGATTGTGATAACAGAGCACAAGACCGGCATCGGCCATTTTCTTTCCGGCCGCGCTGAGGTCTTTAGCCAGTTTTACATATCCCTCTTCACTTGTGGGTTTCTCATGGGGATAAGGGTAGGCAGTGTATTTGCAATTCAGCGCCTTGAGCCTGTCAATTACTTTCTGCGTTTCTTCAAGAATGCTTTTTCCGCTCTCATGAGTGGCACAGCATATCAGTCCTTCACCGTCGAGAATTTTTTTCAGTTCCGCTTCGGGGATGGGCGCCATGCCTGAAACCTGAACGGCATCAAAACCGATTCCCTTGACTTTTTTCAGGGACTTGGCTATATCCTCCGGGGTTTTCAGAAACTCTCTCAGCGTATACAACTGCGCGGCTATTTTGTTTTTCTTCACTTCTTTCTCCTATTTTACAAATGACTTTGACAAGTCGTTATTTTTGATTTTCTGTTCTTTCGGCTTGACAAATCTTGAATTTTTTATCAGCCCGTTGAGTATTTTTTCAAAAGCCTTTCCGTCAAGGGGCATATCAACGGTTTTGTCTTTGATCGACGAATAAAGCATCGCGTTTGAAAGCTCGACCGACTTTATTCCTTCTTCTCCCGGAGCGATTAGAGGTGTGCCGTTGAGAATGGCATCCACATAGTTGGCGATAATCTTCTGATGCGCCATGCGGTCGTTACCGGACGGGACATCGACATGCCAGATAGGCGGAAGACCGAAACCTGTCGTTGAGGTCTTGATGAATTTGCTGACAGGTATTTCAGCGCGATTGAAAGTGATTTTGCCGTCTTCGACTATCAGCCTGCCTCGGTCGCAGGTTATTTCAAGCCTGTTGGTGCCGGGGGCTTCCCCTGTCGAAGCTATGAATACTCCGGTGGAACCGTTCTTGTACTGACAGTATGCCGTTACATCGTCTTCCACTTCGATATTGTGATATCTGCCTACCTGACAGAACGCCCTTATCTTGACGGGCATTCCGAAAAACCACTGGAAAAGATCCAGCTGATGCGGACACTGATTCAGCAGAACACCTCCGCCCTCGCCTCTCCATGTGGCGCGCCAGCCTCCTGAATTATAATAGCTCTGCGAACGGAACCAGTTTGTTATAATCCAGTTTACCCTGTGTATTTCGCCGAGTTCGCCTGTTTCAATAAGATTTTTGATTTTGATATAAAGGCTGTCCGTGCGCATGTTGAACATGGCCGCGAATTTCAGATCAGGACGCTTCTTGTGGGCGTCTATCATTTTTTGGGCGTCCGCCTTGTGAACCGCTATAGGCTTGTCGGTGAGGACATGAACGCCATGCTTGAAAGCCGCGACAGCCTTCACCGTATGGTCAAAGTGCGGAGTAACGATAATAACCGCGTCAACATCTCCGGACTTCATCATCTCCTCGCCGTCATAAAAGCCCTTGACTTTATTTTCAGCGGCGACCTTGTCAACAACCTCCTTGCGTATATCGCAAACTGCTGTCAGTTTCGCGCCCGGCGTAAGCAGCACACTCCTCATGTGATTGGTTCCCATTCCGCCGAGACCGATTACTCCGATCCTCACTTCTTTCATGTTTTTTTTACTCCTTTATGAAATCAGGTTTGATTTTCTTTTGAAAAACTCTTTCAGCCGCGCCTTTCCGGTATTGCAACACCCATTCCAGCGCCATATCGTCCATTTCTTCCCATCTCTGACGAAGCATGCCTATTCCCTTGCGCCCGTAAAAATTCTGAACATCATCAAAAATCAGAATATGAAAATCGCGTCCGGGAAGATATCCCCGCGATTCCGCAAGCGTTATCAGAGGCATCGCCGCTCCGATAAAAGTCAGAAAGACAAAACGCGGCAAACGCTTTTTAGTAAAAAGCTTTTCCGCTATTCTGTTTACATCCTCGCTGATGTTTCTGAACGGCATTATAAAAAGCCAGTCAGCCCTTACTTTCATATCCAGTTCCGCCGTCGATTCGTAAAAAGCTATCTGCCTCTCTGCTATATAAGGATAGTCCGGATTGTTTTCAACCGCGATAAAAGAAAGTTCACTGCCGCCTTGCCTTTTAAGCCATTCCAGGCCTTCTTTTATTCCCTCCTTGGCGTCTGTCCTGATGTGGTCGAAATTACCAAAATTACGCCCTATCAGCAACTGAGGTATTCCGGCTTTTTCTATATACTGCATGACCATGAGTTCATTATAAGACGGCCTGACCCATATCACGGCACTTCCCGGACGCATTATTTTTCCGAGATTCACGTTCACGTCATTTCTGTGATAAACATAACATGGCAGATGTCGCTGGATTTCAGCGGCCAGATTGCCGGACTGCATGGGCAATCCCATGCTCCTCGTATAATCAAAATCACCGATTAGAAAAACTTCGCTTATCGATTTCGCGGCAGACTTTTCCGCGACAAAAGTACCGGAACCCTGACGTGAATAAAGAAAACCGCCGCGGGACAATTCATTTATAGCCGCGTCAATGCTTCCCCTGGCGCATCCGAAACGTCTCATGAACTGATGCCTGGACGGAAGCGCGCTTCCCGGTTTCATGCGCCCGGTTTTTATATCGTTGAGTATTTTCTCTTTTATAATATCGACTTTTGAAAGCATCTTTTAGTCCCCTGCGATTAGGATAGTATATCACAAAGCTGATTATTTGCATATAAAGTAAGCTGATTTTTATAAATATTACTTGCACAGTTGCCTATTAAGCAAAACGCTATTCACGGATAGATTTTAGAATTAATCGGAATTAAATATGCTCTGCTATTTGTAGTATTTCGCGCCTGGTTTCATCCGGGACATTGCTCCAAATCGTCTCATTGGAGATGCACAGGCGGCAAGACTGCTCAGCCGCGGCCGCAAGTATCTGTCGAAACCATTGTGTATATGTCCATTCGCAAGGCCTCGGGGAGTACAGGCATTCGCTATCATTATCCCAGTGAACTTCCACTGCCTCCCGCCATATGTAGGGAAACTTCTGAGTACTCGGAATGACGCAGAGACATCCTGCCTGGTCAATCCTAATTTCCCTAATTACATCCCGTTCCATATACTTTCCCTCTCTCAATTATGAACTCAGGCGCAAAAATAGCAGGTTTTCACCTGACCAATGATTTATATACAGAGATCTATTTTCAATCTTTGCCTATTTCTTTTCCAATTCAGCATATGTTTTAGCATTAATTTTTCTTAATTCAGCGTTCCGTGTTGTATATGGCAATTGCCATTTATATTTTTTAGCTATTTCCTGAAATTCCTGTATTTTTTCTAAACCATTTTTAAAAGTATTACGTGTAATAATTGGTTTCAGAAAAAGTACATATCTATACCCTTTGCCGTTTACCCTGAATGGTAAATTATTGCGCTATTTCCATTATCCTTGGCTTCGGGTTCTGCCTGCCATTCGGGCCAAACCCGAATGGCGCTAACGTTTCAGCGGGGTCTTTCAGCGGGGCTCCCAGCCATTCGGATGCTTGCCCCTTGGTGCTCTTAAAAAAAAGTAAGAAAAAGTTACACTTTATGTAAATATCTATTAATCTTTATCCTTACCCGGAACTCCATGTTCTCCTACACCTACATATTCTTGATGCTCAAGTATTTTCTTTACTATATATCCAACAATATATTTTCTTGACGTCATTTCTTTAATATCTTGATTTTCAATCAAATCGCTAATTGCTGAGTCAACTAAATTCCATATAGATGTACTTTCGTAAGATTTATATGGATTTCGGGAAATTATAAGTTCATTTATTTTTGTTTTTCGAACCATTTGGCCATATCTTCTTTCCTTCAAAATCTACTTCTTTTATTTTTTCCCTCTAAATGTTTTACATATCCATCAGAGTATAAGATGTTGCCGTAATCAGGATGATTGTCTAGATTGTCGTATAAAATTGGTACTGGAGGAGATGTGTTGTCGCACATTCCCGGTATATACACATATGAAATTAAGGTATGTTGTTTAGCTGACGGACAAATAAAAAGTGCACGCCATTTTTCGGCATCAAGGCTCAGTCGGCTAGCATATTTGCTAAAAATACTGAATTCATTAATATCCATCCTCAAAGGAAAATATCCATCGTTTTCAGCAGAATATAAGAGTAATCCTAAACCAATAACTCGCAGATTGCTAGTGTTTAATTGCAAAAGTAATAAATAGATATAT
>MHBF01000043.1 GCA_001803225.1 Lentisphaerae bacterium GWF2_44_16 | reverse complement strand
CAAGACCAACTATCTGCGAAACTCATTAATCGGCGGCTCATTATTAGGAGCAATTGGTCTCATTGCAGCATACAAGTTTTCAAAAAAAGATCGTTTTCAAACACTCGATCAAACCTGGCGCAGCATACACAGCAAAACTACTTCTGTCTTCAACCAGTACATAAAAAGAAGCAACGCCGTTCAACCACTGCAGACTATTCAAAACACGACCAAAGCGCTTGAGAACTTAGCGTAATAAAACCTTCGTGCTCAAGCTCCGACAAAACCGAACTCACCTCATTAGGTGGACGACGCAATGCAATTGCAAGCTCTTCAACTGTCTGATTGGGAAGCTCAAGAAGCTGTTTTAAAATACCTCCCCGTACTTGGCGCCGTGATCCTTCAAACTTACTCTGTTTAGTATACGCAGTACTACGCCGATTATGGTTCCCATACTCTTTCTTAATAAAAACACCCAGGTCCGTCATCGCATAATACCACTCTCGAACATTGTTCTGTGGCACAAGTACACGCATGGTCTGCAATAACAATGGATCCGCAACTTTCTCCTGCGTAGGAAAAAAGACATAGAGCAAAACGGTCCTAATATTGGTTTCAACAAAGAGCGCTGGTTTGTTATATGCATAGGCACATATCGACGCTGCAGTTGCAGGACCAATACCAGGCAGTGCGCATAAGATATCCGGGATGTCAGGAAGAATACCACCAAAATCATTGACGATAGCGCGCGCTGCATCACGAATATACAGCGCGCGACGATTATATCCAAATCCTTGCCAGGCAGACAAGATCTCAGCGTTTGTTGCCTGAGCAAGCTCATTAAATGTCCCAAATCTTTCAAGGAATATTGGTAACTTTTCAGCTACCCGCTTGGTTTGTGTCTGTTGCAGCATTACTTCCGAAACAAAAACTATATAGGGCGTTATTTGCTCACGCCAGACAAATGAACGCCGCTGCTCTACGTACCATGACCAGAGCCATGTGGAAAATGCTTCGCACTGCGCCTGAGTTGGCCCGACGCAAACCTCACAAGAAAAACAAGGAACAATACTCATGCCAATGAATTCCTCTTACTCGCTAAAAACGCCCAACACGAATGGTAACTAATTCGTCTGGACGCAGAACTTCCGCTACTGCCGCAACCACGTTTTGGCGCGAAACCAAGGCAAGCTGCTCGGCACGGTTTTGATAATAATCCTTAGGAAAACCATATCGATCTAAAAGTAAGAATGTAGCAGCCGTTTGCTTTTGCGAAGCAAAATTATCAACATACGAATTCACTAGCGCGCGACGTGCCTCTTCCAGTTCTTCATCAGTTACCGTCAAAGCTCCGGCAGCCATCACCTCAATAATTTTTTGCTCAGCTTCTTTCAGACGATCGCCCGAGATGTAAGATTTGATAAAGACCATGCCCGGCTCTTGTGACGCACCGGCTAACAACGAACCACTGATTGAGTAAAATAGTCCACTAGATTCACGCAACGCAAATAGCCGTGAGCTCATTGAGCCAAGCACCCCACCTGAAAAAATTTGATCAAACAATAAGAGTGCATCAAAGCGTGTATCTCGACGTTGCACCGAAAGCCCCGCATAGGCCAGGACGTATTGATCCCGTGCTCGATCAACAACATGCTCACGCGCCGCAACTGGCGCAATTGGAGGAAAAACAAAATCAGCTACTTCTGTGCCACGCCATGAGCCGAAGGTCTCTTCGAGCAATGCAGGCAAATCAATTTCAGAAAAATCACCCACAACCGCCAAACGCGCGCCTTGTGGAGACATGTACGCCTGATATGCCGCCAAAATATCTTCCTTACTCAAAGCTGTAATAGCCGCCTTGGTACCCATGCTATTTTGTGCATACGGATGCCGTTGATACACCTGTTCGCGCGCAACCTGGCCAACAAATTCCGATGGCGTATCCCAGAATAGCTGCAACTGCGCAAGCATCTGCTCACGGACTCGTTCAATTGAATCATCCGCAAAGGCAGGCTCTAAAAGCAATTCACGAAAAAGCGCAAATCCTTGTTGGGCGTCACGCGCCAGCATCGAAAAGCCAAATTGACCAGGGAAGGCATTAAATTCCATCCCCATAGATTCAAGCGTCTGAGCGATCTGAGAACCGGTACGATGCAACGTCCCTTCTTCAAGCAGATCTGCCATCATCATGTACATACCCTGCTTGTCGGGTGCATCGTAATAGTGCTTAGCTTTGAGATTTAAAATACAATCGATCTTGCCTATGTCTGCACGATGATATGCAAACACCTTGATACCATTGGAGAGCATAAACTCATCGGCAATCGGATACGAAAACTTAGGCGCCGGTTTGGGTTCTACAGAGAGGGCATATCTTGCTTCCTCAACTTCAGCTTCACGTCCAATGGTGCCTAAAATGCGCGCATCTTCGGCATCACTAACCACCTGCCGCTGCATCCACAGAGTTGTGTCCTCAGCGCCCAATGGCAAGACTGCGCCAGTATGCACCATCTTCGCAGAGAAGGCATTACGACACAAAGTCATAATATCCGAACGCACCTGATCCTGCGGATATGCAAGATAATTCTCCAAATAGGTTTCATCTTGAGTCGCTGTAAACATCTTACCCAGCAAGGAGGCTACCTTGTGGCCGTTCTCACCAAGCGAAAGGAAATCAACTTCAGTTTTGCGCACGGCACGCGCAAGCTCTTGGTCTGTAAATCCTTGGCTAACAAACCGTTCAATCTCTTCCTGGACGATTTGAGCAATTTGCGCCATAGCTTCGTGCGAAATCGGCTGCACATACAAGAAAAAGACGCCGTGCTGAAAAAGATCGTGCACAAATGATTGAACCTCAGTCGCCAAGCCAAGCTCTACCACCAACTTTTGGTACAGTCGGCAACCGCGGCCTGCACCCAGCATCCATGAAATAAGATCTAACAAATATTCTTTTTTCGCCTCAACACCGGGAACAATCCAAGCAAAAAGCTGCAACGGCTGTTCAATTTCTCGATAAATCGTGGTATTGGTTGCAACCATGTCATATGAGTGGTACAACTCTGGGCGCTCAACTGCATGTGAAGGAATATGACCGAATGATTTTTCTGCCTGTGCAAAGACTTCATCTGCATCAACAGCACCGACAACCACCAATGTCGCATTATTCGGCGCATAGAACGTTTTGTAAAACGCACGCAATTCATCAGAAGACAACTTCCACAAATCCTGCTTATATCCTATAATTGGCCGGCCATAGGGATGATCAGGAAAAATTGCAGACATCATTCGCTCAACAAGCGTAGAGAAATAGTCATCGTTGTACATCTTTATTTCTTGTACAACGGCCTTAAGCTCCGAATTAAGATGTTCCTGTTTAAACGAAACGCTAGTCATACAATCGGCAAATACCGGAAAAAACTCATGCCAATGCTGCGCCGGCGTATCAAAAAGATATCCCGTGTAATCGTACGATGTAAACGCGTTACACGAACCAGAAAGTCGATGGGTCAGGACATTGATATCCGATTCGCTCAGCTGCTTAGTCCCTTTAAATATCATATGCTCAATAAGATGTGCAATGCCATACTGCCCAGCACGCTCATCACGCGAACCAACTCGATACCAGAGC
The DNA here is from genome assembly GCA_001803225.1 of Lentisphaerae bacterium GWF2_44_16. Taxonomy (GTDB): domain Bacteria; phylum Verrucomicrobiota; class Lentisphaeria; order Victivallales; family GWF2-45-14; genus GWF2-44-16. Next base: position 3,609 of record MHBF01000043.1, on the reverse strand, counting down.
TGCATAGAAACTTTAGGCACAATCGTATGGGGAACTACCAAAACCTCTAAGCCGTTTTCTAAACGCTTACGCACAACATGAAACTGCATGAAAAACTCCCAAAAACTTTATATCACCAGTTGCCAGTATAACAGAGCTTTCCTTTGTCGACGATGCAACATAACCATCTGCAAATCACGCACACTATTGCGTGCTGAAAGGTGTAATCGGTATACTGTTTATATAAAAAATATAAAATAAATGGAGCCTAGGCATGAAACCAAAAAGCTACGTATTACCCAAAATCCTGTCAATCTTTATGGCGCTGTTTCCTCAAATGTATGCAAATGGGGGCGACTATCTAGATCGTTTTGAAAATGTTGCCGAACAGTTAAATCGACTGATGGAAGAAAATTATGATGAGCAAAAAACTAAAAACAATACTTCCTGCGCGCCTGACACAGAAGAAGATGAGGATAACCAACTTTCAGAATACGAAGACTTTTCGGAATCAAAAAAAGATTTTGACTACAAAAAAGAGATGCTCAGATTAAGCAATGCAGAACACTACATCATTTTTCAAAAAATCGTGGTGCCTAAAAATAGCACCATCTTTGTAAAAGGCGATATTCATGGGGACGAAAAAACAATTCCGGCGCTCATAACTGCACTAAAAAACAAGCAGCTTATGAACAAAGACTTAATCCTTGCAGACGACGCATATATCATCTTTTTGGGTGATTACATCGATCGCGGACCAAACAGCTTAGAAGTAATCCGCCAGGTAACAGAACTCAAACAAAAAAATCCAAAAAATGTTTTTTTACTGCGCGGCAACCACGAAACAAAACTTTTTCTGACCGGCTCAAAAGGCAAAAAAGATCACAATTCTATTGCCAGTCAACTCAAAAGACTTCCTTCAAAATATACGGCTAATCACCAAACGCACAAAGCAAAAATCAAGCGTATTCTGCTCGAGCTACAAGAAGCATTTTCTTTTATGCCACAGATACTCTTTTTGGGCTATGAAGACGAAATGCAAGACCAAACGCATTACACGGCCTTGCTGCACGGAGGGATCCCTGCCATACCACAATTCTCAAACCCTATTTACCAAAGTGCCCCCGAAAAAATTTCCCGAGATATACTGCATCTAACAGACGGCTCAGACGCCATCAAAAAACTTCTCAACAACCCATCCCTGGAAGGACTTGATATTTTTGAACTCAGGCTCTTTGCAAACGAGAGAAACATCATGACCTATGTCAGTCCGTACCTCTGGAATGACTTTTTACCAACAGAAGATATCACACAAGACCAAATAACCGTACCGAACAAAAAACGGGGGCCTCAAATCTGGGCTGTTAACAAAACAGATACACTCAAGTGGCTAAAAAATATATCGACCGCCAAAAATTTCGTACACTTTATTATTCGTGGGCATCAACAATCTCCCCGAAATCTTTTTGAAAAACAGGGCCAAGAGGGCGTCGCCCTTCGCTGGAATGGGCGCGTCATAACGCTTGATTATTCACCTCGAGTTAAGGGCTTTCGAGCAAAACACGATGTCTCTCTTGTCCTTAAACCAAATCCAAAAAATAAACGGCAGCTATTTGCAATCAAAATTCTTCGACTACCTCTCAAAAAAACAATCGCTTAAGAGGAACCTTTATGAAAATAAAAAACACGCCCAAAAGCCTTGCAGTGCTGTTCCTGCTGCTAACCCCATCCACATTCTTGCTGGCGCTTGAGTCGGGCAAGCGAGGAACTAAACGGCCACGTGCAGATCTAGAGACAAAACAAATAAACCAGGCAGTTGAACAAGATACGGTAGCACAAATAGACAAAAAACGGCGTCTAGAAGCGGAAGTTACCCCAGCACAAGAAAGCAAAGAAGAAGCGACAAGTGAAATAAAGGAAAGCGCACAAGCAAAGCTTGAGCAATTTAAAAAAACGCTGCAAACGCTCAAAACACGCATAATTGCTGATCACAACCTTGATATCCAAGGTCAACTTAATATCCTCGACCAAAACGGTCGAGCCCTGCCTTCTATCCTTATTCCTGTTATCAAGCGCATTATTCCCGAAGACACGTTAATGCTTGTTAAAGGGGACTTGCATGGCGACACTTTGGCAATCAGCCATTTTAAAGATAACCTCATCAAATCCGGCAAGATGACGCAAGATGGAAAAATCACTGACCCCAAACTTCGCGTTATCTTCCTCGGTGACTATATTGACCGCGGCAAAGACAGCATCCAAACGCTCAACCTAGTTACCGAACTGAAAGATAAAAACCCTCAACAAGTCTATCTTTTGCGCGGCAATCATGAAAGCTCTGAGTTTATCCAAGACACCGACCAAGCCGACACGTTTGGTAGCCAATTAAAAAAACTCGTTGAACAGAGCGGTGGCAACAAAAAACTCCTTAATAAGCTCTTGCTTGAATTTGGCAGAATATGCACCTACATGCCTCAAGTCTTCTTTGCAGGGTACAAGCATCAACAAAAAACCAACTTTGTTGCATTCCAGCATGCCGGCATCCCAACTAAAACATGCCCACTTATTGCTGCAGACTCTCCACACCAAAAGCAACAAGCCGCCGGATACACAAAACTATCCGAAACTATCAAAAAACTCTTAGAAGACGAAACGTTTATCAACGACTCTGAGATCATTCAAGTTGCCCTGCCCTGCCATACCGAGATATTCGTGAAAGAGAAAAAACCTCTTTTCCACGCAACAAGTCCATTTTTGTGGAATGACTTCCTCAAATCACCCAAGGAAAAAACACGACGCGCCACTGAGCGAGGAAATGATGTAAACATACTTGCGGTTGGTTGCAAAGATACCATGCAGTGGCTCTCGGATATATCCTCAGAGAGCGTCGCAGTTAAACTCATTGTACGATCTCACCAGCAGGGTGATCGTCTCCCATTTATGCACCCGCGCTACCTTGGTATCTGGCCTGCCTGTAGCGGGAAAGTTTTAACACTCGATTTTTCTCCCCGTGTTCCCAAGTTTTTTACGGGACATTATAAACTCGCACAGGCAATAAAAGAAAAATATGCCGGAAAGCAACTTCTTAATCTGGGTTTCCCTGACACCTGGCTTAGCATCATTCCCGTACCAGAAAAAAACAACTTTAGGACAAACCCGCTCAACCGGCTGGTTCCACCAGAAGAACTTCCCGAGCCATACCAAAAATTAACTGCAGAAGAGCTGTACCCATTAAGCTTGTTTCTGAATGAAGAAGCTCAGCAGAAGAAATTAACAATCAAAAAACCCATAAACCAAAACAAAGGCACAAAGAATTCATAATCCAATAACGGCACAGGTGTGGTACACTTTCGTATAAAAAGTACAAAAATCCTTTACTTCACATGTGCAGAATGAGCCAAGTAAAACGCGTTATTATTTTTCTATTACTTTGTCCAACCAATATTTTCCCCTTTTTCTCCTGTCTTTTTCCCCCCAAAAAAACAAAACAAACAAAGCCGCACTCATCTGACGCCCTTAAACTCTACAAAAAACTCTTTGGCACCGAATACAAAATCAAACCAACCACGATACAGCCTTGCACCTACCAGACCATTGCAGAAGCCATAGCCACCATCAAGGACATTTATC
>MHBF01000042.1 GCA_001803225.1 Lentisphaerae bacterium GWF2_44_16 | reverse complement strand
CTTTTCCGGCGCAATTTTCATAAGTTGAAGTGCAGAGGTCATGATTTGAAAAAGCCTGTCCGCAGTTTCCTATGGCGGTGCAGTTTTTGTATATTACATTTTTTGAATTGGCATGTGTATCGAAGCCGTCATTCCATGAAAACATTGATTTAAGATTTTTCACAACTACATAATCAGTGTTGACGCAGACGCTCGTGCCGTGTACAGGCATTTCTATGGAAAGATCGTTAATCTTCTTTCCTCCGGGAATATGTACGAACGCTTTCTTCTTCCGTTTATCCCAGTAGAAACCGGTTTCCGTGTTTTCCATTTCCTGATAAGTTTTGCAATTGATGCCTGGTTTTCCGTCGAGCCACCAAATCTGCGGGGAACCTATCCAGTAGTTGTGTTCCTTGTAACCTTTAAGCATATTCGACATGGGGTAAAATTCAGTTTCATAAATAGCATCTTTAACGGGTTTCCACTTTTCCGCCGGAACTACATCGAGTCCCGATATTACGGCCCCGTTCCCCTCTACAACAGTAGGTGCCTCGGGCGTTCCCCCGCCACGGGAAAACGTGCATTGCTCCTTATAAGGTTTTCCCGTATTGGCGATTTCTATCTTACCGGATGTTTTTACCGAGACGAACGCTTTTTTTATTGTTTTAAAAGGTCCCTTTTTAGTTCCGGTTATCGGTTTTTCCACGAGCCCGTCAAAGCTGTCGTCGCCTGATAAATTATTGACGTATAGTGTCATGGAAGTGTTGTTTGTCTCAGGTGCGCCTGAAAGAAAAAATGAGAAAGATAATGCTATTAAACAAACAGAAAAACGTATGCCGTTTAAAATTTTTTTCTTGAAAATGTAATTTTTCAGTGTCATAATGTTTAATCCTTGATGAAAATTGATTTTAAGAGGAATCCTTTTAAATTAGCTTTATAATTCTTTAAATTCCAGCTCCTTCATTAGAAGTTCAGGCCTTCTTATAAAAAAAGTTATGTTGGCTGACTTTGTATTTGCGGGCGGGGATAATATTTCCGAAAGTGTATACCACTTATCAGGCATGATGGAAGCTGCAGATGGGAATGAAATATGAACGGTTGAAGCAGGAATAACGTTATTCGCGGAATCCTTAAATATGACCCTGAAACCAAAAAATGAAGGTTTTTTGACTTTTTCTATTTTTTCAGGAGATGATATTTTGACGGACATGATATATTTCATCCCTTTCTCAATTCCTTTTACTGATAACTGTAAAGAACCTGCTTCATCTTTTGTGTTGATTTTATAAATGTTTTCTGAATTCTCTATCTTGATTGGAGAAAAGGAGGTCTGTTTATCTGCGTGAATATCTTTTTCACTTGTAATGCTTTTTTTAACGATAGTATAGTAACATTCCTTCCATATTCCGCCTGCGCCGCCTTCATCAAGAACTGCAACTGCAATAAGGTTTTCCTGCCCCCAGTCCAAAAAGGCTGTAATGTCAATATTCTGCGGCTCTTCCCAGCTTGAAGGATTTACAGATGGATTATATCTGAACTCTTTTGCCAGCTTTCCGTTTATATAAAGATTATAGCTTTCATCTACAGCACCCAGCGTGAGGATGACACCCTTGTAATTTTGCGTCAGAGGAGGCAGTTTTATTTTTTTGCGATACCATGCCCAGCCGTCATATCCTTTGCTCTCTGGATATTTCTCTTTGCCGTAACCCTGATTTTCCCAGGGCATATTTACAAATATTTTATTCCATTTTTCATCATCCAATCCGACGTCAAACCACTTTTCCTCAAAACCTTTTTTGTCCGGATCGATATGGAATTGCCAGGGACCTTCAATCACATGTATGCTTTTATCATTGTAAAGTTTTAAAAGATTTTTTACCGAATTGTCCCAACTGTCGGTAAATCTCGGTTTTTGAATTGAAAGAGGGGCACTTGGAATCGCTTCTGATTCACTATGCTTTTTAAGAAACAAGCTTCTTTTCTCCAGTGCGTCGCAGGCATCTTTAAGACATTGTACTTTCCGGTTTTCGGATATTTGCTTCTCTATCATGTCAGGATGAGGAGGTATGCCGTGAAGAAAATAACCGGCACTTACTACTTTCATCAGGCTTTCAAAGTAAAAATAATCATTTTGTACGGCCTGCCAGCCTATTTTAAGAAAGTTGATTCTTTCTTTTTCCCCTTCTGTCTTTGCCGCTTCCTGAGCTGTTTCAAGAAGTTCCCATCCGTGTTTCATTGCCTCCGGTGAGCATATTTGTCTTGATATTAGAATAGCGTCTCCTCCCCTATAGGGGCAAAAGTATTTATTTTCTTTTTTGATTATATCGTATGTTCTGTTCTCAAAAAATTCGAAATATTCCTGAATGTATTTATGAGCATCGGGCCAACCCGTCATATAAAATTCATCAAGGATATCTTCCAGTTTTCGCTCCGGGTTCCAGAGCATTTTTGCGTAAACATAGGCGGTTGGTCCCCAGAGGGCAGTTGCTCTTGTATCATCTCCGCAAAAGTCTATGCCCTGAAAATTTTTAAATTTTGAGACAAGATATTTAATATATTTATATGCGAGGTGTGGATATGGATATATGACCATGGGACAAGTGTTATCGCGATAGTCACGCAAGGCTATACATGTTGTTTTCTTTGACCACTTATCAAAAAGCTCATTAAATTTGTCCGCTTCCGATGGCGCCGCGTTCCAGGATATGCCCCTTGCTATAAATATGATGATATTATCTTCCATTTTTTCTATGTTATCGGGAGGCTCAAGGTAATTTGCATAAGCGGCTATTGCCACTTTTTTGGGTGATTTTAGCTCCTTGACATACCGGGCGACTCTGTTTGCAAAGGTGAACATTCTCCCTGATACACATACGTCTGAATATCCTTTTTGACCAGCGTCAAGTTTTAAGCATTCTTCACATTCGCACCAACTGCTTCCATCATTGGCGGTAACAGGAAAAAAGTCATTGAATTTGAAAGTACCTGCCTCATCGTGATTCACGCCCCATAGAGCGACTATTTTAGCGACTTCAGGATTTGAATGGCATATTTTCCCATATTTACTGAGGTTTTTCCTTTTTCCTTTTACAAGGGCGTAATATTCGGGATGTTCATCAAAATACTTGTTGCCCATAGTCAGAGAATCTGAATGGCCCATAGTCCCCAATTTAGACGTGCCCATGCCGTTGAATCTCCCCCATTTTACGAGATTCTTGCGGGACTTGTCGCCGTAATGATTTCCGGAGCCGTAATATGAATTTCTTATTGGAAAAGCTGGGGCTTCCTTTATGTCTAATTCCTGTATTTTTAATTCATTTTTCGCAGGAATTATTTCTCCTGACTCACCCGGCCATATGCGCCTGATGCCAAGGTTGTCGTTCATGAAACGATATACCGCATACAGAGTTCCTGTACGTGCCATGAAACGGTTTGTAAGCGGGGGGGCTTCGTCATCTTTTCCTATCATATATATTTGGGGGCCGATACGTTTAAGAATAAATTGGTCATATTTCAGCTCTGTATTGTCTGTGATACTTTTTGTGAATTGGCTCGGGCCCACAAAGAATATTATATCCATATTAGTATTCTGAAATTTATTTTCAGGTATTATCTGTGGAACACACTTGAGTGATTTTTCCAACGCCTCTTTAAGTTCTTCCGCGGCAAACTTAGCGGTTTCTGTCGCTTTGTCCGCTATTACTATTTTTACAGAGGAAGCTTTATTTATAATTAGGGTGTCAGCGTTTACTCTGAAACTCGCGTAGCATGCTAAAATCGAAACAGTCAAAAAGATGATTTTTCTCATTTTTATTTCCTTTATGGTTGGTTATATTTGCCCGGCCATACATATGGCACATAAGTATAATAATAAGACGGGGCCGTAGAGTACCCATCCCATTTTCTCGCGGCCACATGTCCATCAATAAACATGTTATTTGCACTGAGAAGATGTCTTGCGTGAATGTAAAATTCAGGTGAACTAGTATTTGTGAGGGCTATATTGTAGCGCTGATGTCCATCTACTGATGGGTTGGTCGATACTGTGTCGCTGAACAGAATATATATTGACGGATTGCTTGTGATGGTAAAGTCTTTTGAGAAATTTCTCACAACCCCCCCATACGTTTCGGCATAACGGCTGCTGTTGGTTTTTATCCATTTAAACGGATATTGATCGGGACATACAAAAATATCCGGATTGTTTGTATATGTCGCTCCTGTACCCGAGTAAGGATAAAGGTACAAGGGTGTATAATCTCCGTTTTTATTGGGCGGCATATAGGAATTGCTGTCATTCAGGTAATAACCAATAGTCAGATGATATTGTTTTAATTTATTCATGCATACCATCTGCTTACTTTTTTCCCTGGCGTTTTTCAGAACCGGCAAAAGTATGCTGGCGAGAATGGATATTATCGTAATAACCGCGAGGAGCTCTATGAGAGTGAAGAAATATCTCTTGAGGTTGTGTATAATTTTCACGTTGTCTCTCCCTGAATGAACTTTGTTGTCAGCACTTTTATAAAATTTATTGCTTCATCTTTGTTTTCTATTTTCTGTATAAGGGTTCTGACCGCTTCCGCGGCGGTTTCCTCCCACGGGACAGCTACTGTGGATAAATTTGTCTTGCCTTTTCCTTGATAGGTTATATTTCCGTCGAAACCAACGACCGCTGTATCCTGCGGCACTCTCAAGCCTTTTTCCCTGAATTCCCTTACTGTCAAATCTGCCGAAGTGTCATTGAAACATACTAAAGCGGTAAAGGGAAGTCTCTTATTAAAAGACGCAATCAGTTTCCTCAGATCAAAATAATCAGCTACATTGTAAAACAGATTTTCATCATAGATATTTTTATCCAGAAGGAAATTTCTTAGAAGTTTACGATTTGCCTCACTGGAGATTTGTCTGGACGTTCCGATAAAGCCTATTTTCCGATGCCCTTTAGAGTACAGGTGCTTAAAAGAATCAATAACTCCCGGGGTGCGGTTCATTGATACATACATGATGCCCGGACTGTCATCCGGGTCCTGTATGTTGTTTTTTATTGCCAGATATGGTATGTCCTGTTTTTTCAGTTCTCTGATGACGTGCTCCATATTCCAAAGGGTACAGAAAAGTATTCCATCAGTCTGTGCCGGCTTTATCTGAAATGATTCATGGAAGGGCGGCAGTTCAAATTTTATGTCATAATTGTATTCCCTGGCTGCCTTCAATGCCCCTTTCATTATGCTGAAGCTGATATATTCGTGATGGGAGTCAAAATCCGGACTAAGCATATTTCTTGAGAGACGGTCATGCATTATGAGTGTTATGGACTCGGCCTTCTGACGTTTCAGTCGTCTGGCCGAAAGATTGGAGGTATAACCATATTTTTTTACTGTGTCCAGTATCAGTTCTCTTGTGGAGGCACGCATTTTTCTATTGTGGCGTGGATCAAGCGCCCGGGAAACCGTCATTATAGAGACGCCGCATTTTTCAGCTATTGTTTTGAGGACTACATGTTGCTCTGACATATTTTGTGTAACCTTAATGTTAACGCTAAACCTATTATAATATAAATTTCCTTTTATGTCAAGCTTCTCTCAAAAATTTCATTAAAAAAGATATTTTTGAAAATTGAAAAAGTAAACGCACTCCCCCTCCAACCATTCAAATGCATTTAGTCTGACAAAAAGGGTGGGGTGCAATAAACCTGACAA
>MHBF01000041.1:240-5670 GCA_001803225.1 Lentisphaerae bacterium GWF2_44_16 | reverse complement strand
AAAATCTTTTACTGGGAGGACGAGACCAGCACGGGAATGATCTGACCTGTGACATGACTTATATATTGCTCGAAGCTTTTAAGCGCTCGAACTGTCCGCAACCGGCGCTTTCCCTGAAGCTGCACAAGAACACTCCAGTCAAGCTCATAGAGGCAACTGGCGCATTCTACTTCACTCCGGGGCATTCGACTCCTTCCCTCTTCAACGACGACATGCTCTTTGCGCTCCTCCGCAAGAAAGGAATTGCGGAAAAAGATATTCAGGACGCTGCGATTGCGGGGTGTCAGGAACCGCTGATCATGGGCAAGGAAAACGGCAACACCACCAATAGCTGGCTCAATCTTGCAAAAATTCTGGAACTGACGCTCAATGACGGAAAATCATTAATCAGCGGTTCGAAACTGGGACGCGCCTGGAGCGAGTTGGGCTACAATGGGATTGAGGAGGTCCTTGCCAATCTGGAAGAAGCCTTCTGGAAACAGACTCAAAATGCAGTTGATGAAATGGTCAAGGCCGCCAATGCCTGCACGTCCGTACTCGCGACCGTGCCAGCACCGTTCTGCTCCGTGCTTCTGGGCTGCCTTGAGAGCGGACACGATATGCGCGAGACAAAGGAGCCCGGGGTGAAATACCAGGGCAGCGGCTGCCTGATACACGGGCTCAGTGTCATCGCGGATTCACTTGTAGCAGTAAAGCGTCTTTTGGAGTCAAAGGCTTTCTCCCCGCAAGAGATGCTTGAGGCTCTGCAAAAAGACTTCACTGGATGCGATTCACTAAAGGAATTCCTTGTCTCGCAGCCCAAATACGGAAACAATCTGGAAGAATCGGATGCCGTTGCTATCCGCATCGCCAGCAAAATTTCCAAAATTATTTATGCCAAGAAAAATCCTTCCGGCAAACCATTCCAGCCAGACTTTTCTACCCCGAGCACACATTTGCTTTACGGCTATTGGACCGGGGCAACACCGGATGGGCGCAACGCAAGGCAGATGTTGGGATATGGCATAGATCCGAGGCCAGGGCTTGCCACGAGAGGCCTGCAGGAACGCATCCTGTCGGCGCGCAAGCTCGACTTTCTTGATTTCACAGGAGGCTATGCCTCTCACATCGGACTTACCCCGTCGCTGTTTGCGCAGACAAAGACGCCTGAAGAGAAAGCCATGTTCCTGAAAGAGAGGGTCCTGGCTCCGCTCTTTAATGGGAATGGGCCATTCTACGTCTACTTCAATGTGGACAAGGCGGACCATCTGAAGAAAGTGCTGAAGAATCCCAAGGAATATGCTCCGAGTGGTATCTATATCATGAGAATCCACGGCACTTTTGTAAATTTCCTTGACCTTTCACCGGCGATACAGCAAGATATCATTCAGCGGCTGGAAAACACAGCCGCCTAAACTATTAGCAGGAGTAACATGGAACTTACGGAACAAATTCGCCGAAAAGTGGTGAGTGACATACTTAAGGGCAAATACTCGTTGGGCGACAAGTTGCCAGCGGAGAGGGAGATGGCACAACTGACCGGCACGAGCCGAATAACTGTCCGGCGTGCCTATGCGCAGCTCGAACGAGCAGGAATCATAACAAGAAACCAAAACACAGGAACATGCGTTTCCTCAACGTTCAAAGGGAATCACGAGGAGATTGATCAGATTGCCATAATAGCTACCTTGAGAGATCCATTCGCTTCCGATTTCATCGAGGAGGTCAACCGCACATGCTATGAAAATGACATCCTTAATGTCCTGTCAATAGCAGATATGTCGAGCAACTGTGATCAGGCTGAACTGGCGGCGGACTTAGCATCGAAAGGAGTCCGGAATATCATTGTATGGGGCTATGACCGCAATTTTGATTTTTCTATTTTTGAGCGTCTTCGCATCCTCGGTATCAACTTGGTTTTTTTTGACCGCATTCTCCCCAGAGCTCCTTATGCGGACTTTGTAGGGCTGGACAATTCTGCAGCAATAAGAGTACTCTTTGAAAAAGCCCTGTCCTATTCCAGAGAACAGATAATCTTCATTGACATTAAAGGTCTTTCCGTAGACAGTAACGATGAACGTAAGGCAGAATTCTTTGCGCTGTGTGAGGAACACAATATCCAGCCTGAACTAATGCATATTGGATATCTTTCAAAGCCTTCGCTACAATTTGCGATGAGGTTACTTGCTCTTGAAAAGGCCGCCATAATCTGCGTCAATGATAGTGTTGCCATGGCCATTAAAAACTACGTAAAAGGACCTAGTAAGGTCTATTCAATCGATGGCACACAGGAGGCCGTCCAGGCAGGAATTCTCAGCTATGCTCAACCAATGAAGGAGATGGCGGCAGCCGCGGTCGAATGCCTAAAAAAACAGCAGAAGCTTGGCGAAAAATGGCGTGCCTCCGAATTCCGTTTCAAGGGAGAGTTACTTGGCCAATGAGGATCTTCGCAGAAGGCTGGAGCAACGACAAAGACGGACCGGGGCAGCGCCTTATCATTTATTTGAAAGGCTGCAATATGCGTTGCCAGTGGTGCGCGAACCCGGAAGGGATCTCAACCGACAAAGAGATATTGTTTTCACCAGAACGAGCAAAAGGTGACTTCTCTTACATATGTCCTAGAAAGGCCGTTGAAGGAAGGCAAGTAGACAGAAAGATTTGTGCTGAATGTCAGGACTTCGCCTGTATAACGAAATGGAATCACGTGTGTTTTGAGCTTGCCGGACGCGATGTCACGACTGAATGGATCTTGAAAAAAGCCATGGATTCAAGAACACTTTTCGGCAAGGCTGGCGGCATAACCTTTGGTGGTGGAGAGCCGACCTTGCAGGCACATGAGCTCCTTGAAACAATAGACCTTCTGAAAAAGAATGGCATCCATATCGCGTTAGAAAGTAATGCCTCAACAACGGCCTATAGGCAAGTAGCTTCGTCAGTCGACTTTGTAATTTCAGACTTGAAGGCAGTCGATCCTGAACGGCACCTTGCCGCGACTGGAATCCCCAATAAACCAGTACTGGAAAACCTCGCATGGGCTGCAAAAAATATAAGGAATCTGCTGCTGAGAATTCCCCTGATAAGCGAGGTCAATGATTCCCCACAGGAAATGGAATCGCTGCGTGAATTTCTTGGCAATCTTTTAAAAGAGAGGTTGTCACTCCAAGTGGAAGTTCTGAGGATGCATCACCTGGGTTCCCCAAAATGGAAATCTCTTGGGAAGGCGTATCCGATGGAGGGAACCAAAGAACCAACGCTGGAGTTTGCTGAGAGATTCATGGATTCTCTGAGAGAAATCGGAGTCGAAATAGTTTCAACATAGGAAGCGACAATGAACATAGCGTTGGGAATCGACATTGGCACTACGAAAGCAGCGGCGGTCATATATGACACTGAGAAGAACTTGCTCCTGGCATCTGTATCACGGGATACAAAGGCAGATATACCATGCGCCGATTCCAGACACGAACAGGATGCCAGCAAGATCTTCATCACAATCGATGAGATAATCGGGGCTTTAGATCCGGCATTGAAGTCAAAAATTACCTCAATTGGCGTTACAGGGCAGATGCATGGGGTCATACTTTCCGCAGGAGAAAAAGTATCTCCTCTGGTGACATGGAAGGATGCGCGCGCAACAGCTTCTGGCAGACTTGCCGAGATAAACGCCAAGCAGGGCTGCGAAAAGCTTAGGGACGGCTTCGGCTTCACAAGCCTGGCATGTCTTGCGGCGGAGGGTAAGCTGGCAGAATGGACTTCGGCATCGACCATTCACGATCTGCTGTTCACGAGAATCTGCGCATTGGAAACTCCCACTTGCGACTGGACTAATGCCGCCAGCTGGGGGCTCTTCGACGTTTTCAAGAACCGCTGGGATTTCGATGCGATACGATCTTTGAATATACCAGTCCGTCTGTTACCCAGGCTCGCCGCTCCGGGGACGGGAGCTGGCAAATTGTCGCAAAAATTCGCCTCCAAATGGGGGCTGAAACCTGGGATACCGATTGCGGCTGCGCTTGGAGACAATCAAGCCTCAATTCTTGCAAGCTCCTTTTCCACCGAGGAAGAAATCTATCTGACGGTCGGGACAGGCGCGCAGCTTTCGGTTGTCGTGAGCAAAGGCTTGGCGCAGGAGTTGCCGAGTTCTCCAGCCATGGAATTGCGCCCCTTCATAAATGGACAGTTGTTGGCGGTATCAGCGCCCCTCTGCGGCGGCCAGGCTTTCGCATGGCTGGTGAAATCTCTAGCCGGGTTCATGAAGGATATTGGAGTTGAAGCACCGGCCGAGGCCCAACTTTACGCAAGACTCGATGAACTGGGCATGCGTTCATTTGATTCTCCACTGACACTAAAACCCAGCTTTCTCGGGGAACGGCACGCCCCAGCACTACGAGGGGAAATAGAGAACATCGGACTGAATGATTTTGCACTTGGGAACCTAACATCAGCTCTTGCTTACGGCATAATAATGAACATGCGTTCAATGATGCCTGGCTGGGTTTTCAAAGGTCGAAAGCGAGTCATCGCCAGCGGCAATGCCATGCGCAAACTCTCAATAATGCGAGCCAAGGCCGAACAGATATTTTCACTGCCGATCGTGTTGTCAGGCTCAAAGGAAGAAGCCGCATGCGGAGCAGCAATCTTATCCACCAAATTGTGATATGAGAATAACTTTTTCAACACTCAAAGTGGAAATTCCAGTTTCGAACAGTGAAATCCCACCAGGTCAGTAAGGTCTGCCTTATAGGACACAAGCTCAACTCGACTACTCACAACTTCTCTGACTGTTATAATCCCGGAGTTTTATCCCTGAGCCCGCGAGGCACAAAAACTCGGATCAGAGATTTGCCGGGTGAAAGTCCGTCAAAATGAGTGTGATAGACGGGATTTTGAGGGAGATTTTGAGTTCAAAATAGCAGATTTTACGATTCGGGCGTGGAGCTGGTGAGATTTGAGTTCGAATCGGTGTTCGTCGACAAGTGGAATGAAAGCAGAGAAGCGAGAACAGCGGTCTGAAAAAGCTCAAGCAGCTTTCTTGGTTCCTGTATCCGGAGCTTCCCCCCGGTAGTAATACTTCAAGAGGCTTCCTAGGCGCGAGCGGGTCTTGATTTTGCCCACGCGGAAGCCGATCTGCCCCTCGGGAAACGGAATGCGATTGCCAAGTCCTTGGTGATTTCGTTCTGCATGGTAGTGTTCGAGGTAGTTCTTTACGGCCCCACGAAGAGACTTCTCTCCTACGGGAATGAACTTCTCCAAACACTCTGATTTTAGGCTGAGTACAAAACGCTCGGCCACTGAGTTCAAATTGGGCAAAAATGCTGGGAGCTTGATGGGTTTGACGTCGAAGCTCTTCAGGATCGCGTCAAACTGAGCGCCTGCGTGATGTCTTCAACGCGCCGCACCGAGACCCCAGCCAAGTACATTTCCACCAAAGCTTCTTCGACGGAAGTCTCC
>MHBF01000041.1:0-234 GCA_001803225.1 Lentisphaerae bacterium GWF2_44_16 | reverse complement strand
CGGTAGCGCTCGATCACTTGCGTCTCCAATGGCAAAGTCCTCAACTTCGGGATTTTGAGCTCAATCTCGCGTGCGCTCGTCTGCATTTTACGCGGATAAATACCTGCACGCGTGTCCTGCCTTTCCGGACTCCGCACGTAACGTTTCGCCCCGCAAAGCTCGTCGGCTTCAGCATCCAACATCGCGCTCAAGGTCTCCTCGACCGTGCCCTTCACAAGCTCGCCCAACTTCTTC
>MHBF01000040.1 GCA_001803225.1 Lentisphaerae bacterium GWF2_44_16 | reverse complement strand
AAAGTCGCCAAGACGCTTGGAAAATTCGGCCTGCATATTACGTAAATCCAGCGGAGTTAGGGTTTAAGAAAGACAACCCTAAAAACAGATACAACTATGACGATTACAGAGTTTTCGATATGCAGGGAAAACCTTTATGAGTCATATTGTTCCAAATAATTTTCAGGACATACTTGAGGCTTTTGAGAAAATGCAAAATGCGGAATAGATAAAAATCATTTTCCGGAAAGAAGCTTTTTCCATTCGTCAACACATTTCAGGAGGAAAGTCCCGTATTCTTTTTCATTCTGCTCCGCCCTTTCAGACGGAACACATATGAAAAATGAGGCCACTTTGCCTGAAACGGGAACAAAAACGGAGATTCGTTTCAGCCCTTTTCTGATTTGCGGCGTATCGACATAATAGCCTTCTTTTCTTTTCGCTTCGGAAAGAGCGTCTTTTAAAATCTTCATGGAGGGAGTATGGCTGTATTGTGATTTTATCATTTTCGCCACGCTTTCTTCGGGTAAATGGTCCATTACAGCCAGAGCCCCGGCATGATAATACTCAAAATAAAGGGTTCCTGATTTTCGAAGGGTAATGTTAATGGAATCAGAGACATTCACGACAAAATCCGTGTTGATTTTTTCCCCGTCAAAATGCACAAAAGCGGCTGATTCCTTAAGATTCTCGGCGATTTTCTCTACAAAGAATTCCGCTGTGGAAAGAAAACTGTCATCACCGGAAAGATAAGTGCCCCATATTTTTACAGGCTCCCCTAATCTGTATGAATTATCCTCTTTAATCAGGTAGCCCTGGCTTATCAGGGACTTCAGAAGCCTGTTCAAACTCGCATCGGTTATTTCAGCAAATACAGTTTTGATGTCTCTGTAACGCACCGCATCTCCGGCCCTTATAAGATAATCGATTATTTTGAGGCCCCTTTCCAACGCCGCGATACTATGATTCTCCTTCATTTTTTCTCCAATCTATTGCATTAATATTATTTTTGATATATAATATCATAATTGATATTAAAAGGGAACTATAATGAAAAAATCTCCAAACATTTTACTAATTACATCAGACCAGCACCATTACAATGCAATAGGGGCAAAAGATCCTGAATTAAAAACACCTGCTCTGGACCGTTTATGCAGTGAAGGAACGAGATTTGAAAGGGCGTATTGCTGCAATCCTACTTGTACGCCAACAAGGGCAAGCATAATCACAGGAATGTACCCCTCACAGCATGGGGCATGGTCTCTCGGAACAAAGCTCTTTGAGGATGTTCCCACCGTAAGCGGAATATTGAAAGAAAACGGTTATTATACCGGGCTCGTCGGAAAAGCCCATTTTCAGCCGGTCGCGAGTAAAAAGGGAATGGAATCAATAGAATGTCAGCCCACATTGAGGGATTTGGATTTCTGGAGAAATTTCAAAGGCCCCTGGTACGGCTTTGACCATGTCGAAACCGCCAGAATGCATGCGTGTGAATACCATGTCGGCGGACATTATGCCATATGGATGGAGGAAAAAGGCTTCAAAAACTGGAAAGATTATTTTGAAGACTATCCCCCCAACGCGGAAAAATGCGCAAGGCTCAGATCAGACAGGCATTGGAAACTTCCCGAGGAATATCATTACACCACATGGACGGGAGAACGAAGCATAGCTCAAATAAATCAGGCAGTAAAAGAAGACAAACCGTTTTTCATATGGAGCAGTTTTCATGATCCGCACCCCCCTTATCTGGTCCCCGAGCCGTGGGCAAGCATGTACGATCCCGCCAAAATGCGTCCCGGCAAAATCACTCACGGAGAGCATGATAAAAATCCGGAACATTTTAGAAAGACCCAGGAAAACGACCCGGAATATTGGAAACATGTTACCCGGGACGAAGGTGCCGTTCATGGAGCGGCTTCCCATCTCAGAGATGAAGAGGAACTTAAAAAAGACATAGCCGTTTATTTCGGCATGATAAGCTTCATGGATTATCAGATAGGCCTGATACTTGATGAACTGGACAGACTCGGAATAGCAGAAAATACCCTCGTCGTCTTTACGACAGATCACGGCCATTTTCTAGGGCAGCACGGTTTAACCGCCAAAGCCATACACCATTATGAGGATCTGATAAAGATACCGTTTATCACAAGATGGAAAAACAGAATCCCCGCCGGAAAAGTTTCAGAAGCCCTTCAGAATCTTGTTGATCTTGCTCCAACATTTCTTTCAGTGTCAGACATTGAAGTCCCCGGTATTATGACAGGGCTTGACCAAACCCCGTGCTGGACGGAAGAAAAAGACATCCGCAAAGGGTCCGTAACTGAAAATCATCACGGCTACAGAAAATTCCATCTGCGCTCCTATGTCAACAGGCGCTATAAAATCACTGTTTACCGTAACGGAAATGAAGGGGAGCTTTTTGATCTGGAAAAAGATCCAGGTGAATTATGCAATCTGTGGGATGATCCGTCATCATTACCATTAAAAACTCAAATACTGCATGAATTTATGCAGGCGACTTTACAGATGGAACCCGAAAGAATGCCGAGAATTGCCGGGGCTTAGGTTTTTCACCAATAACGGCGGTCAGCTTACAGACAGATCGTCGGAAAGCCCCGCCATTTTAAATACCTTTTTGACCTGGTGAGTAACGTTTACAATATTAACGTTTTCCTTTCCAAGCTGCTGGGCTGACATAATGCATATCCTCAGAAATGACGAAGCAATATAATCGACTTCAGCCAAATCTAAAACAAGCGGAAGGTTGTCTGCTTTGCAATGGTTCAACATCTGAACAAGCTCAGTCTCCAATTCCCTGCATGCGACCGTGTCCATATTTCCCTTGAAAATGCAAATCACCTTGTCTTTTTCGTTTATCCGTTCCATCTCCCCGCTCCTTGTTTTAGTGATTGATGTTGAATAGTCTTTCAATTTCCTTCGCGTCAATATTCTCGTTGAAATATAAGGAAGAGTTGAAATGTTCCATCCGCTCATTTATTTTTCTTCTCGCGAGGCGCTGAATGTTCAGAAGGTGCCTGGCGCTTACATTGTCCATGGTAATATTTTTTCCTCCGGTACCGCAGCCGAGTGTTAATGATGGAGTAAGCTTATTATAAATCCCGCCTACAGCTCCCTGTGATGATGGCGTATTCACAAGGATACGCCCTGCGTTCATCGTCATGGCAAACTGTTTTATTTTTTCCTCGTCATTGGAGTATATGCTTACAGTATGCCCGATGCCGCCGTGAAAATTCAAGTCGATGCAGAGCTTCACCGCGTCTTCAAACCCGTCTACGGTATAAAAAGCTATAATCGGGGCCAGTATTTCACAGGAAAGAGGGTATTCATAGCCTACATTTTTTAACGGGCCCACAAGCAATCTTGTGCCGGGGGGAACTTTCAATCCTGCCATTTCCGCCACTCGGACAGCCGATTGTCCCACCACTTCTGCCGTCATCGTAAGCTTTTCCTTGTTAAACGCTATATTCTCAACGGCAGTAATTTCATCATCTGAAAGAAAGTACGCACCCCTTGAAATCAATTCATTTTTAAAAAGTTCCGAGACTTTCCGTTCTACGACCAGCGATTGTTCGCTCGCGCAGATTGTGCCGTTGTCAAAAGTTTTTGATATGAGTATCTGTTCTGCGGCAAACGGGATATCGGCTGTTTTTTCAATGTAAACCGGAACATTTCCGGAACCAACGCCAAGGGCCGGAGTACCTGAACTGTAAGCCGCTTTGACTACGCTTTCTCCTCCAGTGGCAAGAATAAGGGCCAGCCTTTTGTCTGACATCAGATTTCTGGTATCTTCGCGTGAACCGCGATCAAAAAATATGATACAGTCTTCCGGCGCGTCGGCTTCCAAGGCCGCTTCATAACAGATTTTTACGGCTTCGCGGCAGCATTCCAAGGCGCGGTGATGCGCGCTGATGATTATCGGATTGCGGGTTTTCAACGCAATCAGGACTTTAAACATCACCGTAGATGTTGGATTGGTGCACGGGATAATTGCGAGGATGGGCCCTATCGGCTGAGCTATTTCAGAGATTCCGCTTTCAAAATCCTCTGATATAATTCCTGCCGTCTTCTGATTTCTGATACTTTCATAGACATACTGGGTCGCGACCACATTTTTAATTACTTTGTCTTCCCATTTGCCTATGCCGGTTTCTTCGGCCGCCATTTTTGCCAGTTTGATTCTGTTATTCAAACCGGCTTCATAAACCGCGTTTACGATTTTGTCTGTTTGTTTCTGATTCAACTGGCTGAATATTGCGGCAGAGGCGAGTGCCCTGTTCAATATATCATTTACAAGTTCGGATGCTTCCCCCATAATACCCATCCTCTTCTTAATGAAATTTATAGACACATATACTTTACCTTATCTATAAAGTATAATACCAAAATATATTAATTCAATTGTATAGGAAATTGTTATCAGTTTTTCTTTTTCTTTTTTGATTTGAACTATTGACAGAAATAAGATTCTAGTATATCATTGATACAAAGTGTATAAAACTGTATCAGCAGGTATTCAACGTGGATTTTGAACGGGAAAAAGGCAAATCACAGCAGATAGCCGAACGGGTTGAGGCTGAAATAATTTCGGGAAAGCTTCAGCCGGGAAGCCGTATGAAAAGCGTGCGCGAGCTTGCCGGAAATTTTTCCGTAAGTCTCCGTTCGGTACAGATAGCGCTGGACTTGATGGAAGAAAAAGGTTTCATAGAGCGCAGACGCGGTTCGGGCACTTTTATAAAGGAAAATAATTTGAAAAAGGACAATACTGTTTACTTTCTTGTCCCCCACCCTTCGCATATCACATTGAAATATGAATCCAATGTTTTTCTGAGACGTTTAATATACGGGGCTGTTTCCGCGGCAATTCCAGGTCAGCTTATTCAATCCATACCGGTTTCCAAAACAAATGTTCCAGTTTTAGGCGACAATCCCGGGGCGATAGACTGGGAAACGCTCAAACGCATCCCCCCGGGCGCAAACGTATTCATATCCAGTACATGGTACAGAGACATTATCCCATTTCTCGCGGAACGCTCCGTAAGAGGGGTTTTCCTTTCAATTCAATATGATCAGGAATATCCTGAAATGTGCAAAATAATACAGAACGCAAAATGGGACATCATAACGCTTGACCGCTTAACAGCTATGCAGAGAGTGGTCGAATATCTTCATTCCCTTGGAAGAAGGAAAATAGTCGCCCTGAAATATTATGGAAATCAACCGGAACATCCTTTAAAGAAAGGTTTTATTTCAGGATATAAAAACTGCGGCATGGATTTCAGAGAGGATTTTTTTCAGGAAATTGCCCTGCATGAGAAGGATTCACTTGAAAATATTATAATAAAATTATGGAAAAAAACAAAATTCGACGCATTGGTTTCATGCGTTCCCGACACCATAAATCCGGTATTCGGCACAATAACAAAAAAAATAGGCTTGAAAATACCTGATGACGCGGCGCTGATAGCATTCCGGGATATGCCTGAATACCTGGAACTGGGCCCGCGGATAAGCGCTTTTGAGTTTCCCCTGGCAGACGTCGGCGCAGAACTGATAAATATTTTCAGTTCAAAGAACCATAATACGAAAGATACACGTTTTCAGGCTTCAATAATAGAACGCGGCTCAACAGTAAAAGGATTGGCGGGATCGTTAAATCAGGCTTTCATGCCGGAACTGCTATCCGCAAAC
>MHBF01000039.1 GCA_001803225.1 Lentisphaerae bacterium GWF2_44_16 | reverse complement strand
ATGACTTCTCAATGCAAAGTCCTTAGGTTATATTTTTCGCAATTATAGCGGGTAGAAACTTTTGGTTTGATAATAGTAGTTTTAGAGTGTTAAAATCCCCTCAATCTCATCGAGTAGTACGGCGATTTCACTGTTGTTCTCTTTGATCTTCTCGACCAGTTCCAGCGGGCTTTTGTGGTCTACCGCTTCGTTGCGGTTCGGGTTCTTGGCTGATATGTCATATTCTTTAATATCATTTATGTTAACGATCCAGCTGTTATCACTGATACCGCGTACTTTACGTAGTTCGAGGAACTCGGCGAAGTGTTCGTAGCTGATTGGTTTGTTTTTGGTGAGCTTGTAGGGAGGGTTTACCTCGTAGTACCAGATGTCATGGGTCTCACCCGCGCGGTCGAAAAAGAGGACGTTGGTTTTGACACCTGAATAGGGGAGGAATACCCCCGCAGGGAGGCTCACAATTGTATGGAGGTTGAACCGCTCGATCAGCTCTTTTTTCACTGCCGCGAACGCGGCACCTGTTTGGAACAATACCCCCTCAGGGACGACGACACCGCAACGCCCGCCGAGGCGGAGCATTTTCATCATGTGTTGTAAAAAGAGCAATTCGGTCGCGTTGGCTTTGACCGTAAAGTTGAGCTGTATCTGCTCTTTTTCTTTGCCGCCGAACGGGGGATTGGCGAGGATGACGTCGTAGCGGTCTTTTTCCTCAAACTCCCGTATGTTTCGGGTCAATGTGTTGGCTTTGGCGATATTGGGCGACTCTACACCGTGGAGGATCATGTTCATCACCCCCATCACGTAGGAGAGGGGTGTTTTTTCATTTCCGAAAAAGGTATCCTCAGAGAGAAATTTGAGCTGTGAAGTGGAGAGTTCAGAGGGGCGGATATGGTTGTACGCCTCGATGAGAAATCCGCACGTTCCGCACGCGGGATCGTAGATCGTCTCGCCGATACGGGGATCGACCGCTTCGACGATGGCACGCACGAGGGCGCGGGGTGTATAGAACTCACCGCTGTTGCCGCCATCGCTTCCCATGTCACGCAGAAGCTTCTCATACACTTGTGAGAGTTGGAACAGATCGGCGCTGTTGTGGAAGTTCATCGCATCGACGAGATCGAGCACTTCGCGCAAGGTATGACCGTTGGCGATACGGTTGGAGAGGAACTCGAAGATCGCTCCGATCTTGTATTTGACCGATTTAGGGTCTTCGGTGATGCTTTTAAAACTTTGCAAAAACGGGAAGAGTTTACTGTTGACGAAATCGAGGAGATCATTTCCGCTTTGCACGTGCCCGATATCGGTTTTGCCGTTTTGTTTCGGACACGCCCAGACGTCCCAAGCGTAGTCACCGCGCAGTATCGGGGTGTAGGTTGTCCCGTCGAGTTCTGCCTCTTCGGACTTTTCGATCTCGTAGTCGTGGAGGAATTTGAGAAACAGAATCCAGCTGATCTGTTCGGTGTACATCATCGCCCCGCTGATACCGTCGTCACGGCGGAGGATGTCGGTGATGCGGTTGATTTTGGACTCCATTAGAGTTCTCCTTTGAATGCTCGGTCGAGTAGGGATGCTTTTAGGGCTTTTAGATTTTTTATCTTGTCATTCTGAACGTGTTTCAGAATCTCAACTTTTTCGCGGATGCTGTCGAGGTACGCGACGCTCTGGGTTTGGATGTCGAGGGGTGGGAGGGGAATTTGTATTTCACTTAATCTCATAATAGCTAATTTTGGAATAGCCATTTGTTTAGTAGCTGATTCCAGTTGAAAAATAAAAGTAGCCGATTTAGTAAAATAATAAACAAATTTATTAGAAATATTTTTTTTATTTTTATAAACTAATTTGACTGCATTTTCAGTAAGATTTGCTCCTTCTAATTCTTTTGGAATAATTCCACTTTTACCGATAGTATTTCCGACATTAGTAATATATAAATCTTCATGAGATATTGTGTATCTTTTGATTTTTTCATGAACATCAGGTGATAAATAGAGCATTTTTTTTGTGCTGATAGTTCCATCATTTGTGAAATCTGTTACTCTTAAATAAGGATATGGAGTTTCTGTATCCAAAAGCTGATCTCCTTTTGCTAATCTTTTTCCACCTTTAACAAATGCGATTTCATTGATTGTTTTTGTCTCCCACTGTTCCCCCAATTCCCCAAAAACCGTATTGAGTGCAGAGGGGAGGAGGAGATCGGCGGCGGTGATGTTTTCACTCAGCAGTTCGAGGGAACGGTCGATTTTGGCGAATAGGGTGTCGAGGAGGGCAACGAGCCGTTTTTGTTCATTTAGAGAGGGGAGGGGGATTTCCAACTCTTTTAAAAATTTACTACTTGTTCGAGGCATTTTTGCCCCATATGAGCTTGCATTTATTTTGTTTACAACGCTTTCCGAACGTAAAAAATTAGCAAGAAAAAATTTATCTAAATTATTTTTAGGTTGAAAAACGATCAGTTCAGTCGTTCCTACTCCATCAAAATCAGGTATAGCAACTTTATTGAGATAAGGGCGTAATTTAGAATATATGACTGTGTCTTTAGTAAACTTGCTACATGTGCCAATAACATTTGATTCTTTAGCTGAGGAAACGTTTAGAAGTTTGCCAGTTTGACTTTCTATATTTTCAAGAGATAAATAAGGTAAATCTTGACATTGTGAAGCTTGTAATTTTGATGAAATTTCTGTAACTACATCACCGAGTTTTTTCCATTCCCATCCATCGGGAAGCGTGGGGAGGTTAGAGATCATTTTTTACCATTTTTCTTTATACTTTATCATCCCCAAAATCGTGATGCTCTCACTCTCTTCATCAATCATATAGGCGATCACGTAGCCTTTGTAGATAAGATCACGAATCGTGTCGTCTTTAAAATAGATCGATTGACGGTGTTTGTAGGGGAATGCAGGAATTTTTAGGATCGCTTGTCGAATTTCGCGGGCAAATTTTTTCCCTTTTGCTCTGCTGTCTTCTGAAATATATTCTACGACTTCACTAATGTCAAATTCAAATCGTTCTTCATAAAAAATAGTCATTTTTTAGTGATCCGATTTTCTATCCTCTCCCACATATCATCATGCGATACTAGTTTCGATTTTCCCGATTTAATATCTTCGAGGCGTGAAGAAAAAAAGGCTTTATTTTCTTCAAATCCGAGATCATACGCTTCGATAGCGTCATTCTCTTTTAATGCTTTTAGAATGCCGTCCAGAAGTTTGAGTTGGCGTTTGTTCGCATCAATCATTACTGTCATAGCTATCCCTTTGCTTTTTCAAAATTTTAACACGAATCATCTGTAAATCTCCCGCTGAAGTTCCAAATACCCCTCTTTGATCTCTCGTAGTCCTCCAAACGCCTCTTTTAGCTCCTCTTTGTCGATGGTTGAGAGCTGTATGAGAGAGCTGAGTTTCTCTTCGTCAAGTTCAGCTACTCCGTCACGCTCATAACGTCGGAGGATAAATTCGAGAAAATCGCGTGCTTTGGTGCTGTGGTGGCGCTCGATAAAGTCTCGGTGTTCGACGTTGAGCACCCGCTCGGATCGGGTCAAAATATCGTGGTTAAAGGAGAGATGGGCGAGAACATCGTAGATGTCGGCATCTTCGGCTTCAAAAATCGCGGTGAGTTCGGAGAGTTGCGCGGCGTCAATGTGCATATTTTCGAGTTTGTTCATCAACACTTTGCGCTCACGCGGATCGCTCCAAATCTCCCGTAGACGTGTTTCATCATCATACATCCCACCCAATACGCCGATGAGGTATTCGAGATATTCACCCGTCCGGAGCGGTTTCCCCTCGGCTCCGACGTAGGTGGTTTCGATGTCGATGACGCGGAGGCGGCGCCCTCGGATCGTGATTTCCGCTTTTTCTTTTTTCTCTTTGTCCGTTCGTGGTGAGCTTGTCGAACCATCATCCGACCCTTCGACAAGCTCAGGGGGAACGGTGGATGGTGTTTCCGTGGGTTCGGCATCACCGTCCCAGCGCGGATCGTAAAAGAGGTTCGTCGCTCCGACAAAATCGAGGATTGTAAAGAAGTCTTTCCCCTCGAATACCCGCGTACCGCGCCCGATGATCTGTTTGAACTCGGTCATAGAGCGGATCGGGGCGGTGAGGACGACGTTACGGACGTTTTTGGCATCGACCCCTGTGGTGAGCATCTTGGAACTTGTCAAAATAGCGGGGATGGTGAGGTCGTTGTCTTGGAATTTCTCTAACAAGGCACGCCCGATCTCCCCCTCATCGGAGGTGATACGGACGCAATAGTGGCTGTCGCTGACACTTTTGTGCGCGTCGATGGCGATTTTCATTGCGGATGCGTGGGCTTGGTTGACACAAAAGATGATGGTTTTGTCGTAGGGGCGTATCTGCTCTAGGATGGTGCGGGCGATTAGATCGGTGCGTGCGGGGATGACGACTGATTTTTCGAACTGCTCCAGCGTGACGATCTGATTTTCCAAATCTCCCGTAACGATGTCATCGGGGTTAAATCGGTACTCATCGATGTTGGTACGGATACGTTTCACCTTGTAAGGGGTTAAAAATCCGTCGTTTATCCCGTCGCGTAGCGAATACTCATAAACAGGGTCGCCGAAATACCCGTAGGTGTCGCCGTTGTCATCTCGTTTTGGGGTGGCGGTGAGACCCAAATGGGCGGCATTTTTGAACCGATCGAGTACCCGTCTCCAGCTCCCCTCATCGTTAGCTCCCCCTCGGTGACACTCATCGATAATAATGAGATCGAAAAAATCGGGATCGTACTGCTCGAAATAGCCTGAAAAGTCGTTTTCGGTATCGGCTTCGTCACTGCGTCGCTCTGAAATCGCCTGATAAATCGCAAAAAAGACATTGGCATTGGTGGGAACTTTACCATTGCGTTTGCGTATCTCTTTGCCGTTGACTTTGATACACTCTTTTTCGATGGGGTTGAACTCGTTGTAGGCTTGATCGATCAGGATGTTTCGATCCGCTAAAAAGAGGATTCTCGGACGGCGGTTTTGGTTGTTCTTGCTCCATTTGGATTCAAAAAGGCGATAGACGATTTGAAACGCGATGTAGGTTTTCCCCGTCCCCGTTGCAAGAGTGAGGAGGACTCTGTTCTCCCCTTTTGCCAATGCTTCCACCGCTTTGTTCACGGCTATTTGCTGATAGTATCGGGGTTTTTTGAGACCCAAATGGAAACTTTGGGTGAGAGTTTCTGTTTCTTTGGGATTTAGTGTGCCGTAAAGTCGTTCAAAAAGTGTCTCAGGAGAGGGGAAACTATCAACCCATACTCCGCAACCGCTTCGGAGGTCGTGCTCGTAGATACGGTGTCCGTTAGTGGTGTAGACGATGTCGATGCGGAGTTTGATCGCATAGTCGATGGATTGCTGGAGACCATCTAGGGGATCACGATCTTCGGATTTTGCCTCAATGATAGCGAGGTTGGTGTTGCGGTGTACTAGGAGATAATCGACAAAGTGGCGTTTGCCCCGTTTGCCTCCGATGAGCTTTCGCCCGTCGGTAAAGTAGTATTCACGGACGATATGTGATTCATTCCACCCGCCGCTTATGAGACGCGGATCGATCAGTTTGGCACGGGTATCGGATTCGGAATAAGCCATTTATGCTCCGCAACAGAAATTCATTACGGAGATTATACCTTAACTAGAGGGTGTATCGACGGCAGTGAAAAACGTGTTGCTTTTTGCCATAGCGCGCGGGATTGGTTGAGT
>MHBF01000038.1 GCA_001803225.1 Lentisphaerae bacterium GWF2_44_16 | reverse complement strand
CTGACACGATCAAGAGCAGAAAAAAAATCTTCACGAACAGGCGCCAAAGGCGGATCCATGAGCCAGTACATACGTCCGCTGCTGAAAACCAGAACTCCCACATGGGTATCGGAAGGAATTTGCTTGAGCACATCCTTTAGGGCATCCTTTGCCGCACGTATCTTGTCGACCCACTGCCCTGTGCGCTTATCAATCATGGATTCATCCATGGAGCCGGAGCCGTCCAGAATAATCACTGTGGTGTTATGAATACCTGAGGCATCAACCATCATCGGAATCAAGGCAAAACTGACAATCCCCAAAACGACACACAGTCGAAGGAGAATTCTGTAACCATTCATATTCGTTCTCCTTTTCAGTAGTCAAAGCTGGGGTTGCTGGCTTCGACTTCCACGCGCACAACCGAGAATTCGACGCGCCGATTGGCGGCAGTTTCCTTTTCAGAGCGCGGCAAAACGACCACAGGCTCGGCAATCCCGACTCCCTGTGCCACCACTTGAGTCTCGGAGACTTTGGATCCCTTGGACTTGGCATAGGTCAGGAACGAGTCTCGAGCATTGCGACATCGCTCCTCTGTGAGGGTTTTGGCTGCGCCTGCAATCTCGGTCGGACTCTGCCCGTCAGCCTTCTTTGCCTGATTGAACCGAGGATCGTGAATGAGACCGCCCATCTTTGAAGCGTTGGTGATATCCAGAGGCGCCCCATCAACATAGTAGGAATAGTTGCCAGAGGTTCCCTGTCGGGAAATCACGCCAGCTTCCATTCCCGTATGGAGCATCGATCCCACGGCGATCAGAGTATCGGCATGACAGCGGATGGCCACTGGAGCCGTCGAATAACTGCCCATCAACTCCAGAATTCGGTCGAACTCAGCCTTGTATTGGCTGGCATCGAACGTTGTCTGATTGGGAGCATATCCGGCGCTGAACGAAAGAGACTTGTTCTTCCCGATCGTTCCCTGGCTGGTCATCTGTTCCAGCTGCGCTCGGGTTGCCTCGGCATTGAACGCCGTCTTCCTCGCCAGCCCCTTGGTCTTGAGAGCGTTGAAAACGGCGTGAGACAGATCCACAGGAGCCACGTTGATCTGAAAATCGCTATTGGCCAGACCCAATTCACGAGCAATCGCATTGGAACGAGTCACGAAGGTACTGATCCCTTCCTTGTTCTGCGCGTCCAGAAACGCCACGGCGCCGGAATGTCCGACGAACGTTGCATCGCGATATAGACCGTCTGCATCTTCGAACGTCGGAACAGCCGATAGAACCTGACTGGCGAAACTCATCAGAGCCTTATATTCAGTCGAACCCGATCCATCATAGGCTTCCTGCAAAGCCTTCACTGCTTCCATACTGTAAAGGTAGGCAGCGACGAAGTTCCGCAAATCTTCCTCGTGAGCCTGCGCCCAATCCCGGCGCACAAAGTAAGCATCGGCAATGGTACGCCTGCGTTCCTTGGTCGATACCAGAAGATGTGCCCCCTTCACCGTGCTTTCGGCACCGGTCAAAGCGAGCATATCCGGAGTGATAACGAAAGCGCCATCCACGGACGGATTCTTCTGAAGAGCCTCGGCCGGAGATCCAACACCGGAAAGATTGTCCACCCACATAATCTTCACATCCGACCACTTGAGACCGGCATCCTGAAGGATCGCAAAGAGAAATCCCATATGGGGTCCGCCCTTCTGAACGGCGACTGTCTTCCCCTTGAGTTGAGAAAGATCCGTGATCCCCTCGCGGGTCACGAGATGATCGCCTGCTGACCAGGTCATCTGGAAGACGAACTCGGGACAGGCATTGGCGTCATTTCCACATAGCTCGACCGTGTGAACGCCCACCATTTCGAAGGTGCCACGTAGGAATGGGCTTTTGCCAGCCTTGTAATCGGAAAGCTGCGCCTGGAAATTGTCGCCCGGAACCAACTTCACGTTGGTCTTGTACTGGGCACAGAGCGTATTTTCACGCGTCTGCAGCCCGCCCGTACACCAGAAGAAGGGATAATCCCCACCCCAAGTGATGTAGGGAACCTGAACCGGCTCTCCGGACATCTTCGCTGCGCCTGGCATGCCAACGGTCGACGTTGCAACGCTGGGCGCAGATAGCTGATTCTGTTGACCCTCTTCATTGGCGACAGGTGCATAGATCGACTGTTCATCGTTGGAACAGGCCGCCCAGAGCATAACGCTCAAGGCCAACATCGAATAGCGACAACGAATTCCTGATCTGTTCATTAAAAGATCCTCCCTGTCTTGAATTGTTTCTGCGCGCGACCGGGACAGGAACACATCGCGCGAAGTTGAGGTACACCATAGACGCGCCTGAGGATCACTTCTGTGCACAGGAGCCCCCTGAAACACAGAAATGATCCAAACGCGTGTATGGTATACACAAAATAAAAAGAACCCTTTCTTACAGAAGGACCTTTGCACGAAACTATTTTCTCCTAAAGAAAACGTTTTGAATCAGACCGACCCTATCTGAAGAGCGGAACCTTATTCACAAAGACCAATTTTGTCAAGAGTAGGAAACAAAGAATAGGAAACAAAAAAAGTTATACTCCCTCTTTTACGTATTCTTCCTGATATATAACTACTAGAATTGGTTGGTTGCGTTGACAAAAATAACAAAATATGATATTTTCGTCCGTCATCGTCAAGGAGTCAAGGCTCAAAACGATGAGTCACAGCAGTGCCTACCCGCGTCAAAATGCGGGACAGACAACGGTAGGTTTGTTTTTCACACATGCCCCGCTGAGAATGGAAGACTAGATGAAGAATGCAATGAGTTCGAGTCGTTCCGTGTTCCTGGGTGGTTCCTGCAATCCCACGACCTGGAGGTTCGATCATGCCATTCCGGCGCTGGAAAAAGCCGGAGTGAGCTTCTACAACCCCCAGGTCGAGGACTGGTCACCGGAACTGGTGGCGATCGAAGCCAAGGCCAAGGATGAGGCGAAGGTGCTCCTGTTCGTCATCGACGGACAGACTCGCGCCGGCGTTTCGATCATGGAAGCTCTCAAGTATGGAGCCGATGGACGAACGGTCATCCTCTCCATCGAGAACATTCCGACAGGAACCGTCATCGAGAACCAGGAGATTCTGGGTCGAGATCTCAAGGATGCCAACCGGATGCGGTCGTATTTGGGAGATCTCGTGAAGGAATATTCGAACGTTTATGTCTGCGACAGTATGGAAAAGGCCGTCCAGACGGCGATCGATCTGATCAATAGCTAGCCTTCTCCTCACCTACGGGTGGAGAGAGGGCCGAAGTCCAAAACTGCGGTTAAGGACTTCGAGAGTTGAAGAGCTGCGGCTCATCGACTCACCCTCATCACGTTGCTTGCGAGCCGCGTGATCCGCCACCCGGGGTATAGGGGGCAAAACGAAAACCACCAGACTCCTTCGGGATCTGGTGGTTATTTAATTTCCAATACCCCTTCGACTTCGCTCCCGTTGGTCACTTCGCTCAGGGAATATTAAGGACGCGTAACAAATGCCCGAATATCTTTTTTAAGTGAATCTAAATGAGTCACATGAACCTTTTCTGGAAATTGTTTTGCCAAAGCGACAAATCGTCGGAAATGATCTCGAAACACATTATAATTTTCTCTCAAATCTCCCTCAGGAGGTGTCGTTTCTCCAAAATCCTTTTTAAAAAATTCTTTCATAACGTCCGTTGGAAGTGTGGCTTGTAAAAGTAAACGCACATGCTCATCAAATCCTGGATCTTTCTGGTCTGGTAAGTGGTCAATCTCCCTTATAACCGACGAAGCTGCCTCTGCAAAACGTCCAGAATCTTCAATAAGCAGAATATCAAATCCGTGTTTAATGGATTCGTTAATTTCTAAAATGGAAAAAACACCACCGTTTCCTGCGACAAGGACTCGAGGTTGCTCTTTACTGATACGAGCAAACAACGATTCCATATACGCAATATGGAGATCGTAACCTCTTAAACGTTCCTCGCCTTTGCCACCCCATAATGCCGTAATAGGAGTGACGACCGTGTCCACTGGCGCCACAGCATATCGTTCACTGGATTGCGTTTGTTCCATCCATGGATTATCCGGATACACGGTATTTCCACCAGGAGAAATAGAAAAAAGATGGGCTCGTTCACGAAACGGGAGATATTCTGTTTCCCGTCTATACCTCACATTTTGTTGCCCAAAGTACACCCCGATCCCCGATTGAGTACCAGGAACAGCCACATTGGCTTTAACCTCATGAGCAACATCCAATACAGCCAAACTCATCTTATTGAGAGGATGCTCTTCGGGATTGTCCAGGTCTTCAACAAATTTACAACCACCTACCACGTTGATGAGCGGACGATTGCGATTTATACGTAATTTATCCAAAACTGCCTCTTCAACATCTACAGGGATAGTTTCTGATGGATGTTGAATAAGATGATTCAATACAATGACACGAATAGATTGAGATTCTGTGCTCAATTCTTTATCAAATCCCCACTCAGGACACATCTTTGTCGCTAAGGACAAAAATTCTTGACCATACTCAATCTCATGAACCCTCACACTGGGACGAAAAATGTCTCGAAAACCAACAAGTTCAGGTGTTGCACCTTTATAGAGAAACGTTCGATATTCTTCCTGTGCCTGTTCAAGTACATTCAAAAAATCTGAAAGGGACTGTTCAGACATTTCTGGAGTTTGTAACTGATCAATAAGAACACGAAGGTCTTTATATCGATGACTGACATTGGTGAGCACAAATACTTCCGCTTCTTTCATGTCTTCACGAAACTTTTGTTCCCATTGTTTATTTTTATAACGAACAAGCCGTCGCATTTGATCGATACGTCCAAGAAAATAATCAAAGGCAACCAAACTTTCTTCCAATTCTTCATACACCTCTCGAAAAAAGATAGGAGTACGTTCTAACTGATCCGATTTAAACTCTTTTTGTTCATCCACTAACACCTTTGCGATCTGGCCTTCATGAACGACTTCTAAAAAGCTGTGCTGGCGACCCTCATTGGATTTTTTATATTGACCGCGGAAAACCAAAAACTGATTATCCGCATCTGAAAGAGGTTTCTGGGCAAGAACGGCACGAACAATTTTTAACGCATTATAATAACGAGGATCATTCATGACACGAGAGCGGGCCTGATACATCTGTTTCTGGTTATCTCGAATTCCATGTTGAAGAAACAAATGTTTATTCGAAAGAGATTCTGTAGAAATAACCACCGTGACAGCCTCAGCAAATCGCATGGAAACAAAAAGTCCCTTCTCCCCCATCTCTACAAATAATCGTTCAAGAAGCTGATCTGGAATAATCTCCTGACTGTCTAAAACGCGTTTTGCAAAACGATCAGGAAACTCAACAAGTTCTTTTTTAAGGGCTTGATACGTCAGTTCTGGAGTTTCTTTCGTTAAACCTAGACGATCACTAAAAGCAGAAATCTGATGATCTTTTTTAGCCTGACTCTCTCGAATATCACTATTCTCTTGAGCCCGACGAAGACGTAACTCTAATCCCTCAGATTCACCCTGAAGCCAATATTTTTCTAATTCTAAAACACATTCTTCTGAAAGAAGGCCATAGGGAATATGAGATACAAAAGGGCGATCCAGCAGAGGTTTTCCTTTTCCGGCAGACCGGCCATCAAAATGAATACGGACTCCGTTTGAGTCCAGTGTCACATAAGAGCCTGTCCATAATCTTTTTTCAAAAAATGCAGTAAAATAGAGGATCATAAAAGATCCTCTATTTTTGTTCT
>MHBF01000037.1 GCA_001803225.1 Lentisphaerae bacterium GWF2_44_16 | reverse complement strand
GAAAAGGTAAAACGTAAAGCGATGCTTGAAAACACGATATATATTACATGAGAACTTGACTGTTTTTACATAAATTATATAAGGACATGAAAAAGATGAAAAGATTAGTTCATATAATAACAACGATTGGAACGCGGATGAAGATTGTCAGAAAAACTTTTTTTACCTTAGTCGAGTTGCTCATGGTTATTTCGATTATAGCAATTATGGCGGCCATATTGTTGCCGGTATTGGGAAAAATAAAGAATAAAGTAAAATCCACCGCCTGTACGAACAATGTAAAACAATTGGTGCTTGCCGCAAATTTATATTCAAATGATTTCAATGATTATGTAATACCTACACAGTGGGGTACGACTTACTGGAACTCACTGTTGACGGATTTTCAGTATATACCTAAAAAGAAAAATGACAGCCATGTCTTTTATTGTCCCGAAGCCAAGCCTCATAATGAATCGACTTACGGCACGGACTATTCATTAAATCCATGTGTAGCCGCTTACAGCAAAGACGGAATAACTCCTGACGGTATATCAGGAAGCGGAGGGCTTACTGCGACATGGCAGAAATTATCAAGGTACGGAAACCTGACTTTCATGGTTGACGGCATTGGCACACCATCCTTTTCTTCTTATCAGGACTTTACAGCAGTTCGCTGGAGACATAATGGAAACGCAAATTATTCAATACTTAGCGGGGCCGTTAAAAACGTTTCGTTTATTCAAAGGCTTTCATGGTGGAATGATTCCTGTATCCGCAAATAACAAACGAAAAGGATATTAATTATGAAAATCTGTTCTGTCTTAATTTTTTTATTGTCAAGCGCGATGCTGTTTGGAGAGAGAAATGAACTTATGATAACTGAGGTGCTGAATGGTGTTCGTGATGAAGCAAAAGCGAGTTGGTGGGGCTTTGACAAAGGAGACGCTACCAAAGCTTTTCAGGATGCCGTTAATTCAAAAGTGAAGAGGCTGATAATAGACAATACGGGCAGTGAGTGGATTATCAGTCCTATTTTCCTGATTGACAATCAGGAGATAATTTTTGAAAAAGGAGTTACTGTAAAAGCTAAAAAAAATAGTTTTAAAGCCAAAGGGGACAGTCTATTTTCTATAGAAGGCAAAAAGAATATACTTTTGAAAGGAGAAGGAAATGTTACTCTGGAGATGAATAAGAAGGATTATCAGAATAAAACCCTATATAGCCACTCTGAATGGCGGAATATACTGAACCTTAAAAGTTGTGAAAATATCAAAATTCATAATCTTACCCTTAAATCAAGCGGCGGCGACGGTATTTATGTGGGAGCGATAAAAAATCATCCCTTGAGTTATTGCAGGGATATTATTATAGACAATGTTATCTGCGATGATAATCATCGACAAGGTATCAGTGTGATATCCGCAGAGAATCTTCTTATCAGAAATTGTATTCTCAAAAATACATCCGGAACAGAGCCTCAGGCTGGTATTGATTTCGAACCGAATAATAGAACGCCAAGCAACCGATTGGTGAACTGTGTGATGGAAAATTGCCTGATAGAAGGAAACAGTGGCCCCGGAATAGAAATCAGGTCGCCTCTTGATTTGTCTGCGCCGCCGCATTCGTTGACTTTCAGAAACTGCGAAATTAAAAATAACATTGTTACAGTTAAATCTGTGACAAAAGGCGGCAAAAGCCCCCCTGGTGGATATTTTCACTTCATAAATTGTAAGGTCAAGAATGAAAATAGTATGGCAATGTATGTAAGACTTGGGCATGATGGAGGTAAATTGATTCTTGATGGAGGCTCCTACGAAGGAGGTCAATCTGCGGTAATCGTGGACAGTGTCAGCAATATAATTTTTAATAACCCAAGGATATCTTCCGGAGCAAAATTTCCCGCTGTCAACATGGCGGCAATCAATTTCCCTCCGTGTTCACTGGAAAAATATATCAGCGGAAACGCAATCATCAACGGCTGCGAACAGGATGTTTTCAACTATCTTAAAAAAATGAATATGAATGAGACCTATGGACATGTAATTCTTCCGGCACAGGAAAAATTAAAAGTTTCAGATAAAGTCAAATCAAAAAACATTTGCCCTTCCCTGAAATTCAGAAACTCTGTTGATTTTCTTTTATTTTGCAGACAGAAAGAAAACATAAAACTGGATATTTCCCTTGCCGGCATTGGGAAAAATAAAGTTTCTTCCTTCACGGATTTGTCATTAACAGCCCCTGATGGCGTAAAAACAGGCTTGCAGTATTCTCCTGAAAAAAAAGAAATCTCTTTTTATGCTGAGACTGCGGGAGTTTACCGCCTTCATTGCAATGCCGGCAATAAAGCCACCGTACAGGTAAATAAATCATCAGTACCTGTATGTGTTACAAAATTTGATGGAATACTCAATTTAATAAACCCTGTCGGAAAACTGTATTTTCATATTCCTCCAAACACTGAAAATTTTTCTGTACTGGTGAAAGGACAGGGCGGTGAATGGTTCAGCGCCACTTTATGGATTGATAACAAGATTATCGAAAAAGTCGATAAACATGTAGGCCTTTTCAAATTCTGCGAAACTAATTTAAGCAATGAAGCAAAAACAGGATGTCTTGAATTTTCCGATGCCATTGATGATGTATTTATATTATTGGCGCCTCCGCTGACTTATATAATGTCGGGTGAACCAAATGCTTTGCCCTACTGAAATCAACAACTTCGAACATAACTGAGGATATTTAAATGAAAAGTACTGATGGTTTGCCACGGGCCTTTTTACTTAACGGGGATTGGGATTTCGGATATACCCCCGACATAAGTGAGGTCAAGGATTTAAAACTTCCAGCGACAGAAATCTTTGAAACGGAAATGCCGGTTCCCGGTTACTGGGACTTGAACAGGGAGCGCATGGCGCACTGCAAGTTCTACGGGCGCGACGCCGTCTTCAATCCCGAGTATCGCCCGATAGAATTTCCAATGGGTGAAATAACTCCTGACGCCTCTCTGAATTTCATCATCGGTACGGGATGGTACAAAAAAAGAATTTTCATAGCCCCTGAATACAAAGGCAGAGCTTTTATTCTGAAAATCGGGCCGTCCGTAATGAATGCCGCCGTATGGTGCAATGGGAAAAAAGCCTGTACCCATACCGGTTTTTCCACACCTTTTGAAACTGATTTGACGTCATTCATAAAGAGCGGGCAGGAAAACGAAATCGTAATAGCCGTATCAAACGCCGC
Organism: Lentisphaerae bacterium GWF2_44_16; assembly: GCA_001803225.1. GTDB lineage: Bacteria > Verrucomicrobiota > Lentisphaeria > Victivallales > GWF2-45-14 > GWF2-44-16. Next base: position 8,032 of record MHBF01000037.1, on the reverse strand, counting down.
AAACAATCGCAGAAGTTGCGCTATCAGAGGATACAAGGGCAGAATGGGCGGAATAAACGGCGGAATTGAAATGTTCGTTACGGATTCATTTTCAATAGAGGACTGGCACTTGTTTTCGAATGAAAAGGGACTTGTCTGGGATATAAATTTCAGAGGAAAAATGAAAGACTCTTATTCTCTGAAATGGAAAATAACTGATGAAAAAAAATCGCGTAAAATTTCCAGTGGCGAATTTATTCTGAACGGAAAAACTTCGGTTTTCAAGACCGATGTCCCGGCATTGGAGAAATGGTCTGACTGCAATCCTTATCTTTATAATGTCGAGCTTTCCCTATGCCGTAAAGGACGCGTAATTGAGAGAAGCTCCCGTCTCTGGGGACTTCGTGAACTGAAAACGCGCGGCATACAGATTTTTCTTAACGGGAGCCCTGTTTATCTCAGAGGTTCGACGGAACATTATTATTTTCCTGAAACATGTGTTCCGCCATCCGATAAAAGAGTTTATATTGACAACATCAAAAAACTCAAACATGTCGGTTTCAACTGGCTACGCTGTCACACATGGTGTCCTCCGGAGGAATACCTCCAGGCCGGCGATGAACTGGGCATAATGTTTCAGGTCGAAGTACCGCGCGATTCAGAGGAAAGCGAATGGCTCGACATAATAAAGGCCGCGCGCAAACATCCGTCCGTAATACTTTTCTGCGGAGGCAACGAAGAATTCCTTGATGAAGCCAAAATCAAGGAACTCTCCCGTCTCGCCGCGTTTTGCAGGAAATACGCTCCCGATGCCCTTTTCAATCCGCAGGAAGCCATGCGCGGAATTGAATACGGAGACCCTGAAAACTCCGAAATTAATCTTTCAAGACTAAAAAAACTGGCTGAATTTTCAGATGTCTATGGACAGTATTCCTGGGGTTGCCTGAGCTATTTCGCCGGGGATTTCGATAAAACTGAAGAGCTCGACGAAAAACTTAAGCCTTATAAGAAACCATGCCTTTCACATGAAGTGGGAATATTGGGTAATTACCTTAATATTGATTTGGAAAACCGTTACAGAAACAGCCACATCGGAACTGAACTTTTTTCAAGCGCACGCAAATGCCTTGAAAAGGCCGGACTCGTTCATAAAGCGGCATTGTATTATAATAATTCCTGCGAACTGACACGCCGCATACGCAAGCACAATATTGAAAACGCCAGAAGGTGTGAAAATCTTTCGGGATATGATTTTCTCGGCGGCATAGACACACACTGGCACCGCTGCGGATATCCATGCGGAATACTGAATGAATTCTATGAGTTGAAACCCGGAGATTCCGAAAGTGAAATCATGGAGTACAACGGCAGGAATATAATATTGCTGGACATAGGATGCAGAAGAAATTTCTTCTCAGGACGGGAACTCAAAAGAAAAATAATGGTGTCATATTGGGGAAATGAAACCCTTGACGATGGAAAAATCTTCTGGCATATCGAAAACACTCAGAATACCGTGCTTCAGAGAGGAGAGATAAAAACACCTCCGCTCCAGACTGGAACGCTGACTGAATGCGAAAATATTTTCTTTAAGATTCCTCCTCTGGAATATTCTTCGCGCCTTACTCTTAAATGCCGTTTTTCGGCAGGTGATTGTGAATTTACGAATCATTGGGATTTGTGGGTATTTCCTGAAAATACCTTTAAACAGAACACTGCTTCAGTCATAAAAAAACTGGATGAAAGGACTCTTGACCGGATAGCGGATGGAGAGAGAATTCTATTGACGGAAGATGTCCCGTTTGACACAGAGGAAACAGGTTTTTCTCCGCCCCCTGCAGGAAGGGTTAAGGGGGATCTGGCGACAGTGATATATGAACATCCGGCATTGGAAAATTTTTCTCATGACAGATTTTGTGACTGGCAGTTTTATCCGATGCTGAAAGATGCTCGAAGCATGATATTCGATAATGCGGATATTCCTTTTGAACCCATAATAGAAATCGTTTCATCTTTCAAGCATGTCATAAGAAAAGCGGCTTTATGTGAGTTCAAAATAGGAAGAGGCCTGCTTATGGTGTCAACTCTCAATTTCAGAAAAGACGATCCTGCGTCAATAACCTTGCGTAGAGGACTGATCACTTATCTGGCTTCGGGCAAAATATCCTCCGCCCCTGTGCTGAATCTCGAACTCCTGAAAAATATTATCAGGAAAAAACACGCCATGAAAAAGGTATCGGAAACAGATATGGCCCTCGATCCAAATGCCTGAAGAAAATTTATATCTCTATTTTGTTTACGGTGGATTCCTTGTAGAAAAAAAGGCTTATAGCCATCAGGATGCTGGATATTATTATCACTACAAACAACACATCCTCGGTTATTCCCGGTATCAGGAAACCTGATGGAATGCTGTAAAATAGAAGAACTGTAACCAACCCCCTCGGGGCAAGGAAAAGTTCAGGAAATACGTTTGATCTGGACCAGAAACGCAGATGAAGATATCTCACCATCAGTATAACTATGGTTATGATGATGCCGAATGACAATGTCAGAAAATTAAAAAGAGTGCTTATGTTTATCGAAAAACCAAAAATAATAAAGAAAAATGTTCTCACAAGAAAAGCAGATTCATAAGTTATGGATTTCAACCTCTCACGTTCCAGCTCGACTTTGCTTTCCGTAATCTGCGAAAGAAAACGTGTCTTATCGAGAAAATATTTTATGTTTACCAACAGTATGCCGAACATGAAAACAGTCAGAAGAGAAGAGAAATGAAGCAGTTTCGAAACTGAAAAAAGCAGGAAAAGTATAGCCATTATGAGATAAATCTTTATGTGATGCTTTATTTTCATCAGCAGATAAAAAAGGAATATTACACTGAAAAACCCCGTTATAAAAGTCAGCGTAATGGAAAGAACAAAGCCGAACAGCGATATTTTTCCGGCAAGACAGATATCGAGAACGTAACTGAATATCATAATCCCCAGTATGTCCGAAAAAGCCGATTCATATACAATAAATTCTTTTTTTTCCGTGCTGAGGGAGCCGACGCTTGGAATGGCCATGGCGCTACTTATGACGGCAAACGGAAGCGCGTTCAGAAAAGCCCTGTCAAACGCTATTTTAAGGCCCGCATGAAATATAAGGGCTATAAGGGTAGCGGTAAAAATAAGTGTGATTACCGAACTGAAAAAAGATCTTTTTAAAATGCCGGTTTTCTCTCTGTTTATTTCAAGGTCCAGAGCACCTTCAAGAACTATAAGCACTAAGCCGACAATACCGATTACCGGCAGCACCAGACTGAAATCAATATTCCCCGCTACTTTGAATGTTTCGGCCATGTACCTCAGAAAAATTCCCATAAGAAGAAGAAAAAATACAGATGGTATTCTGGTTTTTCTGGCGATTATTTCAAAAATATACGAAAATATCACAAGCAGACTGGCAAAAATTATAATTGAATAAGTATTTATTTCGCTCATAGAATATTTTCATAATTCAGTATTATCGGAACCGCATAATTTAATATCTTTTCCCGATTTTTAAATTGTCAGTTTATTATTATAATTCAATTATAAATACGCTAATATATCGATTTTCCGAAAGAAAAAACCACGGAACACACGGAACACTCGGAAAAAGAAAGAAGAATTCTTTTTGATTTTTCTCACTTTTTTCTGTGTATTCAGTGTGTTCCGTGGTTCCTCTCTAAAAAAAATGAAAAATTTTTAGCCCATGAAAACGGCCTTCTTTCTTACTCAAAACTGTTAAAAATCTTTAGGGGATTCTCCATTTTCTTTTCCGCAATTTTCATGAATTTCAGCCTTTTTTGTTTGACGCTTTTTTTATTGATATGAAGGGCGCTGTTTGGCGCAGAATTAATAACAAATAAAATTAAAACGAAGGAGGGACTGAAATGTCCAACACCACAAGGATGATAGGGAAAGTTTCCACATCAGCAACCCAAAACGGAGTAAGCTACAGGGCCACTTATCTGGTGGCGGAACACGAACTTCACATCTATGAACCTGGAATTTATGACAAGGCTTTATGGGCGCCGGGGGATTGTGTTGTTACGAGTTACACGAGAGAAGCCGCCGGGCCAAGGTGGTTGGTTACCATCAACGCCGCGCCGCGTGAAGAGGGCTACGGTGCTTTCAGCACGGGTAACGCGAATGATTTTGTCGAGAAAAGCTATGACTACTTTGAAGTCTATTTTTACGCCTCTTGGTGGGGCGCTAGAAAAGCCAGCACAAACGATGCAAATTCAAAGCTTCTGAACATTAGCGGAGAACCCTGCGGGGTTGGCGATTTCCTTTTTAGAAACGCAAGCAAGACGAGCAAAGGCACTGCGGATTATTCAAGATCTCCCTTTGTAACGTCAGGAACTGAAATAAGCAATGCCATCATAGACCTGCCAATCAGGACAATGATTTATTCATGTGTTTACTATAGCAGAAACAACATAAACAGCTATGTGGATTTCAAGGGAGTGAACGGCGGTTTTTCCGCAAAATGCAGGCCCGCCGAAATCAACGTCGGCAAATGGAAAGCCATTGACCAGACCTTACGTACAGTAAAGGACAAAGACGGCAAAATCTGGGTTGAAATCTCCAGAAAAATGGTGCTCGCTCCTTTCGACCTGAAGTGGGACCCCGACAAAAACGGCGGCACCTGGAAATGGTAGCAGGACGAAGTCCTGCACCCCGTGAAAATCCTTTCGGATTTTCCGAACTGCTCCTCAGCTTCGCTTGGAGCAGAATAAACGGGGCTTTGCCCCCCTTTTTCTGTGTATTCCGTGTGTTCCGTGGTTTAGAAATTGGAATTTAACTAATAAAGATGTTATAATAAACAGGTGAAAATTATGAGTAATAAAAGCTTTGAGAATATGACGGTTGAAGAAAAAATGGCGTTCTGTAACGCAAGTGTAGTTAAAATGGGCAGGAGGCCGTGTGTTCCGATAACAAGGTACTGTAAACGGATAGAACGCCCATGCAAGCCCATAGTGCGCCCGTGCAAAAGGATAACAAGACCGGACAAACCTGTGGAGAATCCTTTCGGTTCTTTTGCTGTGAAATGCCCTGTTCTAGCCGCAAAACTGGCAAGAGAACAACTTGCGGAAAGAGAGGCCGGAAAACAGAAAGAGAGCAGTAAAGCCGCAACGATTGATTTTGGCTATGGAATTCTCTGGAATAACTCGAAAAAAGTTTTGCGACTTAAAAGAAGCTTGAGGAAGCAGAAACTTGCCGAGTTGATCGGAGTGGAACTTTCACTTTTTAATAAGATGGGAACAAATGCCAATTTGCCTGACCCTCTGCCGCCCGGCGTTCCCATAGATGTGATTTACTCTCCTCTCACAGAAAACGATGAATTTGAACTCTTGTGCCTTCTTGCATATGCGGAAGGAGATTATAATGCGGTATTGAAGGATAGGGACAAGAAAGCCGTCGTTACCGTGGTTTTTAACAGAATCAAATTACGTAACAAGGCGGGGAAACCTGTATATGCAACAAGTATCCCAGATTTGATTGTCAAAAAAGAATTTGATGCTGTTAATGGCAATAAATGGAAAAAAGGTGAAACTTGGGATTTTCAGAGCGTTGGAGAGCTTTGTGAGTGGAATACCAGTGTCCGGGCCGCAGAACTTGTTTATAACGGAGAACGTTCTGTGGAAATAAAAAGCGCGGTTGTGTTTCATAATGAACCTGATATAGCTACAATGAATGAAGTTATGCCTAGACAAATAAATGATAAAGTATGGAAATGTAATATGGTAATGGATATAGGAAAGCATTTTTATTTTGAAATTTATGAAAAATAATTAAAAAAAAACATGAAATTCAAAAACCTTCAGCCTATGAAATTTGCAACAAAATATTGTCTGTTTTTTATAGCTCTTGCCGTTTGTACAGCGGTATCATATTTTATTTTTATATCTTACAGAGATAAGTGTATTAAAGAAGAACTCGGGAAGAAAAGAATTTTTTTGAGAGAATTGATTTCAGGAAACATAGAAGAAATAAAGAAACTTTACTCAAAATATAACATAGATATAAAGAGGATTGAATATTTGGGCGGTTCTGCAATATTTATACCTTTATCCGGATATAAAAATTCTACTGAAAAAACATGGGAAGTCATGAATTTTCTCATTTCCAAAGGAGCCAATATCCATGACAGAAATTCAAATGGCACAACAATACTCATGCATGCAATATACATGCAGACCCCGCTTGAATTAATAGAAAACTTGCTCAAAGCTGGAGTTGAGCCCGGATTAAAGGATGATTCTGGAGACACTGCATTGCATTGTAGCAGTCGAAATCAGGACATAAGATATGCTTCGCTTATCCTTAAGTACGGAGCCGATATAAATGCCGGGGACAAAAATAACAGAACGACCCTATATCAGGCTTTAAATAATGGGAATTACAAGTTGGCCGAATTTCTGATTGGCAAAGGAGCCGATGTCAATATAAGTTCATACGAAAGTCCTCTTTCACTTGCAGTTTATAACAATCAGGCTGAGCTTGTTAAATTAATCCTTGAACATAAAGGAAACCCCAATATTCGTAATTCCAGCAATCAAACCCCTCTGAACATAGCTGCCGCAAGAGGCAGTTATGAAATAGTTGATTTACTTTTGAACTACAAAGCTGATCCCGACATTGGTGATGATAAAAAAATTACACCATTGTTTTATGCTGTTATTGATTGTGATTATAAGATGGCCCAAATACTGATGGAACATAAAGCCGATCCTGACATTAAAAATAATTACGGTGAAAGTCCTCTCAGCCTTGCCGGAAAGCGTCTGAATGATCCCCAGTTCGACAGAAAAGAATATGAAAAGATACTGAACGTCCTGAAAACAAATCGTTATGGAATTCAGGCAGAATTAAAGACATACAATGAATAATAAATACAAGTTATCGATGGTTCTGTTTTTTTCTCTTGTCTTTTTCGCAACGGGCTGTTCTTCTAAGAGGACTTTCTACTTCATAGATGAAAATGGAATACCTGTAAAAGATGTTCTTGTGGTTGCAAGAGAATGTGAAATAACATCTATCTTTACGGGTAACAGAATTATGATAAATAAGACTGACGACAAAGGATGTGTAAAGTTCTATTTGGACGGATTTGCTCATTGCGATGGCGGAAAGCCAGATTATTATCCGGTGTCTTTTTGCAGTTCAGCTGAAAATATTTTCTGTCCATTTATTTCTTCAGATCCTTTTAAAATATTAATCAGAAAAGATTACGGTGAAGCTTCGTTGTATTCCGAATATGACAGGGTGCTTCGCAGGGAAAAAGAAAATAAACAGGTTATAAAGAGCCCATTATGGAATGACTGGTTTCTTTATCTTCGCCGGCTGGATGAACAAGACTATTTCCAGAGGGATAACCCTAAAAAGAAAATTGGCTAAAACAGACTCTTCGACATGTCGGGAAAAGCTTTAATAGAGATTGAAGATGATTAATAATTACAAGTTATCGATGGTTTTGTTTTTTTCTCTAATTTCTTTCGTAACGGGCTGTTCTTATAAACAGACTTTTTATTTCATCGATGAGAACGGAATGCCTGTGAAAGATGTTCTTGTAGCCGCGGAGGAATTTGAAATGTTCTGTCTTTTTACAAACAATAGGATTATGATAAATAAAACTGACGGTAAAGGACGTATTGTATTTTACGTATGCGATGCGACAGCGTATTATGCAGGAAAGATAGGATACTATCCGGTATCTTTCAGAGGCTCGGGAGATATTTTTAGCTTTCTTATTTATCCTGACCCACTTAAAATTTTAATCAGAAGAGATTATGGACATGGTTATCCTTACACCGAATACGAGAGAGTAATTTTTGAAAAAAAAGAAATTAAGACGGTCGTAGAAAGCCCATTATGGAATGACTGGAAATCATACCTGCAATGGCTGGAAAAAGAAGATTATTTTAAGCCCTAACTCCGCTGGGATTACGTAATATTTTCCTATTTTTCTTTTTTTTGTATTGATTTTGGGATTTTTTCTGATAAAATATATTACGTATTTG
>MHBF01000036.1 GCA_001803225.1 Lentisphaerae bacterium GWF2_44_16 | reverse complement strand
AACGGCGATTGGCTTACCTGTGAAATAACTAAGAAAGTCGCCAAGACGCTTGGAAAATTCGGCCTGCATATTACGTAATTCCAGCGGAGTTAGGGTTTAATATAGCACAATTCATTAAGTGAACAGTATTGGGGCTAGCATGAAAACAGATAAATGCAAAAATCCTGCCGCTTATTTTCAATCGGAAAAAACAAAGTAAGGTTGGAGCGGGTGAAGGGAATTGAACCCTCACAGCTAGCTTGGAAGGCTAGGACTCTACCATTGAGCTACACCCGCAAAAAGGAACAAAACTAATAATAATATCCTGAGAGAAAAAATCAAGAGGATTTCTTATTTTCGTGGATATATTTCGTCCATATATCCATATACGCGCTTTCCAGTTCCTCTGTAAAAAGGCGTGAATTACACAAAGGAGAATCAGCCATCAGATTTCTCAGTACAGGGCGCATATCTGTAAGAAGTTTAATATTCCCGGATTGAAAAACGGCAATTTTTATATAATCCTGAACATTCGGCGCGACAAAAGATTTAAGTCCGAGCGAGGAAAGTATGCTCAGTCCGACCCTTGACGCATGGCGTTCCCCTGCCAGGCAAACAACAGGTACGCCCATCCATAAAGCTTCACAAGTCGTAGTTGTACCGTTATACGGAAAAGTGTCAAGCGCCACATCAATCCTGGAATAACGTGCCAGATGCTCGTTGATGCCTCCCTCAAACGATAGTAAATCCAGTCTGTCCGGTTTAATACCCCGCACCTTGAAAAGGTCTGAGATATGTTTGCGCATCCAAATATCTCCAAGATAAATATTTTTCAGCACAAGCCTTGATGAGGGAACTTCTTTTAGAATCGCGGCCCAGGCATCAATCAATCCCGGATTTATTTTTGCGGGGTTATTGAAAGAACCGAATGTTATAAATCCATTTTTTACGGCCGGAGGGGCTGAGACTTCAGGGGCTTCGGCGGGAGGCGCGAACGAGAGAAAAATATTCTTCAGCCTTATCAGTTTTTCAGCATAAAATTTATCGAGTTCAACGGGATCGGAAGAGTTATCCGTAATTCTGTAATCCATTGAGGAAAGCCCGGTGGTGTTGGGGTAGCCTAGATAAGTAATCTGGAGAGGCGCGGGCTTGCGCGCAAAAAGAAGAAGCCTTTGCCCGGTATGTGCTGAAAGGTCCACCAGTATGTCAACGGCATCATTCCTTATAAGAGCGAATACCGCCTCATCAGGCATTCCGTATATATTTTGCCATTTATCGGAAAAAGATTTAATTCTTTCAGTTACGGCATCCGGTTTGTTTGTGTCGGAGTAAGAGTATATTTCAAATTTATCCCTGTTATGATAACGTATGAGCGGCTCAAAGAAATATGCCACGGAATGCCTGCGGAAATCAGGGGAAATATAGCCTATGCGCAATTTCCTTTCCCCCGTCAGGGAATTGGAAAAACTTCTGTTCACGGTCAGATTTACGGTATTAAGTTTTTCCCAGTTTCTATGCTCGTTGAAAAGCGTTTCATTATCCGTATCCAGATAATTCAATGCCAGGAGGAGATTGGAATGCACGGAGGGGAGTTGTTTCAGTTCCAGGGATTTTCTGTAAGATGAAACAGCTTCGTCATTCCGTCCCATAACGCTGAGAAGATTTCCCATGGTATTGTAAATTTCCGGTTGGAACGGCATCTTATCTATGCATGAACGGCATTTTTTTTCAACCTCTTCGAGACGCCCCGCCGCTTTCAGGAGATTTGCCAGATTGTTCAGTGCCGCGGCATAATCGGGTTTCAGCTCAAGGGCTTTCTCGTAATATTTCATGGCCGCCGCGCTGTTGCCGGAATTTTCGGAGACGAAGGCGTAATTATAAAAGACCTGCGGATTATTCGGACCGAGGCGGACAGATTCATCAAAATACTTAAACGCCTCTTCTTTTTTTCCAAGGAAATAAGCCGTAAGCCCGACCAGCATCAGTGCCGGGACATTGCCGGGGTCCCGCTCAAGTATTTTCTTCAGAATCGTTTCGGCGGAAACATAATTTTCTTCCTGGCAAAGCCGATGGGCTTCAGCGTAAAGTTCGGAAATTTCATTCACAGATATTCCTTTCCTTTAGAACCGCTGATACAATACAGCGGAATTCAGAAAAAAAAACGGCCTCAGCGAAAAAGCTGAGGCCGTTTTTGAACGAGTGAGGCCGATAATTACATTATCTCGCCCATTTTCTTATAGAAGTTCATACGTCTCGCGGCATCTTCTTCTGAAAGCTTGAAGACGGCTTCCGCGTCCTGCGGAGCAGTTTCCAGCATGGATGTGAACCTGCGTTCGCTGCGTATGAATTCCTGATAACCGAGAGTAGGCTCTTTGGATTCCCATGTGAAAGGGTTTTCCAATGCGGCCGGATTGTAACGGTAGAGAGGCCAATAACCGGCGTCAACCGCGCGTTTTTCCTCGGTCTGTGTCTTCATCATATTTATGCCGTGAGCGATACACGGGGCATAAGCTAATATGATCGACGGGCCGTTGTAAGCTTCCGCTTCAACAAAAGCTTTCATTGTCTGGTTGCGGTTTGCGCCCATCGCGATTGAAGCGACATAGACATAGCCGTAACTCATGCACATGAAACCAAGATTTTTCTTGGTGAGGCGCTTTCCGCCGTGAGCGAACTTGGCTACAGCTCCGATGGGAGTTGCTTTTGAAGCCTGTCCGCCTGTATTGGAATAAACTTCGGTATCAAGAACCAGGATATTGACGTTTTTATTTGAAGCGACAACATGGTCAAGGCCGCCGAAACCGATGTCATAAGCCCATCCGTCTCCGCCAAGTATCCAGATGCTTTTGTCAACGAAGTAATCCTGAAGTTCCTGGATTTTCTCAAGCATCGGCTTGATATCCTTTGCCGCGCCCTTGATTTCACGCGCCAATACCGGTTTTACGGCGTCCTGCGCGCTTATCGCGTCCTGTCCTTTCGCGTTCCAGAGCTCCATGGCTTTTCCAAGCACGTTTTTGAGGTCTGCTGATATTGCGGAGGCAAGGGCCTTCTCAACGTTCATTTTGAGTTGAGACCTGTTTTTATCAACAGCGAGACGCATCCCGAAACCGTATTCAGCATTATCTTCAAAGAGGGAGTTTGCCCATGCCGGACCACGCCCGCTTTTTGTTTTGGTATAAGGAATAGTCGGGAAAGTGCCGCCGTATATTGATGAACATCCGGTGGCGTTGGCTACAATCATTCTCTCGCCGAAAAGCTGTGTTACCAGCTTGACGTAAGGAGTTTCACCGCATCCGCCGCAGGCGCCGCTGAACTCGAAAAGCGGTTTTTTGAACTGTGCGCCCTTGAGGGTGGTTTCATCAATTCCGCCGAGAATGTTGTCCGGGGCGGCATCGAAGAATTCGGCATTTTTGTTTTCGCCGTTTTCTCTTTCGGTTTCAATGGGACTGAATGCCAGTGCTTTTGTTTTCGCCGGACATGTTTCTATGCAAACGCCGCATCCGGTACAATCTTCGGCATAGACCTGTATCTTGTACTGGAGGTCCTTGTCATTCTTTGTTGTTGACTTAAGAGTCTTAAAGGAGGCAGGAGCGCTCTTGAGAGTTTCCGGCTCGAACTGCTTGGCCCTTATGACCGCGTGGGGACATGCCATTGAACACTGATTGCACTGTATGCAGTTTTCAGCAATCCAATGCGGGACCTTCGGAGCTATACCGCGTTTTTCGAGGCATGAAGTACCGGTCGGAAGCTTGCCGTCCACGGACATTGCCGATACCGGAATGCTGTCGCCGAGAAGGTGCATTGTCGGTTTGATGATGTTCTTCGCAAAATCATTCGCGTCATCGGAAATAAGTTTTTTGGGAACAAATGATTTCGTAATGGTTTCGGGTATTGTTACCTTTTCAAGGGCGGCAATGGTATTGTCAACGGCATTCCAGTTTTTCTGGACTATATCCATTCCTTTTTCCTTAAAGGATTTTTCGATGGCGCCCTTGATGTATTTTATTGCGGCATCCTCATTCATAATTCCGGATATTTTGAAGAAAGCCACCTGCATGACGGTGTTGATTCTGCCGCCGAGCCCCGCCTGTGTTGCTATTTTCAGGGCGTTTATATTGTAGAAGTTGATTTTCTTCTCGATGATGGTTTTCTGCATATCTTCAGTCAGGTGATTGAAGACTTCGGAACTGTCTATTTCGGAGTTGAGAAGGAATGTGCCGCCTTCCTTTATCCCTTTAAGCATGTCATAACGGCCGATATAAGCGGGGTTGTGACAGGCCACGAAATTAGGACTCTGTACAACGTAGGCTGATTTGATTTTGTCTTTCCCGAAACGCAGGTGCGAAATAGTAATGCCGTATGATTTTTTTGAGTCGTAAACGAAATATCCCTGCGCGTACATATCGGTCTGATCGCCGATAATTTTTATGGAGTTTTTGTTTGCGCCGACCGTGCCGTCTGAGCCGAGGCCCCAGAACATGCAGCACTTCCTGTCTTTCGGCTCCGTGGATATCTCTTCCGTCACAGGAAGTGAAAGATTAGATACATCGTCATTTATGCCGACTGTGAAATTGCTGGTGCATTTTCCTTCGAGATGGTCGTAAACGGCTTTCACCATTGACGGAGTGAATTCCTTGCTTGAAAGGCCATAGCGCCCGCCGATAACGGTCATGCGCTTCCCGGCAAAAGCGGCTTTTACGTCCAGATAAAGAGGTTCGCCGATTGAACCGGGCTCTTTTGTCCTGTCGAGAACGGCTATTTTTTTGACGGTCTTAGGAATTGCCTTGAACATATCCTTGACGGAGAAGGGACGGTAAAGTCTTACTTTCAGGAGCCCGAGTTTCTGGCCTCTTTCGGCATTGAGGTATTCAACGGTTTCTTCGATGGTTTCGCAGGCCGAGCCCATGGCGACTATGATTTTGTCCGCATCTGCCGCGCCGACATAATCAAAAAGATGATACTGCCTGCCGATTTTAGCTGCCAGCTTGTTCATGTATTCCTGAACTATCTTGGGAACGGCGTCATAGTATTTATTGACAGTTTCTCTGCCCTGGAAGTAAACGTCGGGGTTTTGGGCGCCGACTTTGGAATAGGGGGTTTCGGGGCGCATTGCGTTTTCACGGAAACGGCGTACGTACTGCATTTCAATAAGTTCAGCCATTGTGTCATAGCTGATTTCTTCAATTTTCTGAATTTCATGGGAAGTACGGAAACCGTCGAAGAAACTGAGGAAAGGCACCTGGGATTTCAGAGTCGCAAGATGACTTACTATAGCCAGGTCCATTTCTTCCTGCACCGAAGAAGCGGCAAGAAGCGCAAAGCCTGTATTGCGGACAGCCATCACGTCTGAGTGGTCGCCGAAAATCGAAAGGGACTGTGCCGCGAGGGAACGGGCGGAAACATGAAAAACAGTCGGAAGCATTTCGCCCGCTATTTTGTACATATTGGGTATCATCAGGAGCAGGCCCTGCGAGGCGGTGAAAGTAGTTGTCAGGGCGCCTGCGCTGAGTGAACCGTGAACGGCACCGGCCGCGCCGGCTTCAGACTGCATTTCGGCTATGTCAACTGTTGTGCCGAATATGTTTTTGCGTCCTCTGCTTGACCATGTATCAGCCAGTTCTCCCATATCGGAAGACGGGGTTATAGGGTAAATAGCGGCGACTTCGCTGAATGCGCATGCCACATGCGCGGCCGCTTCGTTCCCTGTGATAGTGTGCATTTTTCCGGACATCTTGACCCTCCTTAAATAATTTATTGAACAGTACTAAATTGATTATGAAATAGATCCTTTTTCACGAAGATTCCATCCAGCTAAACAGTTGGAGCAAGGAAATATTTACTATTTGTGAACTTTGGCACAAATTGTGCCGGATTAAAATATACCGCTAAAGAATTTTTTTCAAAAGAAAAACGGAAATTATGTCGCAAAAAATATCTTTATTGAAATCTTTGTTAATGTCGCAAAAGTTGTTCTGAGACTTTATAATTTCCAATGTCGAATATGACATTGCCGTCGATTCTCATTTTA